>JAKAVY010000012.1 GCA_021827405.1 Thermoplasmata archaeon
TTCGGGCCGAACCGCCCCATGGCCCCCCCCTCCCGCCCCTTCCCCCTCCCCATCGTGGACCATCACGCCCACCTCCAGCCCGGGCCGCGGGGGCTGGAAGCCGTCCGTCGTTTTGCCGCCCTCGGTGGGACGCACCTCTTCCTGGCCACCCAGGCGTACCCTCCCGGGGTCCCGGGAGACCTGGAAGGGTACCGGGACCAGTTCGAGACCACGATCGCCATCGCGGGGAAGGTACAGGCGGAGACGAACGTGACCGCCTACCCCGTGGTGGCCCCCTACCCGGTGGACCTGGGGGTCCAGACGGAGCGCTTGGGCCTTCCGGCCGCCGAGGCCCTCCAACGGGCGGCCCTACGGGCGGCGGCGCGCCTGGTGGAGGACGGGCAGGCGGTGGCCCTGGGCGAGGTGGGCCGGGCCCACTTCCCGGTGCCTCCCGAGCTTCGGGAGGCCGAGGACCGGATCCTTCGGGACGCCGTGGCCCTGGCCCGGGACGTGGGTTGCCCGCTCATCCTCCACACGGAGGACCTGGACCCGCAGGGTTACCGCGGCCTCGAGGCCCTCGCCCGGCTGGAGGGCCTCTCCCCCGAGCGGCTGGTGAAGCACTACACCCGGACCTACCGGGCTCCCGCGGAGCGCTTCGGGGTCACCCCCTCCTTCCTGGCCAGAAGGCCGCTGGTGAGGCAGGCCCTCGCGGACCCTGGCCCATGGTTCCTGGAGACGGACTATCTGGACGACCCGGCGCGGCCGGGGGCGGTGCTCTCGCTGGAGACCGTGCCCCGCCGGGCCCGGGAGCTCTGGGAGATGGGGATGCGAGAGGGCTCATTCTCCGAGGTGGAGGGGAGGCTCACGATCCCCTTCCTGGAGGGCCCCCGGCGCCTCTACGGCCTCTCTCTCTCCCGACCGGGGCCCTTCGCCTTCCCCCACCCCGCGGGAGGCGGCCCATGAGGGCTTCGTCTCCGGGGCTCGTGGTCGCGCTGGAGGGCATCGACGGGACCGGGAAGACCGCCCTCTCCGCGGCCCTCCGGCGACAGCTCAGGGGCCGGGGATACCCGGTGGTCCCCTGGAAGGAGCCCCGGGACCCGTACCTCGCTTCCGTGGCCCACCGGGCCACCGGCGGCGGCCGGTGGGAGGAAGCGGCCCTCGCCTTTACCCTCGACCGCGCCCTCGCCCAGGGAGACCTCTCCCGCCTGCTCTCCCACGGGAGACTCGTCCTGTCGGACCGCTCCCTGTACTCTACCCTCGCCTATCAGGTTCCCTTCCTGGACCCTCCCACCCGGCGCCGGGTCGTGGCCTGGCAGGAGCAACTGCCCCACCCTCCGGACCGGGTCCTCTGGCTGAGGCTACCGGTGAAGGAGGCCCTGGCCCGGGTCTCCCGACGCCATAGGAGGAGGGCCCTGTGGGAAGTGGAGAGGACCCTGGAACGGGCGCACCGGGCCTACCAAGCGCTGGCCCGGCGTCATCCTCAGACGTTCCGGGTCGTCGACGCCAGCGCCCCGCTGCGGGAGGTGGTCCCGGCAGCGGCCGCACACATCGAGGAGGCCTGGCGGTCCCGGGGGAGGAGGGAGGTTTCGTGACGGGGCGGATCCTCCTTAGGGAGGAGACCCTGGAACCCTCCTATGTCCCGGAGCGTCTTCCCCATCGGGAACGCGAGCTCGCCCTTCTGCGGGAGCGTTTCTCGCACGCCGCCCTCGGCGGAGGGGCCTGGTCCCAGCTCTTGACGGGTGGGATCGGGAGCGGGAAGACCGCCCTGGCCGGACGGCTCTCCCGGGATCTGGACTCGCCCCGGTTGGGGGGCGTGCGGTCCTTGTACGTGAACTGCTGGAGGCGGAACAACGACCGGGCCGTGCTCCTCGAACTGCTGAAGGGGGTGGGCTTTCCGCTCCCGGACCGGGGGTATTCCCTCTCCGAGATGGTCGACAGCCTGGAGGCGGGCCTGCGCCGGATGGGCTCCCCGACGCTCCTGGTCCTCGATGAGGTCACCTCCCTCCTGCGCCAGGGAAGCAAGCTCATCTACCTGCTCACCCGGGGCCCCGAGGTGGGGCTCGGCCGGGTCTCCCTGCTACTGATCGCGCCCCAGGACGTCCTCCCGCTGCTGGACGCCGCCAGCCGCAGCGGTTTCGGGGTGACCCACCGGTTGCATCTGCCGGCCTACTCCCTGGAGGAGCTCGCGGACATCCTCGAGAACCGGGCCTCCATCGCCCTGAGGCCGGGGACCTGTTCGCGCGAGGTGGCGGAACAGGTGGCGCGGGTGGCCGCCCCCCAGTCCGATGCCCGGCTGGCCCTGGAGCTCTTGCTCGGGGCCGCGACCCGGGCGGAGCAGCGAGGGGCGGATGAGATCGCCCCAGAGGACGTCCGCTACTCCAAGGCCTCGCTCTATCCCACCTTCACGGAGGGCCGGCTGGAGGGGCTGCCTCCTCACGCGCTCCTAGTGCTCCTTGCCCTGGCCCGGACGTTGAAGGGTCCGGGAAGCTGGGTGGGGGTGGACCGGGTCCGCCGGACCTATGCCACGGTGGCCGAGGAGTTCTCCACCGAACCGCAGAGCCGGGTGACCTTCTGGAGAACGGTCCGGGGACTGGAACGGGAGGGACTGATCAGCCTCGAAACCTCCGGACCGGGGAAGGCCGCCCGGGTGAGCCAGGACGAGATGCCGGTGAGCCTTTTGGAGATGGTCCTGCAGGAACGACTGGGAAAGGCCCGGAGGGCGAAGCCATAAAGGCGGAGCCTATTCCCCTTCTGGACGTTCCCATGACCGTGGAGCCGTCTTCCCCGAAGGCCGCCGTAGAGGCCCCTTTGAGCGGGGCGGCCGCCCCCGACAGGACCTCGGGAGAGACCCCGGCCCCCAAGGGCGATCCCCCCCTGGGGGACGAGATTAAGCGGCTTTTGGAGGAGGGGGAGGAGGGGCGGGCCCTGGCCCTCCTCTCGCAGGGGCTGGCCGCGCATCCTCACGACCCGCGTTTGGGCAAGCTCGCCCTGGGTACCCCCTGGATCCAACAGGAGCCCGCCCGGGCGCTCCACCTCGCCCGTGAGCTCCTGGTGTTGGACCCGAAGGACCCGGAGCTGTGGGCGGGCCGGGCGCGGGCGGCCTATCTGAGCGGGGCCTATGCGGAGGCGATAGACTCGGCAGAGTCCTACCGCGCCCTGCAAGGATCGAAGGACGAGGTGTTCCGGATCCGGGCCCTCGCGCTGGGGCAGACCGGCCCTCCCCAGAGGGCCCGGCAGGCTTGGGAGGGCTATCTCAAGAACCACCCGGACGACCGGGACGCCTGGTTGGAGCTGGGGAAGGTGCTGACCCGGGTCGGGGACGATGCCGGGGCCCTTCCGGCGGTCCAGCGGGCGCTGCGCCTGGCCCCCAACCACGCCGCCAGCCAGATGTTGAACGGCACGCTCGCCTCCCGTCGACAGAGCTGGAAGGTGGCGGAAGGGGCCTTCGCGCGGGCCGCAGAGCTCGAGCCGAGGAACGTGGAGGCCTACTTTCAGCTCGGCCAGACCCGGGAGCGGCAAGGCCTCCCGGCCCAGGCGGAGGAGGCCTACGGTCGGGCGCTCGCCCTGGACCCCGGGCACGCGCCCTCCGCGACCCGGAAGGCCTTCCTGCTGGTGGAGGCCGGGCGCCCGGCCGAGGCCGCCGAGACGCTGAAATCGCTCCTGCGTCGCCAGCCCCGATCCGCGGAACTGCTGCTGGACCTGGGTCGGCTTGAGCTGGCCCTGGACCGGCCGGTGGAGGCCTACGAGACCCTCCGCCGGGCCCATCGGTTGCTCCCGCTGGACCCCGAGGTCTGGCAAGAACAAGGGAAGGCCCTGGCGCTCAGCCTCCATCTGGACCCGGAGTCGGCCGGGGCCTGGGCCGACCGGGGGCGGAGGGCGGCCGAGGTGGGGGACCATCCCCTCGCCTACGAAGCGCTCCAACGGGCCCTCGAGAAGGACCCGGGCCTCCCGGGGCTGAAGCAGATACGGGTGGAGACCCTCTCCCGCCTGCACGGGACGGACCTCACCCGGGCCGGGGAGGGTTGCCGGGTGGTGGATGGCCTCCTTCGGCAGGCCCGTGAGGGGGAGGCCCTGGAAGTGATCACTAGCCTCCTCGCCCTAGGGCGGAAGGAGGACCCGGCCCTGCGGGTCCGCCTGGGTCGAATCCTGCTTCACCTCGGCCGGGCGAGAGCGGCCGAGAGCCACGCCCGGGCGGCCGCAGAGCGGGACCCCCGGTCCGGCGAGGCGTTCGCCCTTCTGGGAGAGACCCTCCTGGCCCAGGGGCGGGCCCAGGAGGCCGAGGGGGCCTTCGAGAACGCCCGCGCGGACGCCCCCCAGGACCCGAGGCTCCTCCTCCTCCAGGGACAGGCGCTCCTTACCCTGGAGCGGCCGGGGGACGCCCTGACCCTTTTTGACGAGGCGCTGGGGCTCGATCCGGGTTCGGTGGAGGCCTGGCAAGGGAAGGGCGCCGCCCTGGACCGCCAAGGACGATACGCCGAGGCCGCGGAGGCGTACTCCCGTGCCACCCTCCCTCTCTCCTCCTGAGCCGGCCGGGAGCCCTCTCCCGGTCCTGGCGAGCCCGCGGTTACCCTCCTGGATCCGGAGCCAGCTTCCCCGGGACCGCTACGAGCACGTCCACCAGCAGCTGGTCCAACAGGGGCTGAACACGCTCTGCCGGGAGGCCCGTTGCCCGAACCTCGGCGAGTGCTGGTCCAATGGGACGGCCACCCTGATGCTCCTCGGAGAGACCTGCACCCGCCGTTGTGCGTTCTGCGCGGTGACGACCCGAAGCCCCCAGGGCCGCGTGGACGGCACGGAGCCCGCCCGGGTCGCCGAGGCCGTGCGCTCCTGGGGGCTCCGCTACGTGGTCCTGACCCAGGTCTGCCGGGACGACCTGCCAGACCAGGGGGCCGGGCACCTGGCCGACACGATCCGGGCCATCCACCGGGCCTCGCCTGGCACGCGGGTGGAGATCCTGGCGGGGGACCTGGGGGGAGACCGGGAGGCGCTCCGGATGGTCCTCCGCGCGCGTCCGGAGGTCTTCGCGCACAACCTGGAGACCGTCCGTCGGCTCAGCCGGTCGGTCCGGGACCGGAGGGCGGACCACGACCGGTCTCTGCGGCTGCTGGGATGGGCGAAGGAGACGGACCCCCCTGCCGGGGTGACCAAGTCCTCGCTCATGCTCGGGCTTGGCGAAGAGCTCTCGGAGGTCGAGGTGGCCATGCGGGAGCTCCGGGCCCAGGGCGTCGACCTTCTGACCCTGGGGCAGTACCTTCGTCCAGGGGCTCGCGGGTTCGCCCCCGTGGCGCGCTACGTCCCGCCGGAGGAGTTCGGCCGGCTCCGGGCCCTGGCGCTGGAAGCGGGCTTCCGGGGCGTGGAGAGCGGACCGATGGTCCGCTCCTCCTACCGGGCCGATGAGCTTTATGAGCAGGCCCACCCCCTCGTCTGACCCCATCCATGGCGAAGAAGGTCCGGAAGGACCCCGCGAAGCGGGACACGGTGAAGGAGTTCCACTTCCCGGAGTTCGACGTCCGGGGGTTCATCGAGCACGAGCTGGAGCAGTCCTATGCGACCACCATGAGCCTGGTCTTCGCGGTGGTGGTCGCCCTCGCCTCCTGGCGGCTCTCGGTGCTCGGGAGCTCCCTGGGGTCCATCTACCTGCCCGCCTTAACGGCCGTGGCGCTCCTCCTGGGCATCGTCTGCGCGGTGGCCGTGGTCCTCATGATCGGACGGGCCCGGCCCCGCTCCTCGGACTACCGGAAAGGGGACTGGGCCTCGCTCATCGTGATCTACCTGTTCTTCTGGCTGGGCTTTTGGGCCCTCTTCCTGAACCTCTAGGGGGAAGGGGGGGAAGCCGGGGCCGGGGAAGCTACGTTCCACCGTAGCCAGGGGAGCCGGTCCTCCAGGAGGCGCTCCAGCGCCTCCCGGACCGCCTCCCGGTCCAGGACCTCCTCCAGGGGGTGGAAGGCGCCCTCCGGGGGAAGGGCACCCCTCAGGTCCTTCCCCAGGGCCAGGTCGCGGGCGAGGGAACCCAGGATGGGCAGGACCTCCCGGGTCTCCCGGGGGAGATCGACGCACAGGCGCCCGTCGTCCGTGAGGTAGGGTCCCTTCAGCGGCTGCGCGTCCGGCCCGGTCCAGCGGGCCAGGAACTGGGGGGTCTCCCGGATCCCCACCGGGGGGCCCTCGTGGACCCGGACCGGGGCCAGCGCGGAGCGATCGGTCTCCACCAGGACCGCCACCTGGCCCGCCGAGAGGGCGGACGCGGTCCCCAGGACCCCGAACCCAAGCCGCCCCAGCGTGTCCCGGAGCGCCCGCTCGGCCTTCCTCAGCTGGGGCCAGATCACGTCGGGGACCTTGCCCGGGTCCGGGAGCAGAAGGACGCTGACCGTGCTCTGCCGTTCCCGGAGCCGGGCGAGCAGGGCCTCGGGACGGGACGGCCGATAGGGAGGAGGATCGAAGAACTCCCTGCGGGGACGTCCGGCGTACTCCCGGGCCCCCAGCAGGTAGAGGGCGAAGCTCCGGCGGGAGAGGGCGGAGGAGACGTTCCGGTGGGGGTCGACCGGGTCGGGAAGGACCAGGGCAGCGTCCTCCATCACCGCCGGCTCGGGTCCCGGGGGGCAGAGGCGCTGGGGGATCCGCCAGCCTTGCGCGGCTCTCAGCACCCCCCCGAAGGACCCGTAGCGCAGGACCAGGAGCTCGGTAAGGTACCCCGAGAAACCCTCGGTCTTCACCTCGGCCCCGTAGACCCCGAGACCGCCCAGGAACCGCTTGAGGAGCCGGATGTCGTCCTTCATCCGGGGCGTCTGGCGCGGGAGGAGGAAGGCCTGGTGGAAGGGGGTGCGATCCACGGGAGTGAGGGGCCGGTCGGACCGCTCGACCCGGTAGCCCGGTACGGCATCCACGGCGAAGCCCTCGAACTCCCCCCGTAGGTAGGGATGGTCCGCGTAGCGGCGGACGGGGTGTTCCAGGAGGCGCCCCGCGAGGGCGAGCCCGGAGTCCGCCAACCGGTCCCGGGGCAGCGACGGGTCGAAGAGAAGGAAGAGGTCCAGGTCGAGCCGGCCGGGCAGGTAGGTCTCCCGGGCCGCGCTCCCGGCCACCAGGGCCTCCTTGAGGGGGACCCCGAGGAGGGTCGCCTCCTCGGTGGCCCGGCGGACGAGGGCCTCCCTCGCCTGGCGGACCCGCTCGACCAGAGCCGGAGGGGGGCGCAGCGCCTCCGCCATCTCGGCCTCCAGGGGAAGGAGGGGGAGAGGCGGAGGGACGGGCTCCTGCCAAGGGGGTCCGAGCGTGACCCCCTGGCTCATGGGGCGAGGGAGCCGCCCCGGGACATGAACGTTTGGGGGACGCGGCTCCTTCCCCGCCGGGCCGTCCCGCCGGGAGAGTGAGGGGAGGGGGGGTTGGCAGGGCCATTTCTTGTGGTCCGGCCGCCTGTGGCGGCCATGGCGGCGGGGGGAGTGCCGGCGGCCACCGAGCTCGCCCGGGAGTTGCCCGGAGGGAAGGTCCGTTGCCTGGCCTGTGCCCGCTATTGCACGATCCCGTTGGGGTCGCACGGCTTCTGCTTCGTCCGGGCCAACGTGGAAGGCCATCTTCGCCTGCAGACGTACGGGAGGGTGGCCGCCATCCAGGTGGACCCCGTGGAGAAGAAGCCGCTGGCCCATTTCCACCCCGGGACCCGGGTCTTCGGGCTGGGGACGGTGGGCTGCAACTGGCGCTGCGCCTACTGCCAGAACTGGCAGATCAGCCAGGAGCGCGAGGCCAAGGGGAGGAGCCTGTCGCCTAAGGAGGCCATCGCCTGGGCCCGAAGGGAGGGATGCGCGGGGGTGACCTTCACCTACAACGAGCCCAGCATCTTCGCCGAGTACGCCTCGGACGTGATGGCCGAGGCCCACCGGGCGGGCCTCTTCACGAACTTCGTGACCAACGGGTACCTCACTCGGGAGGCCGTGGGGTATCTGGCCGGAAAGCTCGACGCGGTCTCGGTGGACCTCAAGGGGAGCGCGGAGGCGGGATTCCTCCGGCGCTACGTCCAGGCGAAGGGCCCGGAGCCCATCTTCGAGAGCCTGGTGGGGTTGAAGGGGAAGGGGATCCATGTGGAGGTCACCGACCTGATCGTCCCGGAGGTGGGGGACGACCCGGAGGCCCTGCGGAGGGTGGCCCGGTTCCTGGTCAAGGAGCTCGGGCCGGACGTCCCTTTCCACCTGTTGCGCTTCCACCCGGACTACCAGATGCGGGACCTTCCCGAGACCCCGATCCGGACCCTGGAGGCCCTGCACGCCATCGCCCGGGAAGAGGGCTTGCGCTACGTCTACCTGGGGAACGTCTGGGGTCACCCCCTGGAGCACACCTACTGCCCCCGCTGCCAGGCCGTGGTCGTGGAGCGGTTCGGCTTCTTCCTCCGATCCTGGAACCTCACGGAGTCGAACCGATGCCCGCGTTGTGGGGAGCCCATCCCCATCGTCGGACGGCCCCCCCCGGGCTACGAGCCCCGGGACCTCGTCGCTCTGACCTAGGTCGGCTCAGCGGTGCCCGTGGACCAGCACATGGACCGGTGCCAGGTCCACGACCCCCACGTCCCGGTATCCCTTCTTCCGAAGCCAGTTGGCCACATGAGAGGAGGGGATCAGCTGGTCGTCGAGGAGCGCCTCCAGGTACTGGAGGCCCGCCATCACCTTCCCGCCGGGGGTTCGCAACCGGTCCATCTCCGGCCAGTCGGGGAAGGGGAACTCGCTCACCAGCAGATGCCCCCCGGGACGCAGGGCCCGGCCGATCTGGTCGAGGACGAGCTCCTTCTCCTGGATCTCGTGGAAGGCAAGGTTGAGCAGGACGATGTCGGCGGGCGGGAGCGGGCCCTCCTCCAGGGAGGCTTCCGGGAAGGAGATCCGGTCCTTCGCGGGGCTCCTCTCCCGGGCCTCCTCCGCGGCCTTCCGGTTGGTGGGGTCGGACTCCACGCCCACGACCCTGAGGTTCGGATAGGCCTCGGCGATCCTCACCAGGCCCCCGCCCCGCCCGCAGGCCAGCTCCACGAACTCCGCCG
Organism: Thermoplasmata archaeon; assembly: GCA_021827405.1. GTDB lineage: Archaea > Thermoplasmatota > Thermoplasmata > Lutacidiplasmatales > UBA184 > JAKATE01. The sequence continues at coordinate 8,990 of JAKAVY010000012.1, forward strand.
GGGCCGCGAGGCGGTCGGCGAGCCCGGGAACGGCGGCGAAGCCCTTGCGCAGGAGCCGGGTGTAGAAGGTCCGGGTGCTCTCCGGGAGGGTGGCGCCGACCTCGGGAGGGAACCGGTCCCACCAGCTCCGTTCGCCGTCCTTCAGATGGGCCTGGAGGAACGTGAGCGGGCCGGAGAGCGCACTGAGGAACCGGGCCGTCCCCCCGAAGTAGACCGGCGAGTCTGGACGAAGGAGCGGGGCCTCGAGGCCGTACGCCAGGCGGTACCTCCCGGTCTCGAACTCGAGGAAGCCCGCGCTGTAGGCCGCCCGCAGGAAGGTCTGGGTGTAGAGGCGGTCCGACCGGGTCTCCCGGGAGAGGATCTCGTCGGTGAGGCCCTCGGGATGCCGGGCCAGGGCGGCAAAATATCCTCCCTCCAGTCCGATCCCGAGCGTCCAGATGGCGAAGAACCCGGCGGCCTGGTCCTGGAGGAGGGAGAGCATCTGTCGCGTGGCTTCCCTTTCCTCCGGGGAAGGCTCGGGAGGGGAGCGGGGTGGGGGATCTCCCTTGGCCGCCATGGGGGGAGGGGGACCCGGGGTCCCGTATAAACAACCTCCCGGCCGACGGAGGGTCTCCTCTGGGGTGGGCGTCGGAAACAATTTCGGTACTCCAGAGCCTGACGGAGGGGTCTGTCTGGGGCGGGCGCGGGAAGTGGCTCCGGCACCCCCGAGGCCGGCGGGCCCACCGCCGAGGGGAACGCCCCCCTCCGAGAGGAGGCGTGACGGACCCTCACACGGGAGGTGAACCAAAATGGGGGGAAGGTTTATGGCCCCCGTCGGGTCTTTATTTCTTCAGCATGTCGAGCAAGCTTAAGACAGGCATTTCCGGGGGGCAGCGCGTGTCGTTGAAGGGTCCCCTGCCGCTGGAGCAGGTGGAGTGGGACACCCCCAGGGACCGGGTCCCCGTCCGGTTGGAGGGGAGTTCCGCGACCATCGACCTGAACGCCCTGTCCATGGCGGTCCGTCGCAGCGTCGGTCATGACGGGATGCGCAAGGAGGACGCGGAGGCGATCGCCTCGAACATCCTCAACTTCTTCGGGTTCAACGAGCGGATCATCGACAACGTGCTCGAGCCGGACGACCGGGACACGTTCTATATGCTGGAGGACTGCGGCATCCTGGAGACCGAGCGGGACGAAACCACCCTCTACGACGGTAGGGAATGGCGGATCCACTACTGGATGTTCCGGAAGGACCGCATCCTGGAACTGGCCCGGGAAGAGGCGGAGGAGACCGGAGAGCCGCTGGAATCCCCCACCCTGGTCCGGTTACCGACCCCCCCTTCCCTGGGGGGTGTCTCCTTCCCCCCGGCGGACCAGGACATCTACCATCATCTGGGGGACCACGTCTGGCAGAAGGACGAGGAAGAGGACGGCTTCTCCTCCCCGGACGAGCTTCCCCCCCGGATCCCCCGGGACCGGGACCTAGAGGACTGATCGGGGATCCCCGCGCCCCTCCCGGGGGTGAGAGGCCCCCGTGAGGCGGTTCCTGCTCCTTGTGCACCGGGTCCCCCCGGATGGGGATTTCTCCCTGAACGACCTGGCCAGCGGGGGGGGGAGGATGGACGAGGTGGCCCAGGCGGTGGGTGCGGCCTTCCTGGTCTCCAACGGGATCCGGAGGGACACGGAGCTCGATCTCTTGCTCCTGCGGGACGGAGGGCACGGGCGACGGGTCCACCTGGTGGGGGAGCGGCTGCGCTATCTCAACCCGGACGAGCGCTCCACCGCCGCCCTGCTGAAGAACGCCCTGGTCCGTGCCGCCGGCCATGAAGGTCGGACCCTGGAGGCGAGCCCCGGGGTCTTCGTCGGTCCCGGGACGGAGGAGGACCTCCTCGCGTTCGTCCGCCAGCCAGGGGCCTTCTGGGCCGAGGAGGGGGGGACGCCGCTGAGGAGCGCCTCGGTAGGCCCTGAGGCGGCCGGGGTGCTCGGGGATGTGCTCGACCCGACCCCCCGGGAGCGGGAGCTCCTCCTTGCCTCGGGCATCCCCCGGGTCCGGCTGGGGCCACGGTCGTTGCGCGCCTCCCAGTGCGTGGTCCTGCTCCAGAACGAGCTGGACCTCCGGGAGGAGGCCGCCCCGGGGGGGGCTAGGGCCCCAGCGAGCCCAGGGCCTGGGCCAGGGACTCCTCGGGGAGGCCTCCCAGCAACAGCGTGACCCGGACGGAATCCCATCGTTCCTCGTGGACCCGGATGCCGGGGATGAGATCCGGAGGGTCCTTGAGCTCCGTGCGGAAGGCCTCCACGACCCGGTGGTAGGCTCCCAGGGTAAGCTCCGAACCCCCCTCCACGAAGAGCAGGGCCGGACCCGCCTCGGAGAGGCGGAAATCCAGCAGGCCGTCGTGGAGCGCCTGGCGGGCGAGTCCGCCCGGGTCGGAAGGGTGACCCTCCCCTGTGAGCAGCGTGGTCAGGCCCCCCCGGGAGAGATGGCGGTGGAGGTGCGAGAGGTCCACGTTCACCTCGGAGGGATGCTGGAGCATGTCCATGAGCCCGGAGACCAGGGCCTTCAGGTAGGCGTTCCGGAACTGGAAGACCTGGCGGACGGGGAGCCGGTCGTAGCGGCGCAGCTTCTCGTTGGAGAAGGGGAGCAAGAGGCCCCCGGCCCGCTTGAGCTCGGAGAGGGCGCGCACGGTGTTCTCCCGGAGGACCCGGCTGCCCGTGAGCTCGGCGTGGAAGGGGAGGAAGACGCTGGTGATGGGGACCGCCCCCTCGGCCTGGGCGAGGGCCAGGCAGAAGGGGGCGAGGGCGCTGCCGGTCCCTCCCCCCAGCCCGGCGACCAGGAAGACCAGGTCGTAGGAGCGCAGGCGGTTCCTGAGCTCCTCCCGGGCCTCCTCGGTGGCCCTGAGCACGGAGGGGAGGTTCCCACCGCTCCCGCGACCCTTGAGCTCCCGTTGGCCCAAGAGGATCCGCTGGTGCGCCCGGCTTCGGAGCAGGTGCTGGCCGTCGGTGTTGATGGCGAGGGTGTCCACGCCCGGTAAGGCCTGGTCGTACACCTCGCTGACGGCCTCGGAGCCGGCCCCGCCGAGGCCCACCACCAGCCCTTTCGGCGGCCGGGCCAGCTCGGCCCAGGAGGGGTCGAGGGCGCCCGGCGGGGTCGGGGAGGGCTCGGCCATGGGCGGGTCCCGGTCCCTCGTGCGTTCAAGCCCCGGAGGAACCGCTCTCGGAAAGGATCGCCCCGTCCGGGGGTCCCTTGGCGCTGTTGGGGTCGGGGGGGGACGGGCGGCCCCCGAACTGTTCCAGGCGGGTCCGGATGTACTCCCGGACCGCCGTGCGGATGGCGTCGTCGATGTCCACGGAGACGCCCTCCTCGGCCAGCTCCTCCAGGTGGAGGTAGTCTTGATGGGGGAGGCTCACCACGGTCTTGCGGGCCCGGGCGGAGGGAAGCTCCACCTGGATGTAGTGTTCAAGGCCGACCCGGATGGTGTCGGAGATGGTGGGGTGGCCGCGGGCCTCCTGGATGCGTTTGAGACCCTCGAGGATCTCCTGTGGGATGCGCACGGTTACGCGCTCGGAGGTTTCGGCCATGGCCGTCGGACACTGCCCATCCGTTTGTCGGACAAACAGCATATGCACGCGGTGGCAGATAAGCCTTGCCTTCCGTCGACCTAACGCACAAGGAGGGGCCCGGCCCCCGTGGGGCCTTATCGGTCCGGTGGGGTGGGGGGCTCCAGGGCCCGGGTGACGTGAAGCTCCTCTTCCAGGACCCGCATACGGGCGTCCTGCGGCTCAAGGTGCAGACCCCGAGCGATCTCTGGAGGCTCTCCCGACTGCTGGCCCCGGGGGACCGGGTGGGCGCGGTGACCACCCGCCGGGACTCGGAGGCCCCCTCGGACACCCCGGCGGCCCAGCGGGACCGGCGGACGCTCTTCCTCACGGTACGGGTGGAGCGGGTGGAGTTCCACGAGTTCACCGGGCACGTCCGGGTCACCGGCCCCATCACCGAGGAGAGTCCCGAGGGGGGGCGCTACCACACCTTAGACCTGGAGGTGGGGGCGGACGTGACCGTCACCAAGTCCGCCCTCTCCCCCTCGGACCGGACCCTCCTGGAGGAGGGGCTCCGGAACCCCGAGGAGCCGGTCCTCCTCCTGGTGAGCGCGGACACGAGCTCCTCCGCGGTGGTCCGGTTGAAGGGACGGTCGGTGGAGATCGTCGACGAACGGGACGCCCGGGGGTTGGGCAAGTACGGCCGGACGAAGGCGTCGGGCCGGGAGAAGGACCGGGAGGGATACGTGGAGGAGCTTCTCAAGGTGCTGGCCCCCGAGCTGACCCGGGGGCAAGGGGTGGTGGTCTCCGGGCCGGGGTTCTTCAAGGAGGAGCTGGCCCGGCGCTTGGGGGAGCGCTTCCCGGAGTGGAGGGGCCGGATCCGGGTCTTCGGCACCTCGGAGTCCGGCCTGCCTGGGGTCCACGAGCTCCTCCGCTCGGGAAAGGCCGCCGAGGCGCTCTCCGCGAGCGTGGTGGCCCAGGAAGAGGCGACGGTGGAGCGGCTCCTCCGTTCGCTAGGGGAGGGGGGGTTGAGCGCGGTGGGGGACGGGGAGGTCTCCCAGGCGGTCCAGGCCTCGGCCGTCGAGACGCTCCTGGTCCTGGAGGACCGGCTCACCGAGCGCCCGGTGCAAGACCTGGTGGAGAGCGCCCACCAGGCGCAGTCCGAGGTCCTGATCGTGCGGGCGGACGGGGAGGCCGGGCGACGGCTCCGAGGCCTGGGAGGGGTCGCGGCGCTCTTGCGTTACCCGTTCCGCGCCGCCCCGTCCAAAGCGCGTTCCAGCTGAGGCGCCCGCGGCTTCGGTAGGACCCGGGAGAGGGCGCGGCCGGCAACCCCTTGTAGGAGAGGGCCTATCCCGGTCCGTGCGGGTCCTGCTCATCAATCACCGCTACCTCCCCGTCGAGGGAGGGACGGAGCGATGGACCCACGGGCTCGCCCGGGCGCTGGTCAGGCGCGGGCACCCGGTCTCCGTGCTGACGCAGGAGGAACCGGGCTCCCCGAGGGTGGAGGAGCGGGAGGGGATCTCCGTCCACCGGCTCGCGCTCCGGCGGTTCGGGGGCTACCGGGTCCCTCGGGGATACTGGCGGGCCGTGCGCTCGCTGGACTACGACGTCCTGCACCTGAGCGGGAACCGGATCTGGTGTGCCGACTTCCTCCTGCCGGTGGCCCGGCTCCTGCCGGGGGCGAAGGTGGTGACCCCCCACGATTTCTACCAGTGGATGATGGAGCCCTCGGCCGGGAACCGGCTCTACTTCGAGAGCTACCTGCCCCGGGCGCTCCGGGCCTTTCGGCGCTACCTGGCGCTCACCGAGGCCGAGGCGCGCCGGGTCACGCGTTTCGGTTACCCCTCGGACCGGGTGCGGGTGGTGGGGGAGGGGTTCGACGCTTCGCGGTTCGGGGGGTTGGTCCCGCCGGCCGACCTGCGGGCCGGGGGCGCCATCGACCGGCCGCACATCGCGCTCTACGTCGGCGGCCTTTGGCCGAACAAGCGAGTGGACCGGCTGGTGGAGGCGCTGGCGCCGCTCCGCGAGGAGGTGGCCCTGGCGGTGGTGGGCCGGGACCTGCCGGGCACCGCCCATGACCTCGCCTCGGTGAAGGCGCTGGCCGATCGGCGGGGGTTGCAGGTGGCCTATTTGGGGGCCCTTTCGCAACCGGACCTTCTGGGGGTCTACCGCGCCGCGGACGTGTACGTCCAGGGATCGCAGTACGAGGGGTTTGGCCTGGCCCTGTTGGAGGCGATGGCCTCCGGGCTCCCCTTCGTGGCGTTCGAGGCCGGGGCGGCGGAGGAGCTGGCCCGGCCCGGGGGGGGGAGGGTGGTCTCCAGCGTGGAGGGGTTCACGCAAGCCGTGAGGGCTCTCCTCGCCTCGGAGGAGGTGCGTCAGAGGTCGGGGGCGAGGGCGCGGGAGACCGCCCAGGGTTTCGACTGGGACCGGGTGGTCTTGCGGTATCTCGAGGCCTACCACGAAGCCCTGGGGGAGCCTTGATGCCCGAAGGCCCGGGAGCGGTACGGTTTGACCCCGGCCCGCCCGCTGCGGCCCGGACCCTTCAAGGTTCCACCGGTAGGGCCTGGGCCGCCTCGGGCCGTGGCCCCCCCAGTAGCTGCGCGGGCCGGACGGGCAGGTCCGTGATCCGGTGTCGGAGGAGGCCTTCCAGGGCCCGGACGAGGGCGGGCGGCACGCCGACGGTGGGGGACTCCCCCACGCCCTTGGCCCCGGGGGGGATCGGGGAGGGGGCGCCATGGAACTCGACCCGGACCGGGGTGGCGGGGCTGGAGGGAAGGAGACCGGCATCGGCCAGGCTGCCCGTGAGGACCTGGCCGTTCAAGTCGTAGGCCACCTCTTCGGAGAGGGTCTCTCCGATCGCCTGGAGCGTGCCCCCGACGACCTGGGACTCCGCGGCGGCGGGGACCAGGACCCGGCCCAGGTCGTAGTAGGCCAGCACCTCTTCGACGGTCACCCGGCCCAGATCGTCGACCCGGGCCCGGACCACGTTGGCGCCCAAGGAGTTCATCTGGCCGGACTGCGGTTCGAAGAGGGTGACGTCCCACTCCCCCCCCAGCAGGCGGTCGAGATCGAACCCCCCGGTCCGCTCCTCCACCTGCCGCCGAAGTCGTCGGGCCGCCGCCACGAGGGCCGCCCCCCCGGCCATGGCGGAGCGGCTGCCCCAGGACCCGATCCCCCGGGAGAGGAAGTCGGTGTCGGCGTTGTGGACCACGATACGCTCCGGCGGGACCCCGAGCTCCTCGGTGAGAAGCGACCGGGTCCACGCACCGTGGGCCTGGCCGTGGTTATGGGAACCCACCCCCACCTCCAGCTTCCCGTCCCGGGCGAGCAGCCGGGCCCCCTCGCCGGGGGCTAAGGCCGGGACGAGGACGAACAAGCAGAACCCGGCCCCTTGGGGGAGGGGCGAAGGGCAAGGGAGGGCCTTCACGGCCTCCTCCAGGAAAGGTCGGCTGGGGGGGAGCTGGAGCCCCAGCGGGGAGACGGTGGGTGCCTCGGTGGTGTTCCGTCGGCGCACCTCCACGGGGTCCAGCCCGAGCTCGTCGGCCAGCCGGTCCATCATCCGCTCGATCAGGAAGGCCGCCTCGGGCCGACCGGCTCCCCGGTACGGCCCCAACGGTACCTTGTTCGTGTAGAGGGAGCGGGCGTGGACGAACGCGCGGGGGATCCCGTAGGGTCCGGTGAGCTGGTAGCCGATGAAGCGGGGGGTGGAGCCGTTGAGGCCACAGAGGTACGCTCCGGCGTCCACGAGGATGTCCCCCTCCAGGGCCTGGACCCGGCCATCGCGCCCGGCGTGGAGCCGCACATGGCCCTCGGTGCCCCGCCCGTGCCGGGAGGAGGTCAGGTGTTCCCTCCGGGTCTCGATCCACTTCACCGGCCGACCGGTCCGCATGGCGGTGTGGGCGAGGAGGACGTACTCCGGGTAGAGCGACCCCTTCGACCCGAAGGCCCCCCCCGTGTCGGTCTGCACCACGCGGATCGCCTCGGGCGGGAGGCCGAGGGACTGGCTGAGACCCCCGCGAACGGAATAGACCGACTGGGTGGAGGCGTACAGGGTCAGCCGCCCGCCTTCGAAGAGGGCGAGCGCGCCCCGGGTCTCCAGCGGGTTGGCGGCCACCCGGGCGATCTGGAAGCGGTCCTCCAGGACCACGGGGGCGCCCAGGTCCCCCACCGGCTCGCCTAAGGTGAACTCGGTCATCACGTTGGAGGAGAGCCCGGCGTGGATGGGCGGGGAAGAGAGCGCCTGCCGGAGGGTGACCACGGGGGGAAGGGGGTCGTACTCCACGTCCACCTCGGCGGCCAGGTCCTCCGCCTCTGCCAGGGTGGGGGCGACGACGGCCCCGATCGGCTGGCCCACGTAGTTGACCTCTTCCTGGGCCACGGCAGGTTCCCCGACCCCGGTGAGTCCCGCGGCCGCTCCCTCTCCCGTGGAAGGGAGGACCGCATGAAGGTCCCGACCGAGCAGGGTGGGAGGCACCTTGAGGAGGCGGGCCCGGGCATGGATGCTCCGGAGGACCTTCAGATGGAGGAGGTCCGGGAAGCGGAGGTCGTCGAGGAACCGGCCCTTCCCGCGGATGAGCCCGACCGGATCGGTGGTCATGGTTGGGGCCTCGCACGGCAGGCAGCGCGCGACCGGGAAGGACCTCCCCCGGGAGGATGAAGGTTGCCGAGGGTAAGCCCTTGCGGCGGCTGGGAAAGGGATTGGTCAGGGGGCCACGGGGCGGAGGGCGGTGGCCTTGAGGTAGAGGAACACCCGGGAGCCTTTCCGGAGCCGGAGGGCGCTCACGGCGGCCTCCGTGAGCGCCACCGGCAGCCGTTCGCCCCCCGCTTCCACCTCCGCCAGGACCTGCAGCGAGCCCCGCGGCTTGAGGGAGAGGATCCGGGCGGGCAGGACGTTGCGGGCGCTTGCCGGGAACCGGCCCCGGGCCACGAGAACGGCCTCCGGGTCCACCGTCACCCCCCGGAGCTCTCCTTCCTGGCCAGGGAAGCCTACGGAGAGGACGAGCCCGCGCTCGGTGGTGAGGGAGGGGGGCGGGCCCCCCGAGTATCGGCCGAAGAGCAAGGCGCCGGGGGACCGGTGGGACCGGAGGGACCGAAGGGGGGTGCCGGGATGCTGGGAGAGCAATTGACGTCCGGCCCCCGTGAGCCGGGTCCACGAGGAGCCGGGCGGACCTTTCCGGGCCGTGACGACCGGACGTCCCAGGTAGCGACCCATCCGCCGGAGCCGGTAGTTCGCCTGGTCCCGGCCGATCCTTAGTTCGCGGCAGACCTGGGCGAGATGGGGGGTCTGCGCGAGACGGGCCAGAAGCCGGAGGTCCAGGGGAGTGAGGACCAGCTCATTGCGGCGCATGGACCGGTGCCTCAGAGGCCCCGAGAGGCAAGAGGGCTTCGCTCCGGAGGGAAACGCTGAGCCTGGTGCCAGGGGCGGGGAGGGCTCCGGGGGTCTCGGGGTGGTGCACCCGGAGGGGGAGCCCTTCCGAGTCCCCCTTGAGGAGCCACCCGTCCGGGAGGGGGAGGAGGCGGTTGAGCGTGAACGGCCAGGTCCCCGGCCCTCCCCCCGAGACCGGCAGGAGGTCCCGGGAGAAGAGCGCGACCCCCTCGGGCCCCGCGAGAGACCGGAGGGACCGGGCGAGCCGGGAGCCGGGGTAGCGTTCTAAGTCCTCGAAGGAGAGGACGTTCTCGCAGCCGAGAAAACGGGCCGCGAAGGCGCTCGGAGGCCTCCGTCTAAGTTCTTCCGGGGAGCCCTCGAACCGGGCCTGCCCGTCCTGGAGGAGGAGGAAACGGCGTCCCAGGGAGAAGGCCACCGCCGGCTCGTGCGCCACGATCACGGTGGGTAGGTGGTGGGTCTCCAACGTGGCCCCCAAGAGGTCGAGCAGGTCCTCCCGGGCCTCCAGGTCCAGCCCTGCAAAGGGTTCGTCCCAAAGCAGCCAGCGAGGCTCGGCGGCCAGGGCGCGGGCCATGGCCACCCGCTGTCGCTCCCCCCCGCTCAGCGTCCCCGGGTAGCGGTCCCTCAGGACCGTAAGGCCGAGGTCTGAGAGGAGGGCGAGGGCCCGGGCCCGGGCGTCCCGGCGGGCGCGCAGTTCCAGCGGGTAGAGCACGTTCCCCAGGACGGTCCGGTGAGGCAGGAGCCCCAGCCCTTGGGGGACGTAGCCCACGCCCCGCTCTTCCGGTGGGAGCGCGGCGAGGGGTCTTCCCTCCAGGGAGACGGAGCCCTCCGGGACGGGGAGGAAGCCCGAGAGCGCGCGCAGAAGGGTGGTCTTCCCCGACCCGGAGGGGCCGAGGAGGCCGAGCACCTCCCCGGGGCGGAGCTCGAAGCCGATCGGCCCCAGGGAGAAGTCCCCCACCCGGGTCCGAAGCCCCCGGACCACGAGCCCGCTCAAGGCAGGAGGTCCCCCCGGACCCAGGGGAGGGCGCCCCGACCCTCCACGAAGCGGACGGCCAGGAAGAGGGTCAACGCGATGAGGACCAGGAGGGAGGAGACCGCGGCGGCCCCCGAAAGGTCCCCCAACTGGTAGAGGTTGAAGATGTAGACGGAGATGGGGCTGGTGACCGGACCGGTGTAGAGCGCGGACGGGTACACGGCGTATGCCAGGATGAGGAAGCCGCCGATCTCGCTCACCGCCCGGGACCAGGAGAGGAGGGCGCCGGCAACGATGCCCCGGAACGCCAGGGGCAGGGTGACGGAGGCGGTGACCTCCCCGGGGGTCGCGCCCAGGCTCCGGGCGGCTTCGAGGACGGAGGGATCCACGGCCCGGAAGGCGAGCTCGCTGCTGAGCACGGTGTAGGAGGCGCTCACGTAGACCATGACGAGCACGACCCCCCAGAGGGTCTCGAAGACGGGGAACCCCAGGCGGACCGCCCAGGCCCCGAGGGGGGAGGCCGGGGAGAAGAGCAGTAGGATGGCGAGCCCCGCCACGAGGTGGGGGAGGACCAGGGGGAGGGTCACCACCGAGTGGAGGAGGGCCTTCCCCCGGAAGGACCGCCGTGCCAACAGATACCCCAGGGGCACCCCCAGCGCGAGGGTGATGGCGAGGGCGAGCCCGGAGGCGAGGAGGGTCACCGCCAGGGAGGCGAGGACGCCCGGGTTCGTCGCCTCCTGGAAGATCTCGCCGGGCGGGGCGTAGGTGACCAAGGCGAGGAGGGGAAGGAGGAAGAGGAGGACCAGGGAGCCTCCGAGGACCGCCGGGAGCACGGTGCCCCAGGGGCGCTTGGGGGGGAGCCGGATCCGCGCCTCCGGCTGGGAGGGGGTCTTCACGGGATCTCGGCGCTCAGGACCGCCGGAAGGGGGGCCGTGAGGGGAGCGAGATAGGGGGGAAGGGGCCCGGGGCCCTGGACGTAGCCCGGGGCGATCGGCTGGAACCCTTGCGCCAGGAGGACCTGGGCTCCCACGGGCGTGAGCAGGAGGTGAACGAAGAGCTCGCCCAGGGTAGCGTTGGGCGCGTTCCCCGGGACGGTGGCCGAAAAGGCGATGGGGGCCCCTTGGACGAGCTCGGGGCCGGAGGGACCCAGGATGCTCGTGGAGGCCCTGGCATAGAACTGAAGGTCCGGGGCCGAGAAGTTCCCCAGGTCCACGGCCGGGGAGAGGGCGACGTAGGAGAGGTGGTGGGTGGTGGCGTAGGCCTGGTACAGGAAGTAGGCCTGGATGTCGCCCTGGGCCAGCTCGGTCCCCGCCGAGGTCTCGGGGACGAGGCGGGTGTCGCTGGGATTGGGCTGGGCCAGGCTCCCGGGGGCCCCGGAGAAGAAGTGTCCGTAGAGGGAGGAGAGGTTCCCCTGGGTGAGGAGCCCCTCGAGCTCGAGGGCGAAGATGGCGTTGAACCCGTCGGGGTCGGTGGAGGCGTTGGCCACGCCGAGGAGCACGCCGGGGCGATCGAGCAGGGCGGGCCAGTTGGACGCGTTGATCCCGCGGAGGGCGGAGCTCGTCGGGTCGTAGGCGAGGACCAGGGGGGACGTGGCGAAGAGGACCTCCCAGCGGGCGTTGGCCGGCTCGAGCAGTTCCGGGATGAGGCGGAAGTCCGCGGAGGCGGCGACATCGAAGGGCTCATGGAGCTGGCTGACCGCTTCCAGGGCCTGGAGGCTCCCCTGGTACTGCTGGGCCGCGCCGGGGACGGAGATGGAAGGGGTCTCGTTGGCCAGGACCGCCGCCACCGCGGGGAAGGCCGCGTCCAGGAGGCCGGCCGCGGTGATGGAGAGGACGGAGGACCCTCGGGCGCCCGGACCGACCGTCCCGCCCGCCGGTCTCAGCCAGGTGCCCCCCGCGAGGCCGGCCAGCAGGGCGGCGGCGGCCACCAGGACGACCCAGACGGGGTGGACCCTCCTCATGGTCGCTTATGTGTCAAAAAGACACATTAAAAAGGCTTTGGGCTCCCCTCCCGGGTCCGGCCCCCTCGGGCGGGACGTACCTCTCCCGTCCCCGCCTCGCCCACCGGCCTGCGGAGGACCCGGTGGACCCCGGAGGCCCCCGGGGCACCGGGGAACGGCCCCTGGCCTCCGGCCCCAAGGTCGGGGAGGCCAAGGGGGGGCCCGACGCTCCCGGCGCCGAGGGGGAAGAGCCCGGGGCCCCTCCGACGGGGCCCGGCGGGACGGGAGGGTCGGGCCGACCGGGTAAGGGAAGTATCCCCCCGACGGACGGGGGCGGACGGGCCCGTCGGAAGGCCGGGGGGCGGGCAGGGAGGCTCCCTACCCTTTTATCACCCTTCGGACATGGATTCCATAGGTCCGTCGGGTCGCAGGGTCGGTGCGATCGTGCGCCACGGGCCAGCGGAAGTCACCGGGGTAGGGGGCGTGAGCGGCGATCCGGGTCTCGAACGCGACCTCCTGCCCAAGGGGAAGGTCCCTCCGGAGCAGGCGCAGAAGCTCCTGCACGAGCGGACGGAACTGTTGCTGAAGGTCCGTCACGTCCTGAAGAAGGAGGTGGACCGTCGGCGCCGGGCGGAGCTCAAGGCGGCTCTGGAGGGCGCCATCGGACGGATCCTGGCGGGCGTGGAGGTCTTCCCGGACGCGTTGCCCACCCTGGTCCGGGCCTTTTGCCTCGGAGCCGACTGGGAGGCCGGGGAGTACTGGCTCTTCGACGCGCCCCGGAAGAAGCTGTTCTGGCGGGGCGCCTGGTGGAAGGAGGAGCTGGACCTCACGGCCTTCGAGGAGGCCAGCTTCGAGGCGGCGGTGTCCCCGGGAGAGGGCCTGGCCGGCCGGACCTGGGAAAGCGCGCAGAACCAGTGGGTCCACGTGGTGGGGGACGACCCCAACCGGATGCGGGCCGCCGAGGCGACCAAGGCGGGGTTCCGAACGGCGCTCGGGTTGCCCTTCCACAGCGGGGAGGGGACCGACGGGGTGCTCATCCTCTATCACCGGGCGGTCCGGCGGCACGAGGACGAGGAGGTGGAGTTCATGGCCAAGCTCCTGCGGCAGGTGGAGCGCCTGGCCACCTGGAAGTGGGGCGACCAGGCCCACCAGCAGCGGGTCCAGGAGGTGGGCCGGATCATTTCCGGGCTTCCCCTGGCGACGGAGGTGGTCAATGCCCAGGGGGAGGTGGTCTTCGCGAGCCAGCCCGCCCGGCTGCTCTTGAACAAGGGGGCCCAGAGCGGCTTCAACCTCCGGGAGTTCTCGTCCACCTGTCTCGCCTACGTGAGCGGGACGGACAAGCTCTACCCGTACGAGCTCCTCCCGCAGGTCCGGGCGATCAAGGGGGAGGCCTGCAAGGTCGACGACCTGGAGATCCGGGGGGGAGGGCGCACCACCGCGCTGGAGGTCTGGGCGAGCCCGGTCTATGGGGAGGGCGGGAAGACCGACTACGCGGTCTCGGTCTTCGTGGACGTCTCTGACTTCAAGCGGCACAAGATCGAGCTGCAGCGGGCCAAGGAGGCGGCCCAGGCCGCCGACCGGGCGAAGAGCGAGTTCGTCTCCCGGATGAGCCACGAGATCCGGACCCCCCTCAACGCCATCCTGGGGATGGTGGACCTGCTCTGGGAGACGACGCTGAACCAGGACCAGCAGGAGTATGTGCGGATCGCCCGGAACGCCGGGTCCAATCTCATGAGCCTGGTGAACAACATCCTCGACCTCTCTCGGGTGGAGGCCGGGCGGATGGAGCTCGCCGCCACGGCCTTCTCGCTGGAGGAGTTCCTGGACCGGACCACGGACCTCTTCGCGCTCAAGGCCCACCAAAAGGGCCTGGAGCTCACCTACTACGTGGACCCCGGGGTCCCCGAGCGGCTCATCGGGGATCCCGTGCGCCTCCGGCAGATCCTGGTGAACTTGCTGACCAACGCGATCAAGTTCACGGAGAAGGGCCACGTGATCATCCGGGTCCGCCGGGACCCCCATGACGAGGACCCGGGGGCGCTGTTGCTCTCGGTCACGGACACGGGCATCGGGATCCCGCCGGAGCGCCACCAGGCGATCTTCGAGAGCTTCACCCAGGCGGCCACGAGCACGGCGGCCGAGTACGGGGGCAGTGGTCTGGGGCTCACCATCGCGAAGCACCTGGTGGAGATGATGGGGGGCCACATCTGGGTGGACAGCGCCCCGGGGGAGGGGAGCGTCTTCTCCTTCACGACGAAGCTGCAGGTCCCGCCGGGGACGGCGGTGCGCATGGCCCGGCCCGAGTTCAAGGGGATCCGGATCTTAGTCCTGGAGGACCAGCCCGCGGACCGGGAGGAGGTCCGGAGCATCCTCACCAAGGCCGGGGTGCAGGTGACGGTGGCCACCGGGGGGAAGGAAGGGCTTTCCGAGTACAAGCGCGGACGCAACCGCGGCAGCCCGTTCCATCTGGTCCTGGTGGCGAGCCGGCTCACGGACATGAGCGGCTGGGAGGTGGCCAAGGAGATCGCCGAGCTCGGTTCGCTCAACTCCCTGGTCTTCCTCTTGACGGCCGGGCAGCGGGCGCAGGACCTCCCCCGCCTGAAGGAGGTGGGCATCACCAACTACCTGGTGAAGCCGGTGGACAACGCCACCTTGCTCTCCATCGTGGCCACCGCGCTTCGGGAGACCCGGGCGATCCCGAGGTCCGTATCCCGGGGGACCCCCGAGACCGCGAGCCCCGCCACCCCGAACCTCTCGGGGCTCCGGCTCCTCCTGGTGGAGGACTCGGAGGACAACCGCTTCCTGTTGCAGCGCTACCTGAGGAGCACGGCCTGCCGCATCGACACGGCGGAGAACGGCAAGGTGGCCGTGGACAAGTACAAGGTCGCGCCCTACGACCTGGTCCTCATGGACCTCCAGATGCCCTTCATGGACGGGTACGCGGCCACCCGAGCGATCCGGGACTACGAGAAGGAGCGGCAGCTTCGGCCCACCCCCATCATCGCGTTGAGCGCCTACGCCATCAAGGAGGAGGTGGAGAAGAGCCTCGAGGCCGGGTGCGATGCCCACATCACCAAGCCGGTCGAGAAGGCGAAGCTCTTCGAGATCCTCACCCAGTACGGGAAGAAGGCGGTGGCCTGAGCATGCCGGCGGGCGAGGGAGGCACCGTCACCGTCCGCGTGGACGAGACGCTCCGGGACCTCATCCCCCACTATCTGGAGAACCGCCAGCACGACGTGGAACGCCTCCGGGAGGCCCTCCGGCGGGAGGACTTCGAGGCCATCCGGGTGCTCGGACACTCCATGGCGGGCAGCGGCGGGGGGTATGGCTTCCCCACGCTCACCCGGATCGGTCGGACGCTGGAGAAGGCCGGCCAGCAGAAGGACCGGGAGACGGTGGAGACCCAGCTGCACGAACTGGCCAGTTACCTGCGCAAGGTGGTGGTGGAGTTCGTCCCGGAGGGCTAGGGCCCCGGCCCGGGGATCAGCCCCCAGCGGGCTGGAGCATCACGGTGACGTGGTAGCGGCCCTCGAAGACGTGCACGTCGCCGATGCTGTGGCCCCGGCTCTGCATGAGCTCGAAGGTGAAGCGGTTGAAGTCCACGGGGGACTCGAAGGCCAAGGTCAGCCCCACCCGGACGACCCCGGGACCGGTGCCGGAAAGCCGGCTGGAGAAGTCCTCCACGAGCTTCAGGGCGTCCTGGACGCTGGCGACGTTGATCACCTGGCTCCTTTCCCGGTTCTGCCGCCGGGTCAGGGCCTCGTAGATGGTCCGGTTGACCTCCAGCGGGTCGAAGGGCTTCTCGATGTAGCCGTGCACCTGGGCGAGGTTCACGGCCCGGAGCACGGACCCGAGGTTCGTATGGGCGGTGATGAGCATCCGGAGCGTCTGGGGCCAGCGTTCCTTGACCTCCATGAGGAAGGCGATGCCGTTCTCTTCGGGCATGATCTGGTCGGAGAGGACGAGATCGAAGGGGCCTTTCTGAAGCTGGGCGATGCCCTGCCGGGCGTCCTCGGCGAGGGCGACCTCGCTCTCGAACTCCTGGGCATGGGTGAGGGTGTGCTCCAGGAGGGTCCGGATGTCCTCGTCGTCGTCCACCACCAGGATCCGGTAATGCTCGCGTGGGGCGGAACCGATACGGGACTCCCCCCGGGGGGGGGCGTGGGACTCCGGGACCATGGTTGCTTCCGAGGGCCGGGGGACCGTCCAACCTCCCCGGGCGCTCTTACGGTCATGTTTGGGGACGGGAGCCATATAGACTTTGCCCTTGCTCTTCGTTTCACCCCCGGGCTTTCTCCCGGGGACTGCCAGGTCGCGGCCCGGTCCTGGCCCGAGCCGGCCTCGGTCCGGCCTAGGCCTCCTTTCGTCGGACGTCCCTGGATGGCCCCGGCGGGGTCCCACGCGGAGGCCCACCGGCCCTTCCCCAGGGGGGTCGGAGACGAGCGACCTCTCCCCTGATCCGGGCGAGGGTCGAACCCTTTGGGAGGCCTCGTCTGCCCCCCCCCGGCCTGAGGAGGTCCGCACGCTCCGGGCCGAAGGCCTCAGGAGCGAGAAACCCCGATAAGCCCCCACTCCGTCCGACGGTCATGTCCCTTCCGGGAGGGGGTCCCCAAAAAGAGAGGGAGGGGCCCACCGTGGTGATCACGGGGGCCACCTCGGGCATCGGGCGGGCCACCGCCCGGGTTCTCGTGCGGAGAGGGGCGCACGTGGTGGTGGTCGGGCGGGCGTCGGGTGATCCCGAGCGGGTCGCCGAGGCGTTGGGCTCCGAGTCGCCGAGCGCCTCGGCCTCCTGGGCGGTCGCCGACCTCTCGCGGATGGAGGAGGTGCGGGCCCTGGCCGCCGATCTCCTCCGTCGGTTCCCCCGGATCCAGGCGCTGGTGAACAACGCGGGGGGGATCTTCTTCACGCGACAGGAGACGCCGGAAGGGATCGAGCGGACCTGGGCGTTGAACGTGCTCTCCCCCTTCTTGCTCTCGAACCTGCTGCTCCCTGCCCTGGTCGCCGGGGCCCCAGCCCGGGTGGTCAACATAGGTTCGGAGGCGCACCGGACCGGGAAGATGCGCTGGGAGGACCTGGAAGGGCGGGGCCGGTACTCCGGGTGGCGCGCGTACAGCCAGAGCAAGCTAGCGCTGCTGCTGGTCACCTATGAGCTTGCCCGGCGCTGGGCCGGTACCGGGGTGGTGGTGAACGCCGTGCACCCAGGATTCGTCCGCAGTCGTTTCGGGCACAACAACCCGGGGTTTAAGGGCGGGGCGCTCCGCTTCGCGGAAGGCCTCTTCGCCATCTCACCGGACCGGGCGGCCAGGGCCGTCGCACCCATGGTCAACGACCCGGGATGGAACGGGATCACAGGGCGCTATATCCGTCGGCACCGTGTCGTCGGCTCTTCCCCCACCTCGATGGACCCGGCCGCGGCCGAGCATCTGGTGCAGTTTCTCTCCCGGCAGGCCGGTCTCCCGATTTCCTCCCCCAGGCCCCCTTCCGCACCCACGCGGGGCTAGGCCGGGGTGGCCATGCAACCTCCAGGCTTACGGTTGGGAAGACCCCCAGGGCACCGGGCGACGGGTAGGGCCCTGACCCGGACCGGGACCCGGGCTCGATGGTGGCTCCGGGGGATCGGGCTGGTGGCCATCTCCAGCTACCCTCTCGTCTTTCCTCCCGCCTCCCCGCTTTCCCTTTCCCCAGTCCTATCCTGTGGCCTAGACCTGCTGCTCGCCGTCCTCCTTCTGGGATGCCTCTACGAGCTGATCCGCCAGGAGCTCGGGGAGCGCCAAGCTCCGGCGGAGGGGTCTGGCGGTCCTTCGGCGGAGGAGCTGCGAGGCAATGAGGGGTCCGGGCTCCGCCTCGACAGCCCACGGGTTTCGCCCCGAGGCGACTGAGACCAGGTCCCTGGGAACTTTAGGGTGGTGGGGTCCGGCCACGACCTGACCTGGACACTCGCTGCCCGGCTCGGACCACGGGGGTGAGACCGGAGGTCACGGCCAAGAAGGTCCCGTCCCATCGTGACCCGGATCTGGGACGGTTCCCCACCCGGAAGAGAGGGCGCTTCTCGGCTTGTCCGTCGCCGGCGAGGCGGAGCAATTTGGGGGTCAGGCCGTGGGCGTCCAGACCGCCCCACCGTCCTGGTTCTGCTCCCGGGGAAGCGACCTCGTGGCGTTCCACCCTTCCCCTGGAACGCTCAGGGATTCCGGTTCCGAGCTTCCCGGGAAGGCTTGGCCCCAGGAGCTGGGAAAAGCAGGGGGCCATCGGGGGATCGAAGCAGCCTACCTCCCTTGCTCAACCGGTGGGTTCCGGGGCCACGGTGGTTTCTTCCTCTTGGGGGAGGGGGGTAAGCTCGTCCACGAGACGGACCCCTTAGGGCTGTCGTTCCTGGTCGGCGCTTTCGGGGGGGCCGACTCTGGGGGACCGATGTTCCCGCTGGAGAGGACACCGTCCGTCTCCCCACAGCGCTTGAGATCATCCCAAAGGACCTCGTCCATGGGCGCCGAGCGCGGTGTCCCGCTACCACCCTCTCGGATACGGGAGTCCTGGTCCGCAAGGGAACCAGAGACCCTCGACGATTGGGACGACCAGATACATCGGTCCCGAGAGCTCTGCGTATCGTCCGACGGGCTCTTTAGCCTCCGACTGGATCGGAGGCCGGATGTCCGCGGTTCAACCCTCCTCCGGGGGCGGGGAGGGGGTGACCGTCATTGTGGTGGTCACATTCGACCGTCCTCACCTCGACCGACTTTGGCAGGACCTCGCCCGGCAGACCTACCGTCCCCTGGCCGTCCTCGTGGTGGACAACGACTCTCGGGATGGGTCGGCGGATTTTGTCCGGGGCCATTCGCTGCCCATCCCCGTCCGGGTGGTCCGCAAGGACAAGAACGAAGGGGTCTCACCGGCATGGAACCTTGCCCTACAACAGATCCAGGACCCCTGGGTCCTTCTGATCTCCCCGGACTGTGTCTTCCCGCCGGACCTCGTGGAGCGTCTGGTGGCCCGTGCGCGCGAGAAGGCCGGGGGCCTTCCCCGAGGCGAGCGGATCGGGGGGGTGAGCCCGACGTTCCTTTGGCAGGGGAGACCGGGAGCTCGTCTCCACGGCTCGCCCTACTTCCATCCGAAGCAGCGAGGTCTCTTCAACGGCATCGCTCCGGATGGGGAGGTCCTGAGCTACCACGGGGCCTGCGCGCTGGTCTCCACCGACCTGTTGAACCGTCTGGGAGGGTGGGACCCCCAGGTGAACTTCGGCGGTGACGAGGTGGACGTAGGGCTGCAGGCCCAGCTCTTGGGCTACCGGTTCTACGCCGTGGGGGACCTCACGGTGGAGCATCCGTACGCGCCCCGTTTCGCCGGCAAGAAGGGAGCCCAGCTGCGGATGCGGTCGGACAGCATCTGGTTCTCCCTGTTGAAACACGGCGGGATCACCCTGAGCTGGAGGACCGTCGGGTTCGAGATGATCACGCACCTGTTCTGGAACCAGTTCGCGCGGTCCCCCCGGACCCTGGCCGCCCAGTTGGTCTGGTTCGTCCGGGTCTCGCCGGTCCTCGCCGAACGACGACGGGGCTTACGGGCGCTCTGGGCGAGGCGGGTCCGCGGGTGACCGCCAGGAGATCGACGGACCGGCCGAGGTCCGTCGCGGGGCCACCGCTAGCGCGACCCCCGCACCAGGCCGCGATCCGACAGCTCACGGATGGCTTCCCCGCTGTGGTCTTGGGAGGGTGAGGAGCGGCTCCAT
Organism: Thermoplasmata archaeon; assembly: GCA_021827405.1. Classification (GTDB taxonomy): domain Archaea; phylum Thermoplasmatota; class Thermoplasmata; order Lutacidiplasmatales; family UBA184; genus JAKATE01. The sequence goes on from JAKAVY010000012.1 coordinate 28,518, forward strand.
CCGATGAACTCCTGAAGGCCTTCCTCCAGGCTCACGGAGGGGCGGAATCCCAAATACTCCCGCGCCCGGCGCACATCGGCCACGCAATGCCGGATATCCCCCGCCCGGAACTGGTGAGTGACCCGGGGCGGGAGGTCCTTCCCGTAAAGACGGGCCAACAGCTCGGCCACGGCGAGGATGGAGGTGGCCTGGCCGGTCCCCAAGTTCAGGGCGTGATAGTTCGCCTCGTTCCGCTTTCCGGCCAGGACCAGACCCTGGACGATGTCATGGACGGAGACAAAGTCCCGGGTCTGGAGGCCATCTTCGAAGACCAGCGGGGGCTCCCCGTGCTGGAGGCGGCTCTGGAAGATGGCGCAGACCCCTGTGTAAGGGTTCGAGAGGGCCTGGCGAGGACCGTAGACATTGAAGAAGCGGAGGGCCACGGTGGGGATGCCGTAGGCCCTGCCGATGACGAGGCTCATTTCCTCCTGGTCCCGCTTGGTGATGGCGTAGATCGAGGTGGGCTGGAGGGGCTTGTCCTCCGGCGTAGGCACGGTCCGGACCTCCGAGGAACATCGCGGGCAGGTCATCTCCCAGCGACCCTGTGCCATCTGGTCGGAAGAGCGGGGCACGGGGTAGACCGGACCACAGCGGTCGCACGCATAGGCCCCCTCCCCATAGATGCTCATGGACGATGCCACCACAAGACGCCTCACCGAGGGGATACCGTCGGCCAAGGCCTGCAAGAGGGCGGCGGTCCCGGACGTGTTTACGTCCACGTAGTGGCCGATCTGGTACATGCTCTGGCCCACCCCCACGGCGGCCGCCAGGTGGTAGATCGTCTCCACCCCGCGGAGGCTGTTCAAGAGGAGCGCCTTGTCCCGTAGGTCGCCGAAGAGATATTCGGCCTGGGGGTTCAAGTAGGACGGCCGTTGGGGGTGGACCTGGGGGAAGAGGGCATCCAGGACCCGTACCCGGTCCCCCCCTTCCACCAACGAATCGACCAGATGGCTTCCGATGAAACCGGCCCCGCCTGTCACTAGGACCTGCGCCATTTTTGCCCGGGGGAGCGGACCGACCGGGCGTATTTAGGCCGGACCCCTGTCCCAGCGACCTTGCGGGCACCGGGGAGGCCCGCTGAGGATGGGACCCTCCTCCTCGGCGGGCCGGACCCGGAGGAACCCCGCTGAGGGCCCGCCCGTGCCGGGTGGGTCGGGGGGCCTCTTTCAGCGCAAGGCCGTCCGGCCGTGCCGTGTTCCAAGAGACTTCCCGCGGGGATTTCCATTCCCGAGACCGCCGAGAGGAGGGCTTTGGGTCGCCCGGCTCGCCGATTTAAGGCTCCCCTCGTTGCGGTTCCCCGGGCTCCCCGTGACGCGCGATAACCCAGACGCTCGACCGGTGCTCACGGTCATTCGGGGGACGTACCAGGCCAATCTGCCTGAGCTCACCATTTACGCGAGGCTCGCGGACCAAGGGTTCGCCCCGGAGCTTCTGGGAGCCCGAAATACCGCGTACCGGGACGAGGAGGTGGGGATGCCGGTCCGCCGTCTGGCCACCCCCCGAATCACGGGCCGGCTCTCGCAGACCCTGGTGGGGGGGTACCTGATCGGTCGCGTCAGCCCGTACCGCTACCTGGCGGAGTACCTCCGGGGGTTCGATCGGGCGGTGGAGCGGTCGACCATCTTGTCCCCGGTCGACCTCGGGCACCCCACGAGCTACCAAGCGGTCGCGCACCGCCCCCGAAAGAAGGTGGTGGTCCAGTGCTGGGACAACATCCCTTTCAACTGGCCCACGGACCGTCCCCTGGCCCGTCATTATGAGGCGGTCCTCGAGCAGGCCGACCTCTTCCTGGCCTTCTCCAAGATGGCGGACTGGGCGCTGGTCCGGGAGGGAGTCTCCCCGCAGCGCCGATTCCAGGTGTACTGTGGCCTGGATGTACGACGACACCGACCGCCCCAGGCGGAGGAACGAGACGCTTCCCGGCGAGCACTCGGGGTCGACCCGGGGACGGTGGTGGTCACCTTCGTGGGCCGGCTTTTCCACGGGAAGGGGATCTTCACCCTCCTGGAGGCCTGGCCCGAGGTGGATGCCCGCTTCCGGCTCTTCCTCGTCGGGAGCGGGCCCGAACGCCGGCGGGCGGAGATCCGGGCGCGGCAACTAGGGGTCGAGGAGCGCGTGAGGTTCCTAGGCCCTGTCCCTCACGCCCAGTTGCAGACGCAAGTCTTGTGGGGCTCCGACCTCTTCGTGATGCCCTCGCTGTCGAACCCTCAATGGAGGGAGCAGTTGCCACAGACCGTGGTGGAGGCCATGGCCAGCGGGCTACCCGTGATCGCCTCCGCGAGCGGCAGTATGGCGGAAACGGTGAAGGACGGGGAGACGGGTCTCCTGCTCCCTCCGGACCTGCCTTCGGTCTGGGCGGAGGCGGTCAACGGCCTGGGGGCGGACGCGGAGAAGAGGAGGCGGCTCGGGGAGGCGGGGCGACGCGCCGTGGAACGGTCGCATGACGCGGAGCGCAACGCGCGAGCCCTGGGGGAGGTGCTCTGGCGCAGGGTGCTGGGGCAGGCTCCTCCCGGGGCCCCCTGATCGCGCGGCCCAGGCGCCGTCCTGGGGCACCGGTGAGGGCCGGTACGGGCGGCGGGTGGCCCCGCGTATTGTATCGTACATTAATAATTCATGTACGAACGTTTCATGTGTGATGTAACTAACCTCTGCCACCCGATGTCCTTGTTCCCAGGCACCCCCGGGAGCCCCGGATGGGTTACGCACAAAGCATTACTCACACACGATGTAACGCTACCCACAAAACTCAGTCCCGTTAAGGGCGGCTCCCAGCCACAAGACCCATGCTCCGCCCGCAGGTGCGACCGGCCATCCTGGTCACCTGCCGAAGGCGGTAGGCGCCTGGGATAACCCACCTCCCTCGAAGATCCTGGAGAATGGCCAAAAACCCCCCCTGTCGAGCCCCCCTTTTCCCCACAGAGGCTGTGCGCTCCCTCACGGGCTGCCGTATAACCGTTGTTATACGGCAGTCCGACTACCCAGTTGGAACGAACGAACCTATAGTAAGGATTGTAAGTAACGTCTCTGCATTGACGTAGACAATACATATGCCAAACAGGGACCGTCTGTCGGCCCGGTTTCGGTCAAACCCGGCCCGTTCGTCCTACCCGGCGGACCTGAAGCCCTGGAACCCTACCTGGAAGCCAGCGGTGGGTGTCGGTCCAGAACTCCCGGGCGCCATGGGCGATCGCCGTCCCGAGGACGAGCGGTACCAAGGCCTGGTCCCAGGAGGAGGCAGAGCGGCCCTTCTCCCCCTGACGCGGACCCCCGCGCCCGCCCCATCGGCCCGCCTGTCTCACGGACTCGGGGTTCACCTCGAGTACGGAGATCTCCCGCCGCACCTCGTGGAGCGCCTGGACACGGGAACGGGACCCCCGGGAGGGGCTCCGAGCCAGGCCCTCCAGCTCGTAGAGGTTCACCTCGGTGGTGGCGAGCTCATCCCCCCCGACGTCCCGGAGCCACCGGTCCGCCTCGGGTCGACCCCGAAGGAGACCGACCAGAAGGGGGGTGTCCAGGCACTTCATAGCTGCCCCGGGCCCGAGGGTTTCCTTCCCTGAGGAGGGGAACGGCCCCAAAGGCCCCGGAGGGAGCCGATCCCAGGGCCTCGGGAAAGGAGGCGTTCGAGCACCCGGGAGAAGCTCTCCCCCGGCCGCTTCTGTTCCTCCAGGGCCTGGTAGACCGCTTGACGGACCATGATGGCCTTCGACGGCATAGATATCAATATTGATATTCATATATATAACTTGAAGCAGGCTCTGCCCGCGACGTGCGGTTCGCCCCCTCCGTGGCCGGGCCCCCTCGGAGGAGAGGGCAGAAAAAGAGGCGAAGGGGCAGTCGATCCGGGCCCCCGCGCGTGGGGGAGGCCTCGGAAGGGACGCTGTCCTTTCGATGGGCCGCTCGAACAGAGACGCCCGTGCGGCCCAAGCCCAGAGCGGCAGGGTCCGCCAGACCCCGGAACCGCCACGCTCCTTGGCCTCCCCGGCCGGAACGACCGAACCGATCCGCGCCGTGCCTCCTCCCCCAGAAGACCGGCCGGCCCGCTGACGAAGGTCACCTCTGGTGCGTGCGTACGGTGCGCAGGGCAGAATAACCCCCATCCCTATCTTAGGACCGAAGGTCTTGGCCTTCCTGAGAGGAGCAAGATGAGGATCGTGGGCCGGGTGGAGGGGGACCTCTCCATCTCCGCGGGGGAGAGCCTGCGCGCGGAGACCGCGGAAGGGATCGAAGTGACAGGGTCCGTCCTCTGCGAGGGGGACGGACATGTGGAAGGGAACCTCACCTGTGCGAGCCTTCGGGCCCGCAGAGGCACCCTTGAGATCACCGGTACTTTGCGGTGTCGGGGAGAGGTGGACTGCCAGCGGGGAGGTCTGCTCATCGGCCAGGACCTGCTCTGCCGGACCTTCGAGGTCGGACGAGAGGCGCGTGTCGGGGGCTCCCTCCAGGCCGAGCGGGGCGAGACAGGCGGGAGGTTGCAGGTGTCCAAGGACGCGTCCCTTTCCCTCGGGCTGGAGGTGGGGGGGGCCTTGGAGGTCCAAGGTCGGCTCGAGACCTCGGCCTTGGAGGTGGGCGGGCGGGCATCCCTGGGCAGCGGGAAGGTCCTCGGCACCATCGAGGTGGGTGGGGAGATCTCGGTCCGGGGCGAACTGGATTTCGAGCAACTGGAGGTCGGGGGGCGTATCCTCCTGGGCACCCTATCCCGAGGAACAGACCTGGAAGTGGGAGGCGTCTTGGAGTCCCAGGGGGAGCTTCGGCTCCAGGGTCGTCTGGAGGCCGGAGGCAAGGTCCGGCTTCGAGGAGGGCTCTTCGCCGACTCGGTGGAGGTGGGAGGGATCCTTGAAGTGAAGGAACTGCGAGCCAAGCGGGTGGAGGTCGGAGGCGTTTTCACCGCCGAAGGGGGGGTGTCCGTCGACCGCTTGGAGGTCGGGGGTCGGTTGAGCGCGGGCCGTGTCGATGCGGCCGAGCTGGCCGAGGTCGGTGGCCACGTGGAGACCCGACGCGGATTCCAGGCCCTGCACCTCATCCTCTCGCGGGACACCCGGGCCACCGGCCCCCTCGTCGCGGGGCGGTTGGAGGTCGGCCCGCATGCCCGGATCGAGGACGCCTGGGCACAGGAGGCCCACCTGGAGCACGACGCGCGGGTACGGAACCTCTACGCGGACCGCCTGGAACTCGACCGGGATGTCCGCTGTGAGGGGGACATCCTCTACCTTGCGGACGCTCGGGTCGATCCCACGGCACGGTGCGCACATCCCCCCCGTAAGGTGACGCAGCTCCCCCCCGCCCCCAGCGCCTGACCCGGCCATGCCGGAGGACCCCCCTTCTCTCGCTGTCCCATCCCCCTACGGGGAGGACCCGACCGTAGGTCCGCTGGGCCCCCGTCGGTCCCCTGTGGAACTGTACGCCGAGATCCTCGAGGTCCTGCGTCGCCGGGCTGCCCCCTGCCGGGTGACCCGGCTCTCCTACGCGGTGGGAATGCCGGTCGACCGGACGCGCCGGGCCCTCGCCGTGCTGGTACGCCTGGGCCTGGCGGCTCCGGGGGGGGACCAGGTCACGTCCTGGCGGCTGACCCCCCGGGGGTACGAGTTCCTTCAAACGTACGGGAAGCTCCGGAGCTACTTCGAGCCGGTGGAAGGCTATGTCCTCGGAGAGGGGACCCGGGAGCCGCTCCAAAAGCGCCCTGTACCTTGATGTAGCCCACGCTCTCCCCCCAGCCGTGCCGACGCCCACGGCGCGGAAGGGAGTGCGACGTCTCTGCGGGACGCTGCTTACCATCGGCGTCCTCGAGTTCGTCCTCAGCATGGCCGTTGAGGAGCTCTTCCTCCCCGGCTATAGCCTGCAGAATGACGTCATCAGCGACCTGGGAGTGGGCCCCCATGCGCTGGTCTTCAACGCCTCCATCATCCTCTTGGGGGTTCTCATCGCTGGGGCTGCCGGGCTCCTCCCCCGGGCGCTCTCCGGGAAAGGGCTCACGAGGATCGGTATCGCTCTTCTGGCCCTGGCCGCCCTGGGGGCCATCGGGGTCGGTCTGTTCCCGGAGGATACCAGCGCGCTGGGGGGCCACGCCCACACCCTCTTCGCCTTGGTGACCTTCCTGACCGGGAACCTGAGCATGTTCTTCCTGGGTCCCTCGATCCAGGGCGTGCTCAGGGCCCGGGGGCTGGCCATCCTGGGCTATCTCGGAGGAACGGTCGGCTTGGTCGCCCTCGTGCTCTACGCGTCCGGGAACGACCTGGCTCTGGGGCCGGGGGGCATGGAGCGCCTCATCGTCGCACCCCTGCTTCTCTGGGGTCTGATCCTGGGGGTCACATTTCTCCGTGCCTCGGACGGCGACCGGCTTACCCCGTGGGCCCCGGCCGGGACCCCGCCTTCGTCCATGTGAGCTCGGCTCCTGGGCCTCGCCGAGGCCCGGTCGCCTTTCCCTCTGCCCTCCATTCCCCCCCCCAACGTTTTGAGCGAGGGGAGCCAAGCCACTCACCCGAGGGGCTGGAACAGGTTCTGCTTTCGCATCCGGTGAATGAGCCGGACGTCATCGACATCATACCGTAGCCCTTGCCAGGGGTCCGCGATGTTCGAGTAACCGCGTACCTCCCAGAAGCCGGGCTCGTCCTCCTTAACGAACCTAAGCCCGCGCAGCCACTTCGCGGACTTGTAGAAGTATCGTTGCGGGACCAGCATCCGCACCGGCCCGCCATGCTCGGCGGGAAGGGGCTTCCCATCGTACTCGAAGGCGAGCAGGACCCCCGGCTCCCGGAGCGTGGCGAGGGGGAGGGAGGTGGTGAACCCCTGTTCGCACTCCGTCACCACGAAACCCACCTCGGGGGCCGGCTTCGCGCGCTGGTCGATCTCCGAGAAGGCGACGCCGGCCCAGCGGGTCCCCAGTTTGCTCCAGGACGTGACGCAGTGGATATCGGCTACCTCGTCGGTCCTGGAGAGCGTCAGAAGGTCGGTGAACCGAAGCTCCTGGGGGCGGGCCACGGCCCCGTGGATCCGTAGGGACCAGTTCCCGGGGCGCAGGTCCCTGGGGACGGTCCCGGCGTGGAGGACCGGGAAGCCCTCGGTGAGGACCTGACCCGGAGGGACCCGGCCGCGAGGCCTCCCCAGGTCCGGCTCCTCCCTCAAGAGGCTCTCCGGTCCGCCCGATGTCCTCGGACCTACTGACGGCTCACCTGGTCCCCAGTCCAACGGAACCGGGGGGCCCGACGGGGGTACCAGTCCTTCCGCCGGTCGTAGAGGGCGCCGACGAGGAGGGGAAGCCCCACCGACGCTTCCACGAACGCCATCGCCTTCGTCGCCGTGCTGGAGATCTTCCCCCAACTGACCGCCTCGTCCAGAGTGCTGCCGGAGAGTCCGCCCCAGTGCGGGACGTCCGTGGTCAGTTGGAGGGCGTAGTAATGTCCTTCCCCTTCCCGATGGTAATGGTAGTTCGCCATCACGATGCCGTCGTTGATCCAGTTCTTCGGCGTCCCTCCCCCGATGTAGATCACGCCGGTCCGGGGGGAGTTCGCCAGGATCTGGACCAGTTCGTAGTTGTCCCGGACGGCATCCAGGGAGAACCGTGGCCCCTGCCGGTGCTTCCCGTAGTGGAGCGTGAGCCCGATGCCGATGGAACTGTCGATGAGCGCGGGGGAAAAGACCGGGATCCCCCGCCGGGCGCAGGTCGCCAGGATGGAGGACTCCCCCGGTAGCTCCCGCCCCAGGAACTCGAACAGTTCCCGGGAGGAGTACCCCCGGGGGGCAAGCCGCTCCACCAAGGTGCCGATGGCCCGGTCCGTCTCCTCGAACTTCTCCTCGTCCACGTAGGTGTCGTAGATCCGGTCGATGTGGTAGCGGTTCAGCTCCGCGTCGTCCGCCAGGGGGGTACCGCGATAGTGGTGATAGCCCAAGGATTGGTAGAGGTCTTGGTACAGGATCGCTCCCGTGGAGACCACCACATCCACCATCCCCAGGTCGATCATGTCCCGAAGGACCTTCCGCAGCCCCGCGGCAATGAGGGGCCCGGCGAGCCCGAGAAAGATCGTCGGTCGCTTCGGGTCCCGGAGCATGTTGCGCCAGACCTCGTAGCAACGACCCAGGTTACGGGCCTGCACGGAGGTCTGCTGGAAGGCCATCAGGAGGTCCCCTAGCCCTTTCACCTTCCGGACGTCCAGCGGTACGATCGGCGTGGAGAGGATCCGCTCCCTCGCTCCGGTTCCCTTGGGCTTCACGCCAGACGCAAACCGGAGGGCTCTTAAAAGCCTGGGCAGCCCCCCATCCGGGGCGAGCAGCACGAAGACCCCGGACACGCTCCCGGGCCCCGTCACTCACGACACCGGGCCCCGTCCCCCCTTTCCCCGCGCCCGACCCGGAGTCCCACCTTAGGGACCCTCCTACCCAAGGGAGGCCTATCCCCGCCACCGGATCGCGGAAGGGGAGCCCGTCTCTTTCGCCTCACCCCGGATACGGGAGGACCCCCGGGAAGAAGGCGAGCAGAAGGGTGAGGGCCCCCACAAAGAGGAGCACCCCTCCGAAGACATGACGAAGCCTCCGGGCCTCGACCCGGTCCCCCAGCCATCTCCCCAACCGGGTCCCCAGGGCGCTCGCGGCCAGAAGGGCCAGGAAGGCGCCGAGGAAGACCACCAGGGGGTCCGCCAAGGAGGTCGTGAAGAGCAGCGTCAACAGTTGCGTGTTGTCCCCCATTTCCAGCAGCAGGATCACCAGGAACGCCGCGTAGATACGGTGACGCTTCCAGGGACCCGGTTCGCCCGGGGTGGGGAGGCTCCCCCGGTCCGGCGCCCGGGGCGGGCCGAAGAGGGTCAAGAACCCGTACCCCAGGATGATGAGCCCGCCGATCAACCGGATCTCGAAGAGGAAGCCCGCGAGCACCTGGAAGAGCAACGTCCCCAGCACCACCGCGAGCGTGGTGGAGACCAGGAAGGCGGCCGCCGCCCCTAACCAGGCCTCTCGTGCACCGCCCTGGCCGGCGAGGGACATCAGGGCAAGGTTGCTCTTGTCCACGATCTCCGCGAGGAAGATCACGGCGAAGACCGCGGCTCCGGCACCGAGGGCCGCTTCCAGGTCCACGAGATCCGGTCCCTTCCTCTCACCGGTTCAGCAGGGGAACAAAGTCCTCTACGCTTCGCTCGCAGTAGACGCACCGGAGCGCCAACGGGCGCCGACGGACCACCTCGAACTCGCTGTCCACCGGTTCCCCCTGGTTGGTGATGCAGTTCGGGTTGGGGCACCGAAGGATCCCGACGAGACGTTCGGGCAGGGAGACCGCGTGCTTCTCGCGGACCTTGGTCTCCCGGATGATGGAGATGGTCGCCGTGGGGGCGATGAGGGCAATGGCATTCGCCTTCTGCGCGGAGAGCTCCATGTTCTCCACCTTCACAATGTCCTTCCATCCCATCCGCTGGCTACGGACGTGCAAGGCCACCGAGATGGTGGACTCCTTCCCCAAGGCCTCGACGTTGAGGATCCGGAGGACCTCCAAGGCGAGCCCCGACGGAATATGGTCGATCACCGTCCCGTTGCGAATGGGGGTGATCCGAAGCTCCTTGGATGCCGGCAAAGGCCTACCCTCCCCCCCCCGGGGGAACGCCCCCGGTCAGGATCAACGAGAGGAGGGCCATGCGGACGGGGACCGCAAGGAACGCCTGACGGAAGTACACGGCGTGCGGGGAGCGGTCCACCTCGGGCGGGATCTCGGCCACCCGCGGCAGAGGATGCATGACCGCGAACTTCTCCTTCATGTTGCGCAGGAGCCCGGGGTCCAACCGATAGGAGCCGGAGACCTTCGCGTACTCGGTGAGGTCCCCGAACCGTTCCTTCTGGATCCGGGTCACGTAGAGCACGTCCGCCCCCCGGAGCGCCTTCTCCAGGTCCGGCTGCTCGGTGACCTTCGCCCCCATCTGGTCCAGGTCCCGCCGGACCTCCTCGGGGAGGCTCAAACGTTCGGGGGACGAGAGGATCAGTTCCGAGCCGAAGAGCCCGAGGGCATGGGCCAGGGAGTGCACCGTGCGGCCGTAGCGGAGGTCCCCCATCAGCACCACCCGAAGGCCGGCGAGGGTCTGGAACCGCTCTTCCATGGTGGCCAGGTCCAACAGGGTCTGGGTAGGATGCTGCCCGGCCCCGTCCCCCGCGTTGATGACGGGTCGGTCCGAAAGCTGGGCCGCGAGGCGGGAAGCGCCTTCGTTCGGATGCCGCAGCACGATCAGGTCGGCGTAGCACGAGAGCATCCGCACCGTGTCCGAAAGCGACTCTCCCTTCGCCATGGAACTAGCGGCCGGGTCGGCGATGGTGATGGTCCGGGCGCCTAGGCGCTTGGCGGCGGTCTCGAAGGAAAGCCGGGTGCGGGTGGAGGGTTCAAAGAAGGCGAGCGACAGGACCCGGCCTTCCAAGGCCCGGGAGGATCGCCGACCCTCGGCGACCGGGATGAGCGCCCGCGACGCCTTGAGGACCTCCAAGATCTCGGACCGGGACAGGTCCCGCATCGAGAGGATGTCTCGGCCCTTGAGCGCCATGGGCGGAACGCAGGACAACCATCCCTCTTATTCCCCTTTCCTATGGCACGGGAACCGCCAGACGCCCCGTTGCCTTCTGGAAGGCACCAGCTCCCCGGTGCGAAAACGCCGCGCGATGGACCCGGATCCCTCACGGAGAGGACTCAAGACCCTTCCAACCCTTGCTCGTGGCCCGAGCATGAGGACAAACCTTCTCAGGGGCCCAGGGCCCGATCCGGGGTCACCCAGGCCCGACGATGAGGTGACGTTCCTTCAAAGGCAGCGTTCGGTTGCCTCCTCGTTGGTCCTGCTGGGCCCCTGGTCCCTCGAGGACCTGGAAGCGGAGGTGCACGCCATGACCCTCTTCCTGGCCGACGCCCACGCGGGAAGCGTAAAGGAAAGAACTGAGGACCCCGCCACGACACCCCCCCAGGACGTCACCCAGGTGGAACTGGCCTTGCTCGAAGACCACCAGCGTTTCCAAGAGTCCCGGGAACAACTCGCTTGGTACTGGACGTTGTTCCGGCAGGACCCGCATCCCGGTAATCTCCAGGCCCTCGGGCAGTACTGGAAGGTCCTGGTGGACGCGGCTCTCCGTCACGTGGGAGATGAGGCCCGGTACCGGTCCCTCCTACGGAACGGGGACCCCCGGCACCCGGGGGACGCATGAGCTCCGTCTGGGGACTCTTCCCCCGAGGAACGGACTTCTCCTTGACGGGCGGGAACGGGTTCCATTGTCGGCCGGGGTGCGCCCTTTGCTGCTACGCCTCCCCGGCCGTGGCACCGGAAGAACTGGAGGGCCTCCGAGAAGCCGCCCCCGGCCTCCCGATGGTACGTGCCTCCCCAAGCGGTTTTCGTATCCCGTCCCGAGGGAACGGCGGGGCCTGTGCGGCCCTCCGCGAGGCTCGCTGCCGGGCGTACGCGCGCCGCCCCTCCCCCTGCAGGACGTTTCCGATCCATACCCACCTGGGGCTACGCCCCCAACTCTCCTTGGTCCTCTCCTGCCCGGGACTGTCCTTACCAGGGGTCCTCGAGAACGCTACCCCACCCGGCTCTGAGGACGGGGAGGGAGGCCTCATGTCCGAGCTCGTGGCGGTGGCCAATGCCCTCCGCGCCATGCCCACCCAGACCCTCCTCCGTCGCACCACCCGCCGGTTGGAGGCCCTGAGAGCGACCTTGATCCGGCAGGGCCGCTGGGAAGAGCGCGAGCCGCTCCAGCAAGCGCTCGGATCCTCCCCGCCGCTCCCCGGCCCCGCGGACTTCCCGCCCCGGGGACTGCCCGGCCCGGACGAACCCCTGGAGAACCTGCCCCTCTTCTTCGAGGAAGGGACCGGAGTGCTGGGGCTGCGGCAAGGGGCATCCACCTACCAGGTCCTCCACTTCAACGAAGGGGGGGGCGAGGAGAATCGGTGGGAGGAGTTCTCGATCCCCCACGGGCCGCCGGCCCTTGACGAAGGGGCCCAGGACCGGCTCCACGGATACTTGCGGTATCTGCTCCGGCGAGACCAGCTCTGGTTCCTGGCCTATCGGACCCTGGGCCAGGAGCGGGGCCGCAGCCTAGGAGAGGTCCTGCGCTCCCTTCTCCGCCAGGCCGGGGCCGAGGTGATGATCCGGGCCGAGGTGCGGGCCCGGTGGAAGGGCCGGGTCGACCCGGTCCTGGGGGCCTCGGCTGTGGAGGAAGGGATCCGTGCCTACGACGCAGACTGGTTGGACCAGCCTACGTTCGGGACCGCCCTCTGACCGGGACAATACGACTTTCAGGCCGGGGGTCGCTTCGCCCGGTTCCGTTGGTGCTCGGCCAGCCGTTCATCCCAGAATCGGGACGGGAGGTGCCGGAGCTCTCCGAAGGAGTTGCCGACCAACCACTCCCCACCGTCCATGACCACGCATTCCCCGGTGACAAAGGGCAGGGCATCGCTGAGCAGGAGGACCGCAAGGTCGGCGAACTCCCGGGGATCGCCCAGCCGGCCCGCCGGGATGTGTTCTCGGACGGAGGCCTCCATGTCCGTATTCGGGATGAGCTGACGCCAAGCCCCGGGGGTCGGGATGGGGCCAGGGGCGATTGCGTTCACCCGAATCCCGTGACGAGCCCACTCCACGGCCAGGGATCGAGTGAGGGCGAGGACCCCGGCCTTGCCCGCGGCAGAGGGCAGTAGGTAAGGGGCTCCCGTCCAGCTGTACGAGGTCACCACGTTCACGAGGGTCCCCGGGGTCCTCTCGGAGATCCACCGGCGCGCGGCGGCCTGGCTCACGTAAAAGGTCCCGTAAAGGACGGTACGAACCACGGCATCAAACCCCCCGGGCGTGAGGTCCTCGCTCCGGGCGAGGAAATTTCCCGCGGAGTTGTTCAGGACCCCGTCCAGGCGCCCTGCCACGCGGTACACCTCTTCCACCAGCGCCTGGACCTGCGCCGGGTCCCGGACGTCCGTGGACCTCCCATCGGCGATCCCGCCCTGGGAGCGGATCCCCTCTACCGCCTCCTTCCAGTGATCCTCCTTCCTCGATGCCAGGAACACCCACGCGCCGAGCCGGGCGGCTTCCTCCGCCGTGGCGCGCCCAAGGCCGGTTCCCCCGCCCGTGACCAGGATGACCTTCCCTCGCAAGAGGTCCGGCCGGAAAGGAGAGCGCGCGGCGTCGGGACCGGTGCGCGGGGCTTCGACCATGACTCCCCTTCAGGGAGTTTCGGCTTAATGGCCTCTCCTCCCTAACCCTTCCCCCCTCCCGCGTTTCCTCTGGGCGACCTTTGACGCTGCCCGTGGAGAGACGACCCTCCGTTCATGACCCCAGAGGCCGGGAGGCGGACCGAGGAGGAGACGTCTCTTGGAACCGGGAGGTCAGCCGACAGTCGTTCACAGCCTCGGGACACACGGCGCCGCTGACCACGGGGTCCCACCTGGGGCACTATGACCGAGATAAACCCCCTGCACCTGGGCGCGTGGGCGATGGGGGGCCTCTTCCGGGCCCGACCGGATACCCTCCGGTTACGGGAGAATCCGCCCGAACGATCCGAGGGGCCTCTCAGGAGGGGGCCGTGCTGGCGCCAGGATTTGAACCTGGGAACTCCTGCGAGAACAGATCTTGAGTCTGTCGCCTTTGGCCAGACTTGGCTACGCCAGCGCCCGCGCCCCCGACCTCTCTTCCCTATTTGGCCTGGCTGCCCCTCCCGGGTCAGCCGTCCTCGGGACCCTCCTCCTCTTCCACGTCCTCCTCCTCATCCACGCTGACGGCCAGGGGCTCGGGTAAGCCCTCGGTCCGGAAGCCCCGGGGCTCCTCGGGGATCGGAGAGCCCCGGATCCGTCCCCGGCCCAACCGCCCGCAGGTCAAACAGGTGCGGGTCCTCTTTCCGGCGTTGAACCGGGTCCGGACGCTGACCCCCTCCCGGAAGAACGTGGAACAGCCTTGGCAGAAACGGTCCTTGAGCAGCGGAGGGATCCGTATGTTGTAACGGGTGCCGATCCTTCGCGCCAGCTGGACGTAACGCCGCGAGAGCCCGGGCTCGCCGCCCCGGGAGGCGGCCTCCGCCCGTCCGATGAGGATGGCCATCCTTTCCCGCGCGACCGAGATCATCAGGGGCGTGCGGAAGCCCCGCCGGCCCCCTCGCCGCGTCCGGGGCTCAGAGGAATGGGAGTGGCGCATACCGGGCAGACCACCGCACGCATAGAAATAACCGCGTTACAGGTGGGACACTGCCGGGACCCGACGGGCAGGGGGGGCGGGGCCGCAGCAGGAAAGGATGGAGGTCCCTGGGACCCCGGAACACCCCCTGGCATCGACGGGAGCGGCTGAGGCAGAGGGAGCGTCCCCCCGGTCCCAGGAGAACCGGCGCTGGGCAGAGCCCCCCCGCTCCCCCGGCCACCGGTCGGGGCCACGCCCCAGGGCCGGGGGACACCCCCTTGGGCAGGCCCGAAGGTGAACTGTGTCCGCAAACACTGGGGGCAGAATACCGCGCCCTCCACCAGGGGGGCCTGACAATAGAGGCAGGTCGCCATCGTTTCCGGGAAGCGAACGCACGCTATGAGGGTTCAGGCCTCGCCCTGGGGTCTCACCTAAACATAGATATCACCCCCGAACCTTACTGGTAACGTTGAGCGAGCGCTGGGTGGGGTTGGTCACACGCGATCCTCTCCTCTACGGCGAACTCGCGCTGTACTTCCGGGAACGACACATCCCGACGCTGAGCTTCCTTCCCGGGGACCGCCTCCCGGAACGGGTGGCGGTGGTCGTCACTTCAGCGGCGGAGCTTCCCGAGATCGACTTCCCTCACACGGTGGTAGCCGAACCCGGGGACCTCACCACCGTCGGCGTCGCGGTCCGGGAGGCGCTCCGAGGGAGACCCCGGATCCGAACCCTGGTCCTCGGCGTGGACCCCGGCCCCCGACCCGGCTTCGCCCTCCTCGACGATCGTCGCGCTTGCCTTACCCAGGGAACGGCGGAGGACCCGGAGAACGTGGCTCGTCTGGCCCGGAAGCTCCGGGAGGACTTCCCGGCGGCGCCTCTCACCATCCGGGTCGGTGACGGGGACCCCCCGAGCCAGGCCCGGATCCTCCAGGCCCTGGCCCCCCTGGACTGCCCGGTGGAACTGGTCGACGAAGTGCGCACCACCCTCCCGGGTCGGCGGCAGAACGACCCCCTCGCGGCGAAGGCCATTGCCGCCACCTCCGGCCGCCCGGTGGCCGGCCCGACCGCCTGGAGGATCACCCGGGGAGCGGTGGCCAACCTGCAACGGATCAGCCGGGAGGCGAGCGGGGGCCGGCTCACGATCTCCCGGAGCCTCGCGGCGTCGGTGCTGCGCGGGCACCTTCCGCTGGGGGAGGCCATCCGGTTGACCGACCGCGGCCACCCCGCGCCATCCCGACCAGCGGGGGGTACGCCGGGGATCCTGGCGGCGGCCGGGGACAACCTTTAGGTCCCCCTCCGCTGGCCGTGGCCCCATGTCCATCGCCCCCGACCTCCGCGCGCGGATCACTCGCTTGGCGCTGGAGAATGCCGTGGAGCACCGATCCGACCCCCGGCCGGAGAGCATCCTTGGCGCCCTGCTCGGCTCCGACCCGTCGCTCCGATCCCAACGGGATTCGCTCGTCCCCGAGGTCCGGGACGTGATCGCGGAGATCTCCACCCTGAGCCCGGAGGAGCGCGCCACCCGGCTACAACACCTCGGAGGCCCCCTACCGCGGGCGGTACGACCCAATCGCTCCCCCCCCGGGGACGAGGCCCTCCCAGACCTTCCGGACCTTCCGGGGGCCGAGCCGGGGAAGGTCACCTTGCGTTTCGCCCCGTTCCCTTCCGGGGCCCTGCACGTCGGACATGCCCGGGGGATCTTCCTCAACGACGCGTACCGCCAACGCTACGACGGACGCTTTTTCCTCGTCTTTGACGACACGGTGGGGTCGGCCGAGAAGCGGCCGTCCCTCGAGTCCTACGACCTCATCCTGGAGGACTTCCAGTTGGCCGGGGTGAAGCTCTCCAAGATCTACTACAAATCCGACCGGCTCCCCGAGTACTACCGGCACCTCCCCCCCTTGCTCGAACAAGGCAGCGCGTACGTCTGCCTCTGCCCGGCCGAGGAGCTCCGGCGTCGCCGGGAGGCCCGGGAGCCCTGTCCGGAACGGGACCGCGAGAAGGCCTGGCAACAGGAGGCCTGGGAGGGGATGCTCTCCGGCCGATATGGGGAGGGGGAGGCCGTGGTCCGGCTCAAGACCGACCTCAACCACCCCAATCCCGCCTTCCGGGACCGGGTCCTGTTCCGGATCTCGGAACTCGACCATCCTCGGGTCGGGCACCGCTACCGGGTCTGGCCGCTGCTCGAGTACTCCTGGGGCGTGGATGACGTGGAGCTGGGGATCACCCACGTCCTCCGGGGGAAAGACCTGGTCATGGAGGACGAGATGGAGCAGGCCCTCTGGAAGGCGTGGGGATGGACCGGGCCCCGGTTCACCCACTTCGGCCTCCTGCGGATCCGGGAGGCGAAGCTCTCCAAGAGCAAGTTCCAGAAGGAGATCGCCTCCGGCGCGTTCGAGGGCTGGTCTGACCCCCGGACCTGGAGCCTGCGCTCCCTCTGGCGCCGGGGCATCCGCCCGGACGCGGTTCGGCAGTTCGTCCTTTCCTTCGGGCTCTCTTTGGCGGACATCGAGGTCCCGGCGGAGACGCTCTACGCGATGAACCGCCACCTCATCGATCCCACCACCCCCCGCCGCGCGTTCGTCCCCCAACCCGTCCCCGTGAAGGTCCTCGGCGACCCTCTGGGCCCCCGACGTGTGGAGCTCGCCAACCACCCGGAGCACCCGGAGATGGGGGAACGCACCCTCCAGGTCGATGACCTCTTCTACCTCCCCGGCCGGGATGTGGCCTCCCATCTGGGGGAGGAGGTCCGTCTGAAGGACCTCCTGAACGTCCGCCTTCCCGGGTCGATCCGCCCGGAGCCGCTTCCCGCCAACTTCACCAGCCAACCGAACAAACCCCTTCCCCGCCTCCAATGGGTCCCGGCGGGGGAGGCCGTGCCCGTCTCGGTCCTGGGCGTGGACCACGAACTGACCGAGGGTTTCGGGGAAGCCGACCTCGCCCGGGCTCCCGAGGGAGGCCTCTTCCAGTTCGAACGCTTCGGGTTCGTTCGCGCCGACGTTCTCCCCCTTGCCGGGGAACGCCGCCGCTTCTTCTTTGCCCACCCGTGACCTAGTCCCGGGGCCACAAGGTTTTAGTCCGGGAGCCCCCATCGGGCGTCGGGAGAACGGATGCGCTTCGCCCACACCTCGATCACCGTGAAGGACCTCGAGGAGAGCCTCCGGTTCTATACGGACGCCTTGGGCCTGGCCTTCGAGCGACACCGCGAGATCCCGGAGAACCGCGCCGAGATCGCCTTTGTCGTCGATCCGGTGTCCGGCGCCCGTCTGGAACTGACCCACTGGAAGGACCGGGCCCACTACGAGGAGGGCGACCAGCTGGACCACCTGGCCTTCGAGGTGGACGACCTGACCTCCACCCTCACCCGCCTCCGGTCCCTCAAGGTCCCGGTCGTCAAGGAGCCCTATACCCTCTCCGGTGGGACCCGCCGGATCGCCTTCGTCCAGGACCCCAACGGGATCTGGATCGAGCTGCTGGAGACGGCCGGGGAAGCCCGAGGGCGGTGACGGCGGTCCCGGACGTCCCGGACCCGGTCGAGACCGCGAGGGCCAGCGGGCTTAGACTCCTCCCGACGGTCTTCACCTCCACCCTGCTCATCCGATTCGGTTTCGGCATCACCCTGAGCGTCTACGCGTTCTACCTCGGCACCTCCGTGGGGCTGGTCGGGACGGCCGCCGCCCTGGCCCCCGCCCTCGAGCTCTCCACCGTCCTCTTCTCCGGGTTCGCGGCGGACCGGTTCGGGAGGCTCCCCGTGCTCCGTTTCGGCCTGGGGTTAGGCGTCGTGGTCCTGCTGCTCATGTCGACCACCCGTTCTCTCATCCTCCAAGGGGCCCTTTCCGGGGTCTTTGGCCTCGCCAGCGGGGCCATCCTCGCCTCCTCCCTGGCCTTCACCGGGGATGTGAGCCCCCCCGACGGGCGCGGACGGGAGATGGGTTGGTTCGACGCGGTCAACCTCGCCGGCTGGGTCTCGGGCTTCGCCGCGGGGTACCTGCTGGCGGGTTTCCTTCCCGCCTCCCGGCTCAACGAGGCGTTCTGGGTGGGGGCCCTCGCGGTCCTCCTCGGACTCATCCTCGTCCTTAGGACGGCCCGGGGTTACGCGGAGCTCACCGCTCCGAAGTTCTTTGATCGCCACCGGATCGTCTCCGCGCTCGGGAACCCGGACACCCTGCTCATCATCCTGCCCTGGACCGCCATCTACATGATCATCGGAGCCCTGTTCACCTTCTTGGGCCCAGCCGCCCGGACCCTGGCCATCCCGCTGTGGGAGCTGGGCCTGGCCATCCTCGGCGGAGGCGCGCTCCTCTTCCTCACCCAACCGTACTATGGACGCTT
>JAKAVY010000053.1 GCA_021827405.1 Thermoplasmata archaeon
GCGAAGAGCGAACTGGGGCTGGATCAGTTCGAGGGACGGACATGGCCGGGGTGGCACCACAACGTGACGATGGTGATGCTGGCCCACGGGTTCCTGATGGTGCAGAGGTCGGAAGGGAAGGGGGAGGACGGGCAGGCCCTCCCGACCTTGCCGGCGGTGAAGCGCGGGGTGCAGCACCGTGTGACGTACGAGTTGGGGATGCGCCTGATCGAAGAGGAGGACCGGGACCGGCGCGAGCGGCTGCTGATCACGCACTCGTATGCGATGGGGAGGCCGCTGAACCTGACGAAGGACGGACACCTGTTCGCCTCGAAGGACTGGAGGGACTACCTGGACGCTCCGCGCTGGTGAGGGGCGCTCCCGGGAGGAGCGGGCGGGCACGGGTCGCGGTCCCGGGCCGCGAGGCCGAACGCACCGGTCGCCGAAGCGGCAAGGATACCCCCCGAGGGGGAGCCGAGGGCCCCTCACGAGCACCGCGCAGCGTCCGTGACAGGGCAGCGCGCCAGAGAGGTCCTCCGGACTGTCAAAGTAGAACTAGCCGGAGGCGGAGGGACCTCGCCGCTCCGCCAGCCGGTTGAGCTCGTCGAAGGTGATGGCCCCCTCCACCAGGGTCCGGAACGTCCCCCGGGTGAGGGCCTCCCGGCTGGCCCGCTTCAACAGGCCCATGGCGGCGTAGGAGGCCGACGGCCCGAAGCTCACCCGTCGCACCCCCAGCCGGGCGAGCTCCCGTACCGAAGGAAGCCCCCGCCGGACCATCACGTTCACCGGGCAACGCAGGGCGAGGACGAAGGCGCGGATCGCTGTCCGGTCGGTGAGGCCCATGGGGTAGACGCAGTCGGCCCCCGCGTCCCGGAAGGCCTGGGCACGACGGACAGCCTCCTCGAAGCGCGCCTCCTTGTCGCCGGGGGCGTGGTTCAACGCATCGGTCCGCGCGTTGAGCACCAGGGGGACGCCGGACCGCTGGGCGGTCCGTAGCACTGCCTGGATCCGCTGAAGCTGCACGTCGAGGGGGAAGAGCTTCCCGGAGGCGGGGTTGTGGTCTTCCAAGTTGACCCCGATGGCCCCGGCCCGAAGCATCCGCTGGACGGTCCGTCCCACCGCCGCCGGGCTCTTCCCGTAGCCGGACACCACGTCCGCGCTCACGGGGACCCGGAGGCGGGAGGCGATCCGCCGGACGACCTCCACGAGCTCGGGCAAGGGCATCCGCTCCCCGTCCGGGTACCCTCGGGAGACCATGATCCCCGCGCTCGACGTGGCCACCGCAGGGAACCCGGCGTCCTCGAAGACCCGGGCGCTAGGGACGTCCCAGGCGTTGGGAAGGAGGAAGGGCCTCCGGGCCCGATGGAGCCGGCGGAAGCGTTCCGCCCGGGAGATCTCGAGGGCCCCCGGAAACGCCATGGTCTCCCGGAAGGGGCAGGGGGCCCCGGGACTTGAAACGGACGGCGCGGCCCGAGGGGCCTCCCACGGCCTACGGGCGCACCACCGTGCGAAACCCTTCCCCCCGACGCAAGCGGTCCGCGGCCTGGTGGATCTCCTCCAGGGAGACCTCTGCGGTGACCACGGGCCCCAGTTGGATCCTTCCCTTCCGCACCAGTTCCACGACACGAGGATAGTCTGCCGGTCGGCAGCCCAGCGACCCGAGGATGGTGTACTCCAGGAACATCACCCGGTGGGCCGGCAACACCGCCGAGGCGCTGCTGTACCCCACCAGACACAGTCGCCCCCCTCGCCGGAGCATGGAGAAGGAAAGATCGATGGTCCCCGGCGAACCGACGACCTCGAGCACCACGTCGACCCCGTCTCCCAAGAGACGACGGACCTCCTTCCCCACGTCTTTGGTACGTCCCGGGTTGAGGACCTCCCGGGCCCCCAGGCGGTGGGCCACCTCGAGCTTCTCGTCGTTGAGGTCCACGGCCACGACCTCCGCGCCGGCGACCGCCGCAAACTGGACCACGTTGATCCCCACCCCCCCACAGCCCACCACGGCCACCCGCTCTCCCGGCCGGACCCGGGCCCGGTGGACCACGGCATGGTACGGGGTGGTGAGGGCATCGGAAATGATGCACCCCCGGATCGGGTCGATGTCCAAGGGCAGGGCCACGAGGTCCTTGGCCGGCACGACCACGAACTCGGCGAAACCTCCGTCGAGGTGATTGCCGACCATTCGCATCTTCGGGCAGATGTTCTCCCGTCCGGTCCGGCAAAACTCGCAGCGCCCGCACGGAAGGACGGCGGGCACGAGCACCCGATCCCCGACGGAGACCTCCTGGACCCCGGGCCCCACGGATTCCACCTGGCCCGCGATCTCATGGCCAAGGATCAGCGGCAGGGGTTTCGCCGTGGCGACCCCGTGGTCGAGATAGTGGAGATCGGTATGGCAGAAACCGCAGGCGAGCACCGTGAGACGGGCCTCTCCGGGGCCGGGGGAGGGGGTCGGCACGGTCTCGAGATGCAACGAGGGCCCGGGACCCCGAAGTACCGCCGCACGCATGAGCTTCCTCACGAGGGGGGCCAGAGGGGGGGGCGTTTCTCCAGGAAGGCCCTCAACCCTTCCTCCGCGCCGGGGAGGGTCATGAGCTCCTCCAAGTAGATCCGCTCCACCTGGTCCAGCCGACCCCAGGGGGGCGGCGCGATCCTGGACAGGGCCTTCTTGAGCAAGACCAGGGTCTCCCGGCGATACCCGGAGAGCAGGTCGGCCGCCTGCCCGATCGTGGCTTCGAGCTGACCGTCCGGCACGACGCGGGAGACGAGGCCGAAGGCCTCGGCCCGGGCCGCCGGGATCTCTTCCCCCAGGAACAGGAGCTCGGCCGACCGCTTCGGTCCGAGGCTCTGGCCATAGAGCGCCACGGCGAGGGGAGGGAAGACCCCCAGGCGGATCTCCGGTTGCCCGAAGGAGGCGGAAGCGGAGGCAAAGGCCAGGTCGCAGGCGGTCAGCAGTTCGAGCCCGCCCCCGAGACACCGCCCCTCCACCTGGGCGAGGACCGGACCGGGGATCGACCAGAGGGCGGTCAACACCTCCCGGAAGGCCGCCAGCATCCCCGGGAGGCCGTCCGGCAGGTGGTCCTCGACCGCGAACCCCGCGCTCCAGCGGCCTCGCGCCCCTTTCAGGACCACCACCTTCGCCGACCGGACCGGCTCGCCCCGGAGCCTCTCTGCGAGGTTCTGGAGCAGCGCCCGGTCGAAGACCTGCGCCGGGGGACGGTCCCAGACCACGGTGGCCCGGTCCCCCTGCCGGCTCACGTGGACCGATCCGGGTTCCTGCCCCATGTTCCCTTCAGTCGAAGAGGACGGATTCGACGAATGTCTCCAACTGGAGCCGGGACTGCTCGAAGGTCGTGGAACGTTCGTCAAACTCCAGATGGAGGTAAGGGATCTTCTGCCGGTCCAGCGCCTTGCGATAGAGGACCACGTCCTCCAGCGCCGGCTCGCAGAACTTGGCGGTGAGGAAGATCACCCCTTGGGCGCCCGCGGCGCTGACCCGGTTCAGGATGGCCTCCCCCTTGCTCGTGGGAGCGGCCCTGACCCCGATGTCCACGGGGCTCTGGACATAGGCCCGGGCCAGGTTCACGAGCGGGTCCCCGCCCGTCTCCACGGATCCGTACCACCGGTGGACCTGGAGCAGTTCGTCATCCACGATGGAGCAGCCGGCCTGCTCGATCAGGTCGATGAGGTCCAGGGTGGGCTGCTCGCAGAAGGGGCCCACCAACAGGGTGCGCAGGACGTCCTTCGTCCGGGCGGGGCGCTGCTCGACCTCCGAACGGACGCGGTCCATGAGCGGGACGTGGACCTCCCGGGGGAGGAGGCCGCCCAACCTCCGGAGCAGGTAGGACTCCGTCAGCGTGAGCTTCCCGGGATGGTCCCGTTTCGTCGCCGTCAGTTCCCCGACCTGCCTTCGCTGCCGATTGAACAGCTCGATGGACGCCTCCAGGCGTTCCGGCCGGTACGGCTCCCCTCCCGCCTTCTCGAGCTTCGCGATGAGGCGACGGTACTCCGCCACCAAGAACGGGAGGGTGGCCTCCGACCGGAAGTTCTGGGGGAGGTGGAGCATGTGGGTCTCCACGCCGGGCATCAGGCGGGAGAAAAGACCCTCCAGGTTCCGGCTGACGTCACAGATGTAAGGGAAGATGAAGGCCCGGAACGGGGCCAGACGGGCGGTGAGCGCCAGCTCGAGGGTGGACTTGCTGATGGAGCAGAGGAACGAGCCGAGCGCGGCATCCGCGTGACTGATCTCCACGTTCTCCCCCCCGCCGTGGAGCGAGACGGGGAGCAACCCCAGGGCGTGGACGAGCTCCTGGGGGGTGTACACCGGAAAGCACCCGACCGCTCGGCGGCCGGGACGGGTCCAGGCCCGGACGGTGGGGTACGTCGGGTCCAGCACCACGTCCCGGGCCAGTTGGAGCAGTTGGTCCAGGGAAGGCTGCCTAAGGAACTCCGTCAGGTCGTCGCTGAACTCGAGGGAGGCCGGGAGTTCGGGCCCCCCCGGGCCGGACCCGGGCGCTTCCTGCATCGGTCAGACCCCGGAATCTCCCCTCGGAAGCGAGGGGGACGAAAGCTTCTGCAACCGGGCGTAGCCCAGGGAGGCGGCCCCGAGCGCGGCGGCGAACTGGCCCATCTCAGGGGTCGCGATCGGGCACTTGGTCATCTGCTCTAAGGCCCGGGCCATCGCCGCGCTGTGAACGAGCCCTCCCACCAGGGTCACCTCGGGCTGGATCCCCACATAGCGCATCAGGAGGTACGCGCGCTGGGCCAGGGACAGGTAGACCCCCATCAAGATGTCCGGGAGGGGCACCTCCTCGGCGATGCTGTTGATGATCTCGGTCTCGGCGAGCACGGCACAGACGCTGGAGATCATCTTGGGGTGGGCCGAGGCGAGCGCCCGGTCGGCCATCTCCTCGGGGGGCACCTGCAGGTACTTCGCACAGCGATCGACGAAACGGCCGGCGCCGGCGGCACACTTCTCGTTCATCTTGAAGCGGACCACGCGGCCCGTCTCGGACACGGAGACCGCCCGGGAGGATTGGTTCCCGATGTCCACCACATGCCGGGTACCGGGGACCAGGAAGACCGCCCCTCGGGCCGAGGCGGTGATGTCGCTCACTTGGAGATGACGTTCCGGCAAGGCGTAGCGGGCAGCGCCGGTGGTGCAGAGGTATCCGACCTCGTCCGAAAGGATGTTCGCCTCTTGCGCCATCCGCTCGAGCACCTGGCGGGCCCGTTCCACCGGGTTTCCCCGGGTCGGCGCGAGGGCGCTCGCCAAGACCCGTTTCCCGTCCTCCAGGAGCACGCCCTTCGTGGACCCGGCCCCGAGGTCGAGACCCGCGCTGATCATGGAGAGGGGTTCCCGGCCCGTTCGAGCCCGTAAAGCGCCGCGCCGATCGCGCCGACGTACTGGGAAAGAGGGCTGACATTGACCTTCAGCGTCAGGCGCTGGGCCAGGGTCCGGACGACCCCTTCGTTCCGGGACACTCCCCCGGTGAACGTCAGCTCCGGCTCTACCCCGACCCGCTGCATGAGCGAGAGCGAGCGACTGACGACGCTGGCATACAGGCCCGCCACGATGTCCCTGGGGTCCTTCCCCCGGGCCACGTACGCCGAGACCTCGGACTCCGCGAAGACGGTACAGGTGTTCGTCACCTTGACCGGATGCCGGGCCCCGAGGGACAACGGCCCGATCTCGCTGACGTCGAACCCGAGGGCCCCTGCGCAGACGTCCAGGAACCGGCCGGTCCCGGCCGCGCACTTGTCGTTCATGGCGAAGTCCACGACCTCCCCTCGGTCGCTGACCTTGATGGCCTTGGTGTCCTGCCCGCCGATGTCCAGCACCACCCGGGTGCCGGGGAAGAGGTAGTGAGCGCCCTTCGCGTGGCAGCCGATCTCCGTGAGGGTATACTGGCCGAAGGTGACCTTGAACCGGCCGTACCCCGTCCCGGTCACGGCCTGGACCTCCTTCCGTTCCCGTGCGGCCCCCTCCAGCGCCTTCTCCAGCGCCCGTTCGGCATCCTTCACCAGTTCGACCCCCACCGGGGCGAGGGACTTCCCCACGATCCTCCCATCGTCGAGGAGGATGCACTTGGCCGTGGTCGAGCCGATGTCCACCCCGGCGACCAAGGTCATGATCCCTCCGTCGGAGGAGGGCCCCCCTCCCGACGGGGGCCCAAGGACTCGAAGAAGGCGTCCATGCGGTTCTTGATCTGGGCCGGGGCAAAGTACCGCGGGTCCTCGTGGTCGGACTCCAGATAGAGCGTGGGGACGTGGAGGTCGTGGATGAGCCAGTCCCGGAGGTCTCCCTGTCCCGCGGTGAACGAGCGGCAGGACTTGATGCCGTGGATCAACACCGCGTCGGCCTGATAGTCCCGGACGTAGTCGGCGATGAGCTTGCGGCGGAGAGGCCAAGACTGGTTGACGTACGCCGCCAACGAGTAGTCCGCGATGCTCTCGAAAGGGCGCCCCGGGTCGTGCAGGAACCCTTGGTCGAAGAGCCCTCCCACTTTCGGATAGGTCGCGGCCACCGAGACGGCCCCCCACTTCCGGAAGAAGTCCCAGAAGGTCCGATAGCTCGGGTAGGGGGGGACGCCTTCCACCACCAGGCGCACCTTCTCTTCCGGCACCGGGTACTGGCCGCTGCGGATCCGCTGCTCCACCTCGGTGTTGACCGTGGCGTAGAACTCGGCGGCCCGCTCGGTGCCCCGGAGCACGTTGATCGGGAACATGTAGAAGACGGCCTCAAAGTAGGCCTCGATGGGGGACGGGCGGTGACGGCCGGAGGCGAGGTAGCGGACCCACCCTTCTTCGGCGCGCCGGGACTGGACCAGGACCCGACGGAGCTCCCCCAGGTCAAACGAGCGGCCTGTGATCCTCTCCAGCAGGGCGATGAACTCCTTCAGCTGGGCGATCAGGTAGGTCCGGTCCTCCGCCTGGACCTCCGGTTCCCGCATGTACGGGACATCGAGCACGAAGAGCGGGCAGCCGTACTTCTCGGCCAGCGCCTCCCACCACTTCACGTAGACATAACAGCCGGAGAAGCTGCAGACGAGCAGGTCGGGCGGCGGGATCCGGCCGAACGGGGTCTCTCCTCCCAGTTCCTGAAGGCCGAGGTCGTTCTTCACGTAGCCACAGACGTCCAGGCCGTAGCCCTGGGCCTCCGCGTGCAGGATGTTCGGGAGCGACACGTGCTTGATGGCGCAGTTGAGCGCCACGATCTCCGGGAACACCACCTCATAGCCGAAGGAACGGACGATCTCGGTGAGGTTCCCTCCCACGAGCATGTAGGCGACGGGCTTCTTCGGGCCTCCGGCCTTGGCGAGGTCGGCATAATACTCCTCCACCATGGTGCGCTGCTGTTCGCGCGCCGTGTTGAGGAAGCTGGGGGCGTGGGTGGCCGTGGATTCCATGGGACCTTCCCGCTCCCTACCGGCCCCTCACCACGCTTTCCTCCGCCTCGCCGAGGGGAGAGCCGCAACGGCCACAGTACCGGAACGCCTCGGGCAACCCGCTCTCCCCGCAGCCTCCGCAGGTGCGGGTCGGGGGGCCGTGCAGGAAGTCCGCGTCCCCGAGTCGGGCCATCCGCTGACGGAGCTCGGCCACCCTTGCCGGTCTCTTGTCGACGAAGGCATGCATCCCCTCGAACGGCTCCGCGGTGGCGAAGTGGAGCGAAAGCCACTCCTGGGCATGCCCGACGGTCTGGTTCCAGGCGAGCTCCTTCCAAAAGTTGGTCTGGGCCTTGGTGTACCGCAGGCACTCCGGGAACATGCCCAAGAGGCGCGTGGCAAGCGCGTCGACGGCCTCGTCCAGTTTGCGGAGGTCGATCCGGTACCCCCGTTCCTCCTTCTGCCCCCAACCGAGCTCCTCGGGGGTGGGGGAGGGGACCCATTCCTCGTTGTGGATGAGGGAGGACACGGAGGCGTTGACCAGGCCCCACTGGACGGCCTGAGGGGCCAAGACCCGCTCGTTCATCAGGAGCATCGCCCGGGCGCGGCGGTCTCCCACGACCAGTGGAAGCCACTGGGTGGCCCCTCCGCTGGCGACGGACCCGACCCCCACCCCCACCTGGCCCAGGTAGATGTGGGAGGCGGCCACGGAAAGGTCGCAGGCCAGGTGGAGCTCGTTTCCGCCCCCGACCACGATACCGTTCAGCCGGGCGATGGTCGGCTTGCCGCAGCGCAGGAGCGCCTCGACCGCCTCCCGGAAGACCGCCATGTACTTCCAGTAGTCATGGGGCCGGCGAACGAACCGGGTGGCATACTCCCTCACGTCCCCGCCCGTGGAGAAGGCCCTCGAGCCCGCCCCGGTGAGGACGATCACTCCCACCCGGTCGTCCACCGTGGCGTTCCAGACCGCCCGGGAGAGTTCCCGGAGGGTACGAGTAGTGTAGGCATTGTAGGAGTCGGGGCGATTGAGCGTGATCCGGGCCACCCCGTCGGCGCGTTCGTAGAGGAGGTCGCGAAAGGGGGCGTGGAGGGGTTCTCCTGGGGTCAGGGGATCCGGTTCGGTCTCCTCGGGAGAAACGGGACCTTCTGGCCGGGTTCGGGCGGACGCGGGGGCCATGTCCTGGGAAGCCGGGCGGGAGGGAAGCCTGTTCTCCCTGACCGGTAAGGGGCTGCCTGAACCCCAGAACGACCGCTCTCGGGATATCCGGTCCCTAAGACCTCGAACGCCGAAGCGAGAGCACGAGGGTGGACCGCTCCGGCAGGGCCAGGGACCTCCCTGAGCCGTACCGGTTCGGTCTCCGACCCTCCCCGGCTCCCTACCGGGGCGGAAGGGGGCCGGTCTTTCCTCGCCGGTCAATCCCTTAAGGTGCGGAGAGGTTGCCGTTCCCATGGCACTGCGCGTGGAGGCCCGTGGGCCTCTGCTCATCGTGACCTTGAACCGCCCGGAGGTCCACAACGCAGTGGATCCCGAGACCCACCGGGAGCTGGTGCAGGCCTGGCAGCGTCTCCGGACCGATCCCAAG
>JAKAVY010000054.1 GCA_021827405.1 Thermoplasmata archaeon
CTTGGTACCTGTTCTTCAACCTCTACTCCGGGCTCCGGTCGCTGCCCCCCGACCTGGAGGAAGCGGGACGCTCCCTCGGTCTCAAGGGGCGGACCTATTACCGGAGGTTCGTCCTCCCGGGGATCTTCTCGGCCTTCGTCACCGGGTCCATCACCGCGTTCGGGGGAGGATGGAACACGCTCATCCTGGCGGAGTACCTCGGCGTCGGCGGCGGCACCAGCCACCTTCAGCTTCTCGGCCTGGGGGAATTCATCGACATCGGATGGGCGACCCAGCCCCAGGGGCTCGTCCTCATGGCCGGGGCGTTGCTGACCATGATCACGGTGGTGATCACCCTGAACGAGGTCATCTGGAAACCGCTGTACCGGCGAGCCAGCACGCGGTACCGGTATGATTGACGGGGAAGGTCCCTCCCCCGGGAATGGCTACGGGGTCCCAGGGGGAGACCCCCCGGACCGTAAGCGCTCTTCGCCCGAGGTCATCGGACCAGAGGAGGGGCCCGGGGTCAAGGAGGGTCCGGGAGCTCCTTTCCGGGCTCTTCGCCGCCGCCTTCCCACGAACAGGACGAGGACCCCCACGAGGACCACGGCCGCAGCGGTTCCGATCTCCTCCAGGGGAAGAGCACCGGAGGACGGGGGCGCGGCTACCCCTACGACAAGGACCGTCTGGTTCAGTTCCGCCACCGGGAGGGTCCCGCAGACCTCGTTCGCAGGGGCCGGCCCCAGACCGAGCCCGGTCCATCCCCGACCCGACCAGAACCATACCTGGGTGGCCCCCGTGCCCGCCGCCGGAGCTGGCAGGCAAAGGAGCGCCGGCCCAGGGTTGGGATCCCTCACAGAGACCTCGTAATAGAGTCCTTGGGTCACCCCGGCCGGCGGGGGGCCCTCCGGGTCGACATCCAGCGATAGGCCGACCACGCCCACCGTAGTTCCGTTCATCGCCGGGGAAGCCGCCAGGGAAAGGGAAAAGCCTGTCAGGTTGCCTCCGCCCTGGTCCACCCCACCTTGGCCCACTGTCAGGGTAAGTCCTGACCACCGCTCCAGTCCCGGAGACGGGAGAATGTCGAGCCCCAGGCTCCCGGAGCTCCCCGGTACCCCGGGATACCCTTCGTAGGTGGCCGTGAGCGTCGCCCGGCCCGGTCCCGCCGCGACGAACCCCACGGAGCAGGTGGCCGCCACCAAGGTGCAGGAGACGTTCGCGGGGACGAGGCCGACCCCACCCGGTCCGGCCACGGTCCAATTCACCGCCCCGGTGACAGAGAGGGCATCGGATACCTGTACCTGGCAACCGACCCAGGAGCCGGTCATCGGCGAGCTATCGGAGCAGGTCAGGGTCGTATGGGAAGTGGCGGGGATGACGGTCAGGTTGGTCTCCCCCTGGCTCGCGTCGTTGAACACGTCCCCGAAATACGTGACCTTAAGGGTCACCGTACCGGGCCGGAGCCCCGAGACGGCCACCGCGCAACCCGTGCCGGAGAGGTCACCTCCTGTCGGGAGACCCACCGTCCCGTTCCCTCCAACCTGCGCCCACACCACCCGCTCCCCCGAAATGGTCCCGGTGGCGCCGGTGACGTTCACGGCGCAGCTGGTGCCGGTGGCCTCCACCAGGACCGACTCCTCACAGCGGGCGGTGGTGGTGGTGGGGGAGGCCCCGGGGGCCTGGATGGTGAAGGGGACCGAGGCGTTTGCGGGGAGGTTGTTGGGGTCGCCGGCGTACTCGAGGTGAAGGGAGACCGTTCCGGGTCGGGTCGCTACGACCGTGATCGAGCAGGCGTAGGACCCGAGGCGGCAGGAGGAAGCGTTGAGGGTCACGGCACCGGTCCCGGGCCCCACGGACCAGTTCAACAACTCGCCGGTCAGCGATCCGGCAGCGGAAAGGACCTGACCCGTGCATTCGCTGGACCCATTGACGGAGGTGGACACCGGATCACAGGCCCCTTCCAGGGAATCCTGGGAACGGGCGGGGGCGAGGACGGTCAGGTTCGCCGACCCCTCGCTGCCGGCTACCGTGGTGTTGCCGTCGAACCGCGCGGTCAGCGGGACGGCCCCCGGCTGCTGGCCGGTCACCTGGACCGAGCACTGGGACCCGTTCAGCGTGCACGTTCCCGACGAGAGAAGCAGGGTCCCTCTTCCCGTCCCCGCCTCCCAGAATAGGGTTTCCCCCGAGAGGGGTGCCGGCGACCCTTGGACGGAACCGGTACAGGTCTCGCTGGTGTTCTCGGCCAGCGTGGGGGCAGGACATTGCACCTCGGTGGAGGTGGAGGTCCGGTTCGTCAGCCCCACCTCTTGGTAGCTGGGCAGGTTCCCCGGGCCTCCGCCGAAGGTAGCGGTCAGCGTGGTGTTTCCCGGAGCGTCGTCCTGGAAGGTCACCGAACAGCTTCCCCCGGAGAGCGTACACTGCGGCGGGGAGAAGGTCCCGGGGCGAGCGCTCGTCCAGTTCACGGTGCCCACCGGGGAGCTTCCGGCGACGGTGGCCGTGCAGCGGGTGCTGCTCCCGTTCCCGCCGCCCAACGAGGCAGGTGTGCACCCCACCTCGAGCTCGGTGGTGTAAGCGTGGGCGAAGTAGCTTCCGTTCTCCGTTAACGCAGCCGGCGGGGTCCCCCCCACGCAATAGAGGCTCGAGCCCAGGGATGCGCACCCAGGCCAGGCCAGGGCGACGGGCATCGGAATGGTCTCCGTCCACGGGTCCACGGAGGTCCCCTGGACCTCGGCGTAGTACACCTCGACCGATGCCCCCCCGACGCAGAACAGGTCCACAGAGGAGGGGAGGCAGGTCCCGTACGCGAACGACCCGGGATAGCCTGCGCTCAAGGAATCGTTCACCCAGGGTCCTAATCCTTTGGGCGTCAACGGCGCGGCGAACACGTATCCCCCACCGGTGCTCGCGGTGTTGCCCACGCAATAGACCGTGCTCCCGATCACGGCACAGCTCTGTCCCACCACCTGGAGCGGATACGAGGGCCCTGCCTGCCACCGGTCCAGCCCGGAAGACGAGAGGGGAGCTTCGTACACTTGGGACAGGGCCGAACTGTTCCGTGTCTGGCCCCCGACGCAGGTCAGCCATCCCTCCCCGGAGACACAATCCGTTTCGGAGACTGGGAGGGGGTAGGGGGTCGTCGTTTCCCACCCGTTGAGCCCCCCTCCGGACCAGCTTGTGTAAAGGCTCTGGTTCGTTACCCGACCACCCGTAGTGGTGCCCCCCACGCAGTAGAGGGTGTCCCCGGCCCCCGCGCACGAGGTCTGGGTGATGGGGAAGGGGTAGGACGGCTCCAGCTTCCAGGAGCTCAGGCCGCCGGCAGAAGCGCTGGCGGAGTAGACCGATGCCTCCCAGGTCGACGAGGGTCCCCCCAGACCCCCCACACAGGTGAGGTTGCTCCCCAGGAAAACGCAGGAGGACATGGTCATGTTCAACGGATAGGCCGTGACCGGGGTCCAAGCGGTCGTGGCTCCCTCGGACTGCGACAGGATGGGCGCATAGTAGACCTCGTTCCCAGTCACATTGTTGTATTCCCCCCCCGTGATGCAGTAGAGGTCCCGGGACGCGGCGAGGCAGGCCGGGTCGGTGACGGACGCCGGGTAGGGGATCGCGGTCTGCCAGGGGCCCACCGTCAGCCCGGTCACCGAAGCGAAGTAGACGGAACTGGACCCCCCGCCGACGCAGTACAGGTAGTCACTGGACACGACACAACTGGGGTCATAGGGGTCGAACGGGTAGGGGTCCGTCCCCGTCTCGTTGTTCCAGGCCGAGAAACCCGCACTGCTCAGATTGGCACTGTAGACGCCGTCATAGGGGGGCATCTGGCTCCCCACACAATAGACGAATCCCTTGGCCCCGGCGCAGGCCTGGCCCTCCACCGGTACAGGGTAGCTCGTGCTGGCGCTCCAGCGTATCGTCGCTCCCGAGACGGCCCCCACGTAGGTTTGCGAGGTCGGTCCGGACTGCGATCCCAGGCAGAAGAGGTCGGGGCCGACCGTGGAGCAGGATAGCCCGAAGACCGCGAAGGGGTAGGCGCTGGCCGCCGTCCAGGTTCCCAGTCCTCCCCCCGAGACGAAAGGGGCGAAGTAGGTGGCGGAGATGTTCTGGTACGCATCGTTCCGGCCCCCTGCGCAGTACAGGTCGGACGACACCACCGCGCACGCCGTCCCAAAGACGGCGAGCGGATAGGGGGTCGTGGCCTTCCAGGACCCCACCCCGGCCGGTCCTAAAGCCGTCCAGTACGTGGCATTCAGCGGTCCCGAGCCCAGGCCCCCGACGCAGTAGGCGGCCCCCGAATACGTCACGCAGTCCCCCTCAAAGATCGACTGGGGATACGGGGTGGTCGGGTTCCAGCCCCCCGGCTCTTCCGCCCGGACCGAGGGGAAAGCGGGAAGGGAGAGGGAGGCCAAGACGAGAAGGCTCACCCAGAGGAGCGCCCCCGACACCCGCCGAACGGGGCCCCGGGCGGGAGAGTGCCGTCGGCCAGAGGCCGACGATGGCTCTGACATCGCTCTGGTCCCCCAGGAAGGACGCGCCCTTGCCCCCGGGCCCCTCGGCGCTCGAGGAGAAAGTATCAGGGGCTTATCCCCATAAGTACTTATTCCCGCGCGGCCCGGGCATCGAGGACCTCACGGAGGGAGCTTTATGGGTGCGGGCTCTCCCACCGGGGGTAGACGGTCCGCAGGAGAGAGCCATGGCGCTCATTGATGTTCAGGGTCTGGGAAAGAACTTCCCGGGGCGCCATGGCTCGATCCCGATCATGGAGGACGTCAGCTTCTCCGTGGCGGACAATGATTTCCTGGCCATCGTGGGCCCCTCCGGTTCGGGGAAGTCCACACTGCTCCGGCTCATTCAGGGATTGGACCGACCGAGCCGGGGGGGGGTGCTCTTCCGCGGCAAGCCCGTGCAGGGCGTACAGCTGGACATGGCCATGGTCTTCCAGAGCTTCGCTCTCTACCCCTGGCTCACGGTCAAGGAGAACGTGGCCCTGGGACTGGAGGCCCGGGACTGGAGCCGGGAGCGGCAGGAGGCCCAGGTGGAACGGTACGTGAACGTGACCGGGTTGGAGGGCTTCGAGGAGGCCTATCCCCGGGAGCTCTCCGGCGGGATGCGTCAACGCGTGGGCCTGGCCCGGGCCCTGGCGGTGGAACCCGCGGTCCTGCTCATGGACGAACCCTTCTCCTCCTTGGACGCCCTCACCGCCGAAGGCCTTCGGGAGGAGGTGCTGCAACTCTGGCAGGACCCGGCGCTCCCTCCCGAGGCCGTCATCCTGGTGACCCACAACATCGAGGAGGCGGTGGCGATGGCCGACCGGATCATCGTCCTCTCCCGCCGGCCCGCCCGGGTCCTGGCCGGGGTCCCGGTGCAGTTGCCACGCCCCCGGGACCGCAAATCCCCCGCGTTCTACGAATTGACCGACTATGTCTATTCGCTCATCACCGAGGGGTCCGCCCCGACCCCCCTGGTGGCCTCAACTCCGTAGGGAAGGGCCGCCCGAGGCGAGGGGGTCACGCCCGGGCAGCCCCTCATGAAGTTTTCCCCTTCCGACCGCTCGGCGACAGCGGGGGAATGTTTATCTCCGACCCATCGGTTCCTGCCTCCCCCTGAGGGCCACGAACGTGCCCACGCTCTATCCAAAATGCACGCCCGGGGAGATGCTCGGGCTCTTGGTCCTCCTCAAGGACCACAAGGGGTCCCAGGAGATCGCCCAGTTGGCGGACGACCTGGACCTGGAGATCGACGAGATCCTCCCCTCGGTGGAGTTCGCCGAGGGGCTCCGCCTGGTGACCGTATCGGATGGGCGGCTGACCTTCACGGAGGAAGGAAAGAAACTGGTGGCCAGCACCATCCGGGGGCGCAAGTTGCTCATCCGGGAAGCCCTCCGACGGACCCCGCTCTTCCAGACCATCCTGCGGGCTTTGGAGTCCGCCCCGGAACGACGGCTGGGGGAGGAGGAGCTGG
This sequence comes from Thermoplasmata archaeon, assembly GCA_021827405.1. Classification (GTDB taxonomy): domain Archaea; phylum Thermoplasmatota; class Thermoplasmata; order Lutacidiplasmatales; family UBA184; genus JAKATE01. The sequence continues at coordinate 5,938 of JAKAVY010000054.1, forward strand.
GCGGGATCGTCTCGTTCACCAACGCCCCCCCCGAGACCGTCTTGAACGTCATCACCTGGGGGCGGTACGCCGAGCTCTTCCGGTACGACGCGAACGAGCGCGTGGTCACCCCCTTGCGGCAACGGCCTCAGCGCCCAGCCCCCCCCACCTCGCCCTCCCGGGGCGCGGCGGGCCCATTGGCGCCGGTCCCCCCGGGGACCTCTCCTCCCCCCAAGATGGCCCCCGCCTGACCGGGCCGGACCCCTGGGGCGAGGTCCCCCGGGAAAAGAGTTATGAGCGGGCCCCCCTGGCAACGGCGGTCCCGTCCCCGGGCGCGTAGATCAGCGGAAGATCGCCGCTTTCGCAAAGCGGAGGCCGTGGGTTCAAATCCCACCGCGTCCACGGTCCGATTGGTGGCCACCCTTCCCTCGGCCAAGGGCAAAGGGTCGGGGCGACTCCCGGCCGCCCCGCCCTTCGGCCAAGTCTTATCTTGGGGTTCAACGCTTGGTACTCTTCTGGGTGTTATCCATGGCCGGAACTCCTCCTCCCAAGGCCACCCCCCCCGCCGGAGGGTTCAATCTCTTCCAGGCCATCCTCCTGTTCACCGATCAAGCCTCGCGGGGCGGGAAGGTGCCCGTCACCCGAGAGGACTACCTCCGTAACGTGCGACGGAGCCTGGGAGGCGTGCCGTACTCCGACCTTCAACGGGGCCTCCAGCAGTTGCAGGGTCAGGGTGTCTTGGACATCGAGTACCTCGGCCCGGGCGACTTCCAGGTCCGATTGACCGCGCAAGGAGAGGCGCTCCTTCACCCCGGCATGCCCCGCCCGGCAGAGCCTCCGCCCACCCCCGATCCCCCATCGCAGACCGAGCCTCCCCTTCCTGGGACCGGCGAGGAGGCCCCACAGGAGCCCTCGCAGCCCTCGGAGGAGGGGTCAGGGAGCGTGCCTTCGGGGCCCTCCTCCCCTTCCCCCCCGATCGATCCCCTTTCCCGCTTTGTGGGCCAAGCTCCTGTTCCCTCGGAGGAGACCGCCTCTTCGCCGACCCCGGAGGACGGGGGCACCCCCCCGCGTGCACCGGCCCCCCCTCCCGAACAACATCGCGCCACCTCAGACGCCCTCCTGGAGGCGATCTCTGCCCGCCAGCTGGCCCTGGAGGAAAGGGAACGTGCCCTCGCGGTCCAGGAGGACCGTCTCCGGTCCTCGGAGGAGGAGATCGCCCGCCGCCAGACCGCGTTGGGGGGCCGGGAGGCGGAGCTGGCGGGCCGGGAGGGGGAGCGCGCCGAGGCGGAGCGAAAGCTTACCGAGTTGGCTCAGAGGCTCGAGGAGCGCACCCGGAGCGTGGAGGGGCGCGAACAGGAGCTCTCCACCCGGGAGTCCCAGGTGCAGGCGAAGGAGGCGGTACTGTCCGCTGCCCCCCCACCCGCCGTGACCACGGACCTCTCCGCCCAAGGGGAGGCGCTCCGCCAGCAGGAGGCGGAGCTCTCCCGGCTCCGGGAGGACCTGGAGAAGCGGGAGTTGGCGGCCCGGGAACGCCTGAAGATGCTGGGAAGCCGCGAGGACAAGCTGCGGGCGGACGAGGCCACCCTCCGGGACCGGGAGGCGCACATCCTGTCCCAGGAGGAGGGGTGGGCTCAGCTCAAGCACACCCAGGAGGAGGAGCTTCAGCGGCACCGCTCAGAGCTTGAGGCGCTGACGGCCCAGGCCCAGGGCCAAATCGCGCAGGTCCAGGAGCGCCACACCCGCCTGGACGCGGTGGAACGGAACCAGAAGGCCAACCACTTGGCCCTCAGCCAGAAGGAATCCCAGCTGTCGGAACGGGAGCGCGCCTTGGTCCAGCGGGAGGAGGAGTTCTCCCGTCGGGAGCATTTGGTGAAGGGGATCGAGGAGCGGCAGACCCGGCGGGCCACCGAGCTGGAGGCGCTCTCCCACTCCCTGAAGGACCGGGAGGCCTCCCTTTTGGCCAGGGAACGGGAGCAGGCCTCGCGGGAGTCTGCGCACCACGAGGCAGAGCTGGCGCTCTCCCGGCGGAAGGCAGAGCTGGAGGACCGGGAGAACGGGCTCCTGCAGCAGGCCGAAGCGCTCAGGGTACACGAGGCTCAAATGGAGGCCCTGGAGGGTCAGCGGGCCCAGGCCCGCCGCGGGCTCAAGGAGGCCCATGAGGGTTTGGAGGCCCACGTGAAGCGCCACCGTCCCGCGGACCCCCCTCCGCCCGGGGAGGGCTGAGACGCCCCTCCCTCGGGGGTAGCGCTGGCCCCGAGAGGGGCCGTGACGACCCTCGATGGGCGGGAAGAGGCGGCCAACCGGTCGCAAAGGGGCGCGCCCGGGCCGGCTATGGGCCGGGAGGTTCGGACAGGTCGCGGAGAACCGGACGGAAGGGTCTCCATCGGGCGGGCTCGTTCATGTCCAGCCGATAGGTCAACAACCGGGCCTCAGGCCCGAGCTCG
>JAKAVY010000013.1 GCA_021827405.1 Thermoplasmata archaeon
ATCCGACAGCAACGCGGCCAACGTCCAGATCCAGATGGACTCGGTCCCGGGGAGCCCGAGCATCTACACTCCCCTGGCCTCTGGATACGGTTCGCACCAGCCCATAGGGTGCACCACCCCGTGGCAGAAGGACACGACCTTCTCCTTCAACGACTATTACACGATCCCCATCAACCAGTTGAACACCTATCCGGTGTACGATAGCCACGTCCATTCGTACTTCCAGAACGAGATCAACCCCCAACTGTGGTATGAGTACCGGCTCGCCGCCGGGTCCTCGGACACGTCCTTTGAGCTCTATTGGAACAACAGTTTTACCGTGAGCAATGGGCAGGTCTCCCAGAACGTCGAGAGCCCCAACACCTCCGTTTCCATCAACGGGGGGGATTGGACCTTTGGCCTCAGTGTCACCTCGCTCACGCGGGCGAACGTGGTACTGGTGACCCAGGCGAATGAGAGCACGAACATCCCGGGGTACGGGGTCCGCTACCACGGGGAGGACCGCTTCTACACCTTCAACCTCTACGTCAGCCAGGGGGCCACCGGTCCCTTCGTTGACGGGCAGAACGTGGTCGTGGAGAGCCGCCCGTCGTTCTTGTCCTCCAGCCTGAACAGTTCGCTCGCCGCCGGTGCGGTCCCGGGGTGTCTTCAGGGGACCGGGGTCACCGCCAGCATCCGTTCCTCCTCGTCCAGCGAGAGCCTGATCGTGGGCGGGTTCAACGCCACCGTGGATGGCAGCTGCGCCACATCCCTCCTCCAGTCCATGCTTCCCCGGAACCAGAGCGGGGTCGTGGACGGACAGGCCTACGGGCTCAACGAGGTGGCCTTCGACCTTTCCGGATTGCCGAACCAACTGGCCCCCTACCTCCCGTTGGCGGGCTACCAGAGCCCGATGACCTCCGGGGTCGCCCCGGATGCCTTGAACGAGTTCCTCAGCATCATCGAGGCGCCCATCGACTTCTTCGTCGGGATCCTCCTGTCCGTGGTGAACTTCTTCGTCCAACTGGCCGAGGATATCGGCCAGGCGATCCTCGGGGTGCTCAACGCGGTGATTCAGGCGGTCGTGAGCGCCGTCGAGGCCGTGATCAGTGCGCTGGAGTGGTTGCTCAACTATGTGGCGAACCTGGCGAAGGAGGCCATCAACGCGATCAAGAACTTCTTCGTGAGCGTCTATCACGACATCAGCAACCTGGTGATCTACCCCTTCCTATCCCTCCTCTTGGACGACCATGCCATGAGCCGGTCGGCCTACGATCGGGCGATGAACGCTACAGTGGGCAACGACAAAGGCCCGCTCACCAAGTCCAATGCCGTTAGCGACATCTTCAACGAGATTTACGCGGTCATCGCGATCATCTCGGCGATCTTCGTCACGATAGGGATCGTCCAATGGATCCTGGCGATCGTGACCGCGGGCGCCTATGAGGGGGCCGAGCAGGCCTCTGAAGACGCCGTCTCGGCCTCCGTCAGCTCCGCGGTCAGCGGCATCATCGGCGCGGCCTCGTCCGGGCTCACCGTGCTCTCGGAGAGTTCCACGGCCGTGGAGAACATCCTCTCCAGTTCCACGGGGGATGTCAATTCCTCCCTGGAGTCGTTCCTCACGGGCTTCGAGCTCTCCACGAACTACGCCAGCCAGGCCGCGAGCCTGATCTCCGGGCTATTGCTCCCCTTCCTGAAGACTCTCACGTTGGAGTTCGAGAGCTTCGACTTCATCGTAGGAGGGGCCATGGAGTTGGTCGCAATCGTGCTCACGGTCCTCTCGGCCGTGCTCACCACAGCCTTGGAACAGGTGGTGGTGGCCTCTCTGGGATTGCTCTTCTCTGTGGTCTCCTTGATCGTCATCATCTCGGGCCCCAGCGACCTTACGAACGACGTGGCGAACACTCAACTGGCGCAGGACGGCCTCATTGCCGGCGGGATCGGGATCGTGGGGGCCTCCTCGGCGTCGTTGATCCAAGCGATCGGGAGCCTGACCTCCTAACCCCCGACCTAGTCCCCGGCCGCCCGGTCGGGGGGCGACGGACGGGAAGTGCCCCATCCCTGGAAATGGGCCCCGGGGACCGGTCAAGGCCACGCTCCGAGCGAGGCCGGTACGGCCAAGGACGGGGCGCCGGTGGGGCCCGGGGCCCGCCGAAAGGCGAAAGACTAAAACCCTCCACGACGTTAGCCTTTTCCGAGTCCCTCCCGGAGCCCCCTCGATATCTCTCGGAAGCAATCTCAGGCTGACCATCCACAACCATGGCAGGGGCGAATCGGGCGGATGAGGGGGCCGGAGCCCCGCCGACCAGCAAGGAGACGCCCCCCGCCGAGAAATCCCAGGGGAGGGCCACGAACGGGGCGAACCATCCGGTGAGCGTGGTCGTGGTCACCCAGGCCACCCACTCGGACATCCCGGACATCTGCAACCTCTACAAGCGTGTCTGGGACGAGTACAAGGGGAAGCTCCCCGAGGAGCTCATCAAGACCTGGGAACCCTCCCCGCTGGAGTTCACCAGCTGGATGGAAGGCGTCACGTACTTCTCCGCCCGCAAGGAGAAGCGGGTGGTGGGCGTGGTGGGCTGCTCCCTCACCCACGGGGCCGTCCAGATGGTCCACCTGGTGGTGGACCCCGAGGCTCGGCGCCTCGGCATCGCCAGTTCGCTGGTGGGGGCCTGCCTGGAGTGGGCCCGCCGCGCCGGCGCCCGCTCGGTGTGGGTGGAGGCCCAGGACCGCTTCGAGGGGGCCATCCACCTCTTCCGAAAGGTCGGGCTCACCGAGAGCGGGACCCTGCACCGGCACTTCCTCGGCGAGGACGTGCACGTCTACGAGCAGGTCCTCTGATCCCCGGCTATCCTGGAGGGCGGGCGGGCCCATCCGCCCGGGTGCGGTCCTCGGCCAGGCGGAACGGGTCCAAGGACCGTTGCGTCTGGAACCGGACCAGGTCCCGGAGCGCCTGCTCCGCCCGGCCCCGGTGCGCCGCGCGGGCCGCCCGGGCCAGGAGCGCCGCCTCCCGCTGCACGTCCCGGCCGGCGGACTTCTCCCGGGCCGTCTCGTCCGCCGCCTCCCGGATCCGCCGGGGGAGGATCTTGAGCAATGCCTCGTGCGCCTCGCGCCGCAGGTCCGAGGCCTGCTTGAGCGTCTCGGGAATCCGCCCGGTCCTCAAGTTCCGCTCCATCCGGGCCAGGAGCCCGGCGTCCGGCCACATGGGGGGCAGACCCAGCGCCTCCACGTCCGCCGAGAGGAGGTTGAGGCCCTCCAAGGCGTCCCGGGCGTCGTTGAGGTTCCTCTCTTTGAACCCCAGTACCTGGTCCACCCGGGGATAGGTCTCCAGCGCCCGGTCCAGGTCCCCGGTCCGCAGGGCCCGGGTCACCGCCTCCAAGCTCTTCCTTTCCCCGGGGCTCGGGAGCCCGTAGGCCTCCAGCCGGTTCAGCCGGGCGGCCGCCTCGCGCGCCCACGTCTCCAGCGCCTGGGCGATCTCGTGGTGGGCGGTGCGCTCCAGCCCCCGGAGCAGTTCGTCGAACCGCTCCTCGTCGCGGTCCCCCGAGGCGAGCCCCTCCACCCAGCCGGGCAGGAGCGGGACCGGGACGTGCAGCCCCCGGGCGGAGTCCCGCCAGCGGTTCAGCCGCTGCACGCGCCCCTCCACTTCCGGGGAGAGCCCTTTTCCCTCGCCCGGGCGGCCCGTCCCGGTCCGAGGGGCGGGCCGGGCGGGTAGCGGGGTCCCGCAGGAGGGGCAGGCCTGGGCCCCCAAGGGCAACGGGCGCTGGCAGACCGGACAGCGGGCGGGGGTTTCGTTCGGCATGGTCCTTGGATACCGTATGCAGGGGGTGAGATTTGAACTCACGAACTCCTACGAGACCAGGACCTCAACCTGGCGCCTTTGACCAAGCTGGGCCACCCCTGCGCACCTGAGACCCCCGAGCGGGTGGGGCTGGCCGAGGGGACCTCTGGTATAACGGTTTCCCGAGACCCGGGAACGGCGCGCCATCTCCCAAAGCTCCATTAATCCCCCGGCCCGTAGAATCCCCCATGCCGGAATCCCACTCCCCTCCGGAACCCCCTTCGCCGGCCCCCCCCTCCGTCCCCCGTCGTGCGGAGCGGCCCCGGGGCCCGCCGCGCCCCCGGGGCGAGGACCGCCTCCCTTCCCGGTTGGGGGAACCTATCGTCTACGTGGGGGACCGGCCCACCATGACCTACGCCTTCGAGGTGGTCGGACAGCTCAACAGCGGGGTCAACGAGGTATTGGTGAAAGCGCGGGGACGGGCCATCTCCCGGGCCGTCGACGTGGCCGAGGTGGTCCGGCGTCACCGGCTCCTGGAAGGGACGGTGACCATAGGCGCCGTCGGGATCGGCACGGAGCGCCTGACCAACCGGGAAGGGAAGGACCTGAACGTCTCCTTCATCCAGATCACCCTCACCCGGCGGCCACCGGCCGGGGAGCCGGCCCCGGGCCCGACCCCTCCAAGAGCGGAGGGGACCGCGTCCAGACCTCCGTCCCCGCCATGAGGTCCCCCACCCGCTGCCGGAGCGGGTTTCCCACCATGGCCCAAAGCCCGACCAGCCCGGAGAACCCGAGCACCCCCACGCCGAGGAGCACGCTCGTCAACACCAGACCGGCATTCCCGGCAAAGTAGGCGGCGGGCAGCCCCTCCCCCACGGCGAGCGCAAGGGCTGCGAGGGGGATGAGCTTGGGGACGTTGCGGACCAGGATGGCGAGCGGTCCCGGGCGCTCCCCGTCCGGTCCCACCACCCGCAGGTGCTCGATCCACTTCCCCGGGGTGGTCCCGTACCCCTCCTCCAGCACCACGAAGAAGACGTACGGCCAGGACCCTAACGCCGCCAGGGCGGCCTCGTAGGGGACGGAGTCCAACGCCGCCGTGAGGGAGGTGAAGTGCATCGAGAGGAACAGCCAGACCGTGAGCGGGACGGCGATGGCCAAGGCCAGGCCGATGTCGATGAGGAAGGCCAGCATCCGGGCCCCGGGGGTCCCCAACCGCCGGTCCCTCATTCCCAGCAGCCCCCGCTGGAGGAGGTACCCGGTCCAGAGCGCGGCCCGGGCCGGCTCCTCCCCCGCGGGAGGCTCCCGGGCCAGCGCCTGGAGGTTCTGCAGGTCTGCCCTCAAGAGCGGGTGGACCTCCAGGCCCATCAAGGGGTCGTCCCGTCGGGAAGGAGGGGCCCCGTAAAGGGCCCCCCAGGTCCGGGCCGCCTCCGAGGCCACCCCCTCCAATACCTGGCGGTAGACCGCCGGGTACTCCCCGTTCCGGAAGCTGAGGAGGGCGGGGTCCAGCGGTCCCCGGCGCAGCGGCGGAAGGTCCCCCTTCCCGGGCCGGGCCCGAGGAGCGACCGCCTTCCCGGTGAAGTACGAGACGAACAAGGCGATCGGACCGGAGAGATAGACCAGGTCGAGCGGGCCCGCTCCCCCGATGGCCCCCAGGAAGGGCAGAGCCGCGAAGAGCGGCCCTTCGTGGAGGATGTCCGCCCCCACCAACACCCCCAGCGTGGCGGAGGCATAGGCGAGCGCCGGGGCCGTACGATCGAACTGAAGCAACGGTACGGAGAGCACGCCCAGCACCAGGGGCCAGATGAGGTAGGAAGGGAACGAGGCGACTATCCCCACGTTCACGACCGGCTGGGTGATGGCGTAGGTGCCCACCACGCCCAGGGAGACCAGCGCGTAGGACCCCAGACGAGGCCGGGCGGCGGAGCCGGGGCTTCGGAACAGGAACCCCAGAGCGACCCCAGGGACCGCGTAGGCGGCCAAGAGCGCGGGGACCGCCCATCCGGCGGGCAGGAGGGTGATGAGGAGGAACCCGGCGGTGGTCGCCACCCCCAAGGCCCCCAAGAGGATGGAGAGGTCGTGCCAACGCCCGGGCAGGACCCGCGTGGCGAAGAAGGTCAGCGCCAGGATGAGCGGGATGAGGCCTCCCCCCACGTTCAGCGCCATCACCGAGCCGTGGTAGAGGAAGAACGGGATGTTCCCCAACCAGCCCAGGATCCCTCCCGCCACCAGCAGCCAGAACGTGCCCCGCCCGAACCCGATGGAGGCCCCCGCCCAGCCCGGGTCCCAGCCGAAGAGGAAGAGCCCGGCCACGAGCAACGGAGGGATGGCGAGGTAGGTCACGTAGGACCCGACGTCGAGCACCAAGGTCCAGTCCAAGCCGTGCCTCCGGCCCCCGTTCCGGGGGCCAGGCCTCAGAGCGAACGTCACGGTATGGAGCTTTCGGCGAGGGTCCAACGGGGGGAACCAAGCCCCATCGCCGGGACAAACGATGGCATTGAACATGCTGCCTCCTGCCGGTCGGAGCGGTCGGGAGAGTTGCCTTGGCCGCCCTTCCCGCCAGCGGACCTTGGATACCATCCCGGCCCGTAGCGAAGCGGCCCGCAGCCGAGGCTCCCCTCGGGACATCTCAAGGCGGACGCGACGGCCTCCGAGCCAAGAGACCGTCGTGGGGTCACGAGACCCTTTGGAGTTCAGCAGCACTGGCGCTCGGCTGAACGGCCGGACTCTCAGCACCTCCTCGTCTTGGGTGGCCACCACGGTGCCCCTCTGGTTCAGCAATGGCGACCGTATCGTGGCGGCCGTGGTCGTCTCGAACCCCTTGAGTTGTCAGGCCATCCGTCACTACGCCCCGATCGCCGCCTCGCTCAGTGACGTGTACCCCTCCGGAATGCACAACTATCTCCGTTTATGGTTCTACTTTGACAGTCGCCCGGACACGCTTCCTGTAGCCCCAGCAGGGGGGGCCGCTTCGGGTGGAACTCCCGGTTTCAAGACCCCCCGCGGGCTTCCCGGCATGGGAGCCGCCCGCCGGCCTGCTGACGAGCCACCCTCCCGTTCCCGCGCCGACCTCAACCCCGAGACCCGCGAGCCGTGGTACCCGGACTTCGACCGCTGCTTCCGGACCTACGTGCCCCTCTTCGATCTCGAGGGAGGTTCGGCGGCCCGCCGGGGAACGGCCCTGCGCAGGAGGGCACCGCGGCACGAAAGCGTGTCGGGTCAAAGTGGAAGTGGGCCTAGCGAGGTCCCTCGGGAGGCGCCCAAGGGTCCCGGCCGAAGGAAGAGGTCGATGCTCGGATCGGTGGGACCCCCTATCGGCGGTTCGGCCGCCTCCAGGCTTCCGGTGGGATGGCCCGTTGGCATCCCCCGAGGGTGGAGAGACCCCGGTCCCGCCCTCGGTTCACCCCGGAAGCGAACACCCCTCCCATTGGTGCCCAAGACGGCGGGCGGCAAACCAAAGGATTAGGAATGACAGGCCAAAGAATCCCCAGGCGTATGTTCCAAGAAACTGTCCCAACGCGGGAGCCAATGCCGCGGCACCTGCCTCGGCCAGTCCGATGGTAAGGGATGATGTGCACCCGACCAAGGTTGAGGTGAGGCTAGGCACGAAGCCTGTGAACAAGGCCCCAACGACCTGTCCGGACACACGGTAGGAGGGTACTGCCCTTTTCTCGGCGGACCGGGAACACCGTACCAGCCCAAGGCTGCCCAGGAGGACGAGGGGGAGCAGCAAACCCAACCCGGAGGCAAAGGCAAGCTGGGAGAAGGTCGGGGAAGGGGCCGGGAGAGGCCCGCCAGAGATATTCGTGACCCCGAAGAGGTAGATGGGGAGGACCGGGACCACAAAGGCGTAGATCAGGGCAATCGCAGCCGCGACTAACGGATAGGCCACCCGGTACGGTCTGTAGGACCAGACCGAACGGACCAGTTGGACTTCCGGCGCAAAAAATGCTCGGAGGCCCTTCGTCGGTCTAAGGCTCGTGGCGCAATTGAAAGTGGGGTTCTGGTGCAGAGGGGCAAGTCCACTCGGGGCCCGAGTTTGGTCATGCTCTTCCGACCCCATCTTGAACTCCCGTCTAGGAGCGAAAAGGCGGCGGCCCCGTCTGGCGGTCAACATCCTTTGACGTTTCCGGCCCGGGTTGTTGGCGAAAAGCTCCCATCGGGTCTCCCGAGCCCCGCACCCCCGGGGCACGCCGACCTGTTTCCATCCTCAGCGACGCAGCAGCTGCAACAAGGAATCGGAGAAGGCTCCCTTGGCCTCCCGATGTTCACGCGACGGCGCCTCGAAGCGCACCTGTGGAGCCGGCTTCTCCAGGAACCGGCCGGCCGCAAAGCCGGCTTCGTCCCCCCCTACTTCGAGGTAGCAAAATCCTTCCCCCTCGAACTCGACTTCTGGTTCGCCCCCCTGAAGCCTGGCCGCGATGTTCGTGGCAACCGTCAGCCCCTCCTGTACGGCAAAAACCCCGGCCATCGGTAAGAAGAGACCGTTGTGCAACGGGATTGAAACGAGATCCCCCAACGCGAAGACCCCTGGGAACCGGGTCTCCAAGGTCCGGGGATTGACGGGTACCCATCCAGTTGAGTCCGTGAGTCCCGCACCCCGCATGGCGGCCGGGGCGACATGGGGCGGGACCCCCACCAGGAGATCAAAGTCCGCGTCGTCGACCTCAAACCACACCTTTCGCTTCCCGGGATCGATCTTGAGCACCATGTGCTCGGTGTAGTAATTGATGCCCCGGGACACGAGGAGCTTCACGACCTCGTTCCCCACCGCTTCGCCGGCCGCGGCCATCGGCTGCCACTCGGGGGTGTACACCGAGAGCGATACTTGGTTCCGCACGCCTCTCGAGCGAAGCAAGTAATCAATGAGGAAGGCCGCCTCGTACGGCGCGGCCGGACACTTGAACGGAGTACGGGAGATCATGACGATCACTTGTCCCTGCGACAGCCCCGACAACCTCCTCTGGATCTCCTTCGCCCCATCAGCGTCGTAGAGGTTGCAGGCCCCCTCCGAGAAGCCAGGAACCTGTCCCGGATCGAGTTCGGCCCCTAGGGCCAGCACCAGTTGGTCAGCGACGAGCGTCCCGACGGAGGTTTCCACCGTCCGGCGTTTCGGGTCGATATGGAGGACATCCGCGTGGATGAATTCAATCCCTTCCCCGACGACAGAGGAATACCTTCCTTCCGGAGGGGATGAGCGCTTGCCGGTCATCACGTCAAGATTGAACGCACAGAGCCGGAGCACCTCGTGCCGATCGACCAAGATCACCCGGTGCCCGGCGGGCAACCGGGCGCGGAGTTCCATGGCCACAGTCAGGCCGCTGTACCCGGCCCCCAAGATGAGCACGGAGGGCTCCGTCATCCGAAGGTCACCACTCGGTCGGCTTCTTCAGTGAGGCGGACGAGCGTATCCATCGTGGACATGGGGCAACTCTCCGCGGCCGCAATCTTCCTCAGACGAAGACAGGTGCCGCAGCTGAGCACCTCGCCCCCTAAGTCGGCAAATCTCCCTACGATCTTCCGTACGTCGAACGTACTGCTATCAATCTCTTCGATCTCTACCGCTGGTCCGAGCAAGAAGATTGAGACCCGATTTCCTTTTGATATGGCAGCGCTAGCAAACCGAAAGGCGTTCCAAACCGTTTCCGGCTCCTTGCTGTTGATGATCACAGCATAGGTCCTCCCGCTGACCTTCGAGCTACCGTGCCCGCTTCGGTCTGCCGGGTCTTGCGGCGCCTCGCCTGGCCCCATCCTCCCTCTCTACGGTGGTCGCCGGAGATCTGTGGGGGGACGGACCGGTACCGGGCCCTCCAAGTGAATCCCTTCCCCTCCCCGCTCGCCGTGGCCGCCGCCTACGGCCAGGGAGGGTGGCCGGGCATGGCTTCGTTTGGGAGGGGTGACCGGTTCCCGCCTCGACCGTGCTCGGGGCACGGGACAAATCATCGCGGGCCCCCGCATTCAGTGCCTCCGGGTCAGAGTGACGCCCTCATCCGGGACTTCGGAGGCGCGAGGGTCTCGTTCGGGCAGCGACCGAAACAGCACCGGAGGATGAGGTCCCGACAAAGCCGCTTCCACCCGGGGCGGTCCGCAGTCAGGGACCTGTCCTTCCGCCTCGACCAGCAATCCCCAGCAATTCTCTGCGGCGCCGGCCATCGGCCGAGCGCCTCCTCCACCCCTTGGAAGCAATTGGCGCTCCACATCCTCGTTCTTGCATCTCAGCTAGGACGGGTAGGCGAGGCCCGCTGGTCTGGTTCCCCTGTGAGGGCTGATGCGCGCTGGGGGCATCCCATCCCGGCCGCCCCTACAACCGTCCCTCTCTCCGGAGTTTGATCCCATTGTCTCCGAGGATGCGCCCAGCCCTATTTACCGCGTTTGGACGGCCCACGACCGACAGGAATCATGCGCCTTCCGGAATCCGCTGCTAGCGGGAAAGCCTGGGGCCCCCCCACGGGTTTAAGGCCCGGCCGCCTCCACCTCACCCATGAGCGATGGCAGTCGTACGCGCACCGAACGGGACTCCCTCGGGGCCCGGGAGATCCCGGCCGAGGCGTATTGGGGGGTCCAGACCCTCCGGGCGGTGGAGAACTTCCCGGTGAGCGGCCTTCCCCTCTCTCCCCACCTCGTCCGGGCCTACGCCCTCCTCAAGGAGGCTTGCGCCTCCACGAACCGGGAGCTCGGCCAGCTCGACGAGCGCCGCGCGGGGGCGATCGAGCAGGCGGCCCGGGAGCTCGCGCAGGGCCAGTGGCGCTCGGAGATCCGGGTGGACGTCTTCCAGGCGGGGGCCGGGACCTCCACCAACATGAACGTCAACGAGGTCCTGGCCAACCGGGCCCTGGAGATCCTGGGCCATCCCCGGGGGGATTACTCGGAACTCTCGCCGAACGACCACGTGAACCGGGGCCAGTCCACCAACGACACCTTCCCCACCGCGCTCAACCTGGCCATCCTCTTCGCTCTTTCCGACCTGGAGCAGGCGGTCATCACGCTGTGCTCGGCCCTGGAGGAGCGGGGACGGGCGTTCGCCAACGTCCCCAAGGCCGGGCGCACCCATCTCAAGGACGCCATGCCGGTGACCTTAGGTCAGGAGTTCACCGCTTACGGGAGCTCCCTCCGTCGTCTCCTCGCCGCCCTGCCCTCGGTCCGGGAGGACCTCAGGGAGGTCGCGCTCGGGGGGAGCGCCGTCGGCACCGGGATCAACACGGTCCCGGGGTTCCGCTCCCTTGCCGTCCGGACCCTGGCCCGGCTCAGCGGGGAGCCGCTGCGCAGCGCCCGGGACCCCTTCGAGACCATGCAGAGCCGGCGGGCCTGTGCGCTCGCCTCCTCCTTCCTGAGGAACCTGGCCCTCGAGCTCATCCGGATCGCCAACGACCTGCGCCTGCTCTTCAGCGGACCGGCCACCGGGCTGGATGAGATCCGGATCCCGGAGGTGCAACCGGGCTCCTCGATCATGCCGGCCAAGGTGAACCCGTCGCTCGCCGAGTGCCTCGACCAGGTGGCCTTCCATGTGGTGGGGAGCGACAGCGCCGTGGCCCTGGCCGTGCAGGCCGGGCAGCTCGAGATCAACGTCATGATGCCCGGCATCGCCTATGAGGTGCTCTTCTCCGCGGAGATCCTGACCCGGTTTCTGCCGGTCTTCGCGGAGAAGGGTATCGCCGGGATCACTGCCCAGGACGCCAACTGCGAACGCTGGCTCGTCTCCTCCCAGGCCTTGGCCACCATCCTCACCCCCCGGCTCGGCTACCTGAAGGTGGCCGAGCTCATCCACGAGGCGTCGGCCCGGGGGCAGGACCCCCGGGAGACGGCCGTCGCGACCGGGCTTCTGACCCGGGAGGAGGCCGAGAGCCTGCTGGGCCGGGAGGCCCTCACCCGTCTCGCCCGGCCGGTGGACTGACCCTCGTGGCGTCCCAGGCAGGATTATAGCCGCCGTCCGGCTGACAGGAGATCATGACCACCCCCGAGCTCGCGGTCATCTCCCTGGGGAACGAACTGACCCCGGAGCACCGGCGGGCCGTGGAGGTCCTCGAGCGCGTGGGCCTCACCAGCTACGAGGCCCGGGCGTACATTGCCGTGGTCGCCCGGGGGTACGGGGACGCCTCCACCATCGCCGGGGCCGCGGGCATCCCCCGGACCAGCGCGTACAAGGTCCTGGAATCGCTCTGCCGGAAGGGGTACACCTACGCTTCGGGGGGCAAGCCCACGCTGTTCAAGCCCCATCCCCCCCTCGAGGTCGCCCGGAAGCTCCAGGGGGACATCCAGGAGGTCTTCGACCGGCTCGACTCGCTCCACCACCTGGTCGGCCAGCAGGGGGAGCCCCAGCTGGTCTACCTCCTCTACGGGAAGGAGAAGGTGCTGAACAAGATGGGGGAGCTCTTCGACCGGGCCAGCCGGACCCTGGTGCTCACCACCCCCCAGGCCTCCGAGATCCGCGAGGAGCTCGGGAAGAAGGTGGCCAACGCGGTGAAACGGGGGGTGGAGGTCACCTTCATCACCGGGCCCGCGCAGAAGATCCCGGAGGGGGTGAGGCACGTGGCCCGGCAGAACCTCCTGGCCAGCGATCTCCTCGCCGACGGGGCCCACGCCCTCCTCGCCTCCCCGGGCCTGGAGGCCTGCGGCTACACCGACAACCCCATCCTGGCGGAGCATTTGCGACAGTTCCTGGAGATCCTGGTGGAGCGTGCCGAGGCCTCCTCCCGTCCCCCCGGTTGAGCGGGTCCGTTCCCGTCTGGCCCAAAGTGTCGGGGACCGGGTCGCCGCCCTCCTCCCCCGGGGCTACCAACGGCTCGGGGACCTGCTCATCGTCCGGTGGCCGGAGCCGCTGACCCCGTTCTCCCGGGAAGTGGCCGACGCCTACCGGGCGGAGTTCCGGGTGAGGAACGTGTTGGCCCTGGACGGGGGCGAGGAGGGGGAGTTCCGCCGACCCCGCGTCCGTGCGCTGTTCCCGGACGAGGGCACCGAGACCCTCCACCGGGAGGCCGGGGTGCTCTGGGAACTGGACGCGTCGGAGGTCATGTTCTCCCAGGGGAACCGGCACGAACGGGAACGGATGGCCCGGGTCGTCCAGCCCGGGGAACGGGTCGGCGATCTCTTCGCCGGCATCGGCTACTTCACCCTGCCCATGGCCCGGAGGGGGACGCGTTCCATGTTCTGGGCCGTGGAGAAGAACCCCGTGGCCTTCGGATACCTTCAACGGAACCTCCGACGCAACGGCCTCTCCGACCGGGTCCGCGCCCTCCTGGGGGACAACCGGGAGGTGGACCTCCCTCTGGCCTCCTTCGACCGCGTGGTCCTGGGATATCTCCCCTCCTCCCTCCCCTTCCTCCCCCGGGCCGTGAGGCTCCTGGACCCCGGCGGGGGTTATGTCCATGCCCATCTCCTGGCCGGCAGCCACGACCCGGTGGGGGAGGCCCTGGAGTCCTTCCACCGGGCCGCCCGAACGTCGGGGGCTGAGGTGCTGGAGAGCGCCTGGCACCCGGTGAAGGCGTACGGCCCCGGCCGCATCCACGGGGTCGTGGAGGCCCGACTGACGCCTCGCCCCTAGGGTCTCGGTCAGGCGCTCGGCAGCGCGACCTTCGGCCGGAGCGCTTCCAGCGCCTTCGGGAACGCCTCCCGGAAGGCCTCCAGGTCCGAGGGGAGGTTGGAGAAGGAGGCCCGGATGAACCGGGACCCGAACTTGGGGGACAGGTAGTTGCCGGCGCGCAGGAACACCTGGTGCTTCAGCAGCAGCTCCGCCTGCAGGGCCTCGGGATCGACCCCGGTCCCCGTGAGGTCGAGCACGAACATGTTCCCCTGGGACGGGTAGACCGGCAGGGTGACCCCGGGGAGGTCCTCCACCACCCGCCGGATGGTCTGCTGGTTCTCCCGGGTCTGCTTGAGGACCGCGGGGAAGACCTGGGGCTTCGCCTTGAGGGCCGCCTTGGCGGCGGCCTGGGAGAAGACGCTGACCCCCAGGTCGTTCGTGTTGTAGCGCGCCACTTTGGCGGCGAGGTCCGGGGGGGCCAGGTAACCGCCCAGACGGACCCCGGCCAGGCCGCAGTTCTTGGAGACGGACCAGACCGTGAGCGTGCCCTCCGGGTAGAGAGCCCCGGCCAGGGTGTGCCTCTCCGCGAAGTCCCGGTAGGTGGTGTCGTGCAGGAGAAGGAGGTGGTGGTCCCGGGCCAGGTCCGTGAACCCCCGGACCTCCTCGGGGGAGTACCCGCTCCCCAGGGGGTTCAGCGGATCGATGAGAAGGAGCATCCGCGTCCTGGGGGTGAGCGCCGCCTGGACCCGCTCCAGCGTGAGCCGGTAGGGAGGCTGGTAGATGTCCAGGGGGACCACCCGGGCCCCGCTGAGCTCGATGAACCGGTGGATGATGAGGTAGCTCGGGTCGCTGGCGATGACCTCGTCGCCCGGGGACAGCAGCGCCCGGGCGATCATGTAGAGCGCTTCCGTCCCCCCTCCGGTGATCCCGACCACCGCCCCGGGGAGGGGGTAGTCCCTCCGCACCAGTTCCTTGAGCTCGGGGTCCCCGGGGGCGTACGGGTAGTCCGCGTAGCGCTTCTCCTTGAGGGCCAGTTCCAGGGCCTCCTCCACGGGCCCCGACGGGAAGAGATGGTTGGTGTTCTGGCTCATCCAGACCACCTGGTGGAAGTGCTCGTGGGCGTACCGGAAGGCGTCGAACCCGGCCGTGGCGGGAGGGGGCGGCATGCCCCCGGGCAGGGGTCGGGGGGATTAAGCCTACCCGGGGGCCCGGGCGAGGAAGGTGGACACGATCCCTCCCGAGAGGAGATGGAACGACCCGTCCACGAACCCCAGCCCTTCGAGCATCCGTAGGATCGCCTCCCGGGAAGGCAGGCTCCTTAGGGAGGTGGAGAGGTAGCGGTACGGGGCCTCGGTTCCGAGGAGCCCCCCCACCTTCGGGACCACCCGGTCGAAGTAGGCATGAAAGAGGGGGGAGAACCAGGAGGACGGGGGTTCCCCCACCTCCAGGGCGAGCAGGGCGCCTCCCGGCCGGAGGACCCTCCGCATCTCTGCCAACCCCTCCCGGAGCCGGGGGAGGTTCCGGATGAGGAAGGCGCTCGTCACCAGGTCGAAGGTGGCGTCCTTGAAGGGCAGGGCCTGGGCATCGGCCAGGCCGAAGGAGGGGGGATCCCCCGGTCCGGTCCGCTCTCGGGCCCGCCTGACCATCGCGGGGGTGAAGTCCATCCCCAGGATGGAGGCCTCGGGGAAATGCCGGCGGAGCTCGAAGGTGAGGTCCCCCGGTCCACACCCCAGGTCGAGGATGCGACGGGGAGGCGGCCCGTTCCGTCGGTCCAGCTGCCAGAGGGCTTCGGGCCTCCAGAGGAGGTCGAGCCCGAAGGTAGTGAGGTGGTCGACGAAGCTGTACTGGCCCGCGATCCGGGTGAACATGCGCCTCAGGTCCCGGGCGAAGGTGGCCTCCTCCCGGCGGGGGACGGGGACCTCGGAGAGCGTCATGCCCCTGGCAACCGGAACGGACGGAAGAGGTTGGTGGGGAGCTCCCTTGGGGGGGCGCAGGGGGGGCGGGGAGCCCTCGCGAGACGACCCCGGTCCCAGGGCGAAGGCGCCTGGGGCCTAGGAACGGCCGGTCCCCGCGCGGTCCGCCGGGCTCAGGATGGACCGGACCGCATGGTAGGCGGGCCCCAGATTCCCCCAGCGCTCCCCTTGGATCTGCTCGGCCTGGGCTAGCTCGTGCCGCGCCTCCCCGGGACGGCCGGAAAGGATGAGGCACTGGGCGATCCTCAGGTGGGCCTCGGAGCGGCCATAGGGGTCGCCCAACTGCTCGGCCTGGCGCAAGGCGTCGCGGAACGCCCTCTCCGCGTCCGGGAAGTGGCCCTGACGAAGAGCGAGCATCCCCCGGTTCAGGTCGAGCTGACGTTGGACGAGCCGGTCCCCGTACGGTTCGAGCAGCACCCGCGCCTCCTCGTTGTCCCGGAGCGCCTCGGGGAGCCGGGAGAGCTTCAGCTGGAATTCCACTCCGTTGAAGAGCGCCCACCCCCGCATCCGGCGGTCCTTGGACCGGTCCGCGTACTCCCGCGCCAGCGCCAGGTAGCTCAGCCCTAAGGCGGGGTCCTGCCCTCCCAACGTGACCCCGATGTTGTTGCACGCCCGGGCCAGTTCCGGGAAGTCCTGGAGCTCCTCGAGGATCCCTAGAGCGCGCCTAAAGCACACGATCGCCTCCCGTGTCCCTACGCCGGACGGCCTGAGGGCCAGGGCGTTGCCCAGGTCCACCGAGGCCCGGGCGTACTCCCGCCGGTCCTTCGCAGGGTCGAGGAGCCCTACCGCCCGCTCTCCCTCGGCAAGGGCGGTCTGGTGGTCCCCGCGCGCCGAGGCGTGCTGGCCCAGCAGCCGGTGCGCCCGGGCCAGGCCCGGGCGGTCCCCCTCCGCCTCGAAGAGCGAGAGGGCCTCCCGGCAGAGCTCGGGAAACCGCTCCGGCGGGCCGGCTCCCCGGGTCACTTCCGCCCGGGCCAGGAGCAGGTAGGCGCGGAGGGTCCGGGCCGAGACGGGGGTCCTTTCCAGCGCCTCGACGAAGAGCCGGTCGGCCCGGATCTCCTCTCCCAGCGCCACATACACCTCCCCCATCTCGAGGAGGAGCTGCCCTTCCTCCTCCCCCCGGGGGACGGGGAGCGCCTGGAGGTCCCTACGGGCGCGCTCGTAATGATGGGCCGCGTCCTCCAGGGCAAAGAGCCGCCGGGCCTGCCGCCCCGCCTCCCGGTTGTACCGGAGGGAAGCCTCGTGGAGCTTGGCGAGGAAGGCATGGCGGCCGAACTCCCCCAACAGTTCCGGCGGCGGGCCCCGGGGATAGAGGCGTTCCAGGGCCCGGGCGATGTTCGTATGGATGACCCGGGCCCGGCTCTCGGTGAGGTCGGCGTAGAGCCCGGCGCGGACGCGCTCCCGGGCGAACCGATAGCGTCCCGGGGGAGGCCTCTCCCGCAGGACCCCCTGGTGGACGAGCCGTTCCAGTTCCTCGGCGAGGTCCTCCTCCGGCTTCCCGGTGGCTTCCCGGAGGACCCGGAAGTCGAACTCCGTGCCCAGGGCACTGGCGTAGAGGACCGTCCGGCGCTCCTCCGGGGAGAGGGAGGGGAGGGAGGACCGGTCCGGGGGGACGTCCACCACGGCCCGGTAGGCGCTCCCCGGGCTTAAGGGTCCTTCGCCCGCGGGGGGGAAACGCCCGGGCCTCCGAGAAGGGTTAAGAAGGGCCCGGAAGTGGCCGTCCGTCCATGTCGGCCCCTAGCGCCGCCTCCCCCCGGTCCCACCGGAACCCGTGGACCGTCCGGGCCGTGGCCTTTGCGCTCTTCGTCGTCCTCCTGGCCTTGGCGGCCATGTTCTACGCCTGGTGGTGTCTTGCCTTCCACGTCTGTGTGGACAATGGTCTCTACGCGGTGGTGGCCACGCTGGCCGGCTTCGGTCTGGCCGGCATGTGGGTCACGCTGCCCCCCCGGCCCCGGCCGGAAGAGACCCCTCCCTGACCGAAGGGGACCGTGTCATAGCGGGCGGCCGGCCGCCGCCCAACGGGCCCGCGCATCCCCGCAGGCCACGCAGGGGGAGGGTGGGCGACCCTCAAGGACCTTCGGAAGCTCGCCCTCCAACGTCCCCAGAAGCCCGCCTTGCACCCTCTCCTCGATCCGGTGCCCGCAGTCCTCCTTCCCGCACCAGCCCACCAGGTAGACGTGCCCGGGGGGGGTCAGTTCCTCCATCCTCTGCGCGACGGACAACTGGGCCGCGAAGGTCTCCTGAGCCCGGAGATGTAGCCGCCGGTGGAACTGCTCGAGCGCCTGGGATACCCCGGGGACCAGGTCGGTCCGAGGGACCTTTCCCCGGCCTCCCAGCCGGTCCGTCCAGCTGAGGTTCCCGGAAGAGACCTCCCGCTGCCCCACCTCGAGGCGGAGCGGGACCCCCCGGGCCTCCCAGGTGAAGAACTTGGCCCCGGGGCGGTCCGGGCCCCCATCCACCTTCGAGCGGATCCCGGCCCGCTGGAGCTCTTCCACCAGGGCGCCCGCGTAGGCCTCGACCCCCTCCCGCCCCTCCTTCCCCGGGATCGGGATGACCACCACCTGCACCGGCGCCAAGGGCGGTGGGAAGACCAGCCCCCGGTCATCCCCGTGCCCCCCGAGGATCGCGCCGAGCAGGCGCTCGGAGAGCCCGTAGGTGGTCTGGTGGGCGAACGCCCGGCTCCCGTCCTCGAGCTCGAACGAGATGCCGTAGGGCCTGGAGAAGTTGTCCCGGTAGTGGTGGACGGTCCCCACCTGGAGCGTCCGTCCCTCCGCGAAGGGGACATCGAAGGCGATGGAATAGTGGGCCCCCGGGAACTTGTCCCAGTCCGGCCGCCGGCACAACAGGTACGGCAGGGCCGCCTCCTGGGCGATGCGCGCGAACGAACGAAGGTCGTCCGACACCTGTCGGTCGGCCGCCGTCTCATCGGTCTGGACCGTGTGGCCCTCGAAGAAATGGATCTCCCGTACCCGGAGCAAGGGGCGGGTGGTCTTCGTCTCGTACCGGAAGACGTTCACCACCTGATAGACGCGCAGGGGGAGGTCCCGGTGGGACCGGATCCACAACGAGAAGATCGGGTACATGGCGGTCTCGCTGGTGGGCCGAAGACAGAGGCGGACGTCGAGGGGAGTGGTCCCCCCGTGGGTGACCCAGTAGACCTGGCTCTCGAACCCCTTGATGTGCTCGCTCTCCTTGGCCAGCTCGGTCTCCGGGATAAGGGTGGGGAAGCTCACCTCCTGGTAGCCGAGCGGCTCCACGGCCTCCCTAAGGGCCCGGTCCAGCAGCCGACGGGCCAGGAAGCCGTACGGGGGCCAGACGTTGAGCCCCTTCACCGGGTAGCGGAGGTCCGTGATCCCCGCCTGCTCCAGCACGGCGCTGAACCACTCGAAGAAGGCGGTCTTGCGGTCGGGGAGCTCCGGCATGGGCGGGAGGGGCAGCCCCGGGATGGCTCTTGAGCGTTACCGCCACCCGGGGGGGGATTGCCGCAGCGTTCAGTGGGGAAAGGCAAGCCCCCCCGACGGTTGTCGCTTCGGGGGTGAACATGGGTATTTAGCTTCCGGGACCCATGGAGTTCCTCCCCATGCGCCTCGTGGTTGGTGTGGACCGGGATGATGATCTCGGCCGGAAAGCGGGCATCGCGGGCCCGGTGGTGGGCCGCCAGGCTGTCCTGGACGCGGCCCTCAAGCTGGGTACCGCTGACCCGGAGGACTCGGACACCAACGCCATGTTCGCCGCGGTGAACCTGGCGGACGAGCTCAAGCAGGCCGGTGAGTCGGTGGAGGTGGTGGTCCTCACCGGCGACGGCCATGTGGGGACGGTCTCGGACCGGCGGGTGGCCGCCCAGTTGGACCAGGTGCTCTCCCAGATACCGGTGGACGCCTTCCATCTGGTCTCCGACGGGGAGGAGGACGAGTACCTCTACCCGCTGCTCGCCTCCCGGCGGCATGTGGACTCCATCCGCAAGGTCTACGTGCGCCAGAGCGCGAGCCTCCAGGGGACCTACTACACGGTGGTCCGGGCGCTGAAGGACCAGAAGCTGAGGACCAAGACCCTGCTTCCCCTGGCCGGGCTGTTCATCTTCCTTTCGCTCATCTGGTACTTCCAGGTCTGGAGCTACGGGATCATCGCCCTGAGCTTCCTGGTGGGCGTCTACCTGCTCGTGTGGACCTTCGAGGTCGACGAGTGGTTCGTCGCCCATGCCGAGAGCTTCGGCAAGGACCTGCGGCAAGGTTCGCTCACTGTCTTCTTCGGCGTCTTGACCTTCGCCCTGGTGCTCTTCGGGATCCTCCTGGGGACCCAGGCCTACGCGGCGGACAACCCCGCCTATCCCGTGGGGAGCCACATGGTGGCGCTGCTCTCCGTGGCCCTCCTCTGGTGGGTGGCGGCCGCGCTGGTCTGGGAGGCCGGCCGCGCGCTGCGCTACGCGCTCTTCCGGGGACGGATCCCCCGGACCGTCTGGGTGGCCGTGGTCTCCTTCACGGCGTTCGGGGTGGAGGCCTACTCCCTCACCTATCTCGCCGGGGCGCTCTTGGGGTGGGTCGACTCCTCGTTCCTGGTGGTCTCCCTGGTGGGGGTGGTCCTGGGAGTGGCGACCGGCGGCCTCGCCGGAACGCTGCGCCAATACCTCCGTCGCCCGGGGGACCCCTCGACCTCCCCCGAGGGGACCCCGGGCGGGGCCCCGGCCTCCGGTCCCTGATCCCTCCCCGGGGCGCGGTCAGGGCCCCGGCGGGGGCGCCGGCTCCGGGGGGGAGACCCGGCTCGAGGAAAGATCGAAGACGGACCACCGGTGGCACAGGGGGCATCGCATGTACCGGGAGCTCCCGAGGCGGACCGTGGTCACGGAGGCTCCCGGGAGGTAATCGTAATCGAAGGTCTCCTGGCACTTCGGGCAGGTGAGCCGGGAGCGGGTGACCAGCCCGGGCGTCCCCTCCCGCCGGTTCCGGCGGACCACCCAGACGTAGAAGCCGACGAGGAGCGCAAGGAGCACCACCGCGACGCCCAGGCTGAGGTAGAGCGCGAGGCTCATGGCCGTCCTCCCTTTCCCGGAGGCGTTCGTCCCTTGGGCGCCCCCTTCGTCGGAGAGGCGCCCACAAACCCCTGGACGGCTCTCAGCAGGCTTACCAGCGGGTCAGCGGCGACCGGGTAGGGTCCCCCGCCCCGGGCCGGCGCGACCACCCGGCGGTCCTGCCGGGCGGCCTCCAGGTAGAGCTCCAGGTCCTTAGCCGCCCCGGAGGCCTTCTGCCGGATCCCCCAGAGGAGCTTGCGCCGGTAGGCCGGGTTGGGGAAGGCCGCGGCCAGGGCAGTGCGGGGGTCCCTTCCCTTCCGGCGGCTCTCGGCGAGGATCGCGAGCACATCCTTCTCCCTCCGGCTGAACATGGCCGTCCCTATCTGGGGAGGCGTGGAGGTTACTTAATCGTTACTACATTCAGTAACGGTTATCCGGGACCGAGGCGCTCCCCCCCGGACCGGAGGGATGGGGGCGCCCGGGGAAAAGAAAGCCCCGCCGCCCTACCCGGACGCCAGCGCCCGGCGCACGTCCGTAAGGGGGACCTCCAGCCGGCAACGCTCGCGGAGGACGGTGCGGACCGCCTCCTCCTCCGGATCGAGCTCGGCGGCCCTCCGGGCCAAGGTCCTCAGGTCCTCCCAGTAGTTCCAGGGAAAGACGAACCAGACCCAGGAGGCGCGGGAGACCTCCTCGGCCACGTAGGTGGGGCGGACCTTCGCCTGGTCGATGTGCAGGTAGGTGGCGCTCTCCAGCCGCGCCGGTTCCAACGAGCGGACATGCTCCTCGGCCAGGGCCAGGCTCTCCCCGGTGTCGGTGATGTCGTCCACCAGGAGGACGTTCTCTCCCTTCAGGGGCACGGGGATCCGCTCGGAGAGGGTGGCCTCGCCGGAGGGGGTGGCCGTCACTCCCCAGTGCTGCGCCCGGAGGGCCAAGAGCCGGTTGACCCCGAGCCGGTCCGCGAGCATGCGGGAAGGGACCCATCCTCCCCGGGTGAGGCCGATGATGGTCCCGGGGAAGCGGCCGGACCGGCGGACCGCCTCCTCGATCCGGTCCGACCACATTTCTACGTCCGCCCAGGAGACCTGTCGGCAAAGGGGGAGGTCCATGGGGCGGGCGGAGCCTCCCCGGGCTTGAAGGTTTCCGGGCGCCCAGGGGGGACGGCGGGAAGGGGTTTGGCGAAGGCCCGGGGACCTACGGGTAGATCCCCCGGACCTTCATCGCCTCGGTGACCCGTCCGATGGCGAGCACGTAGGCCGCGGTACGGTTGTGCACCCTGTGCTTGCGGGCGAGGTCGGCCACCGCCCGGTACGACGCGGACATGACCTTCTCCAGCCGGGCGTTCACGTCGTGGACCTCCCAGAAGTAGCCCTGGAGGTCCTGCACCCACTCGAAGTAGCTGACCGTGACGCCCCCGGCATTGGCCAGGATGTCAGGCAGCACGGTGACCTTGTTCGAGAAGAGGATGTCATCGGCCTCCGGGGTCGTGGGGCCGTTCGCCGCCTCCGCCACGATCTTGGCCTTGACGCCCTTGGCGTTCTCCCGGGTGATCTGGTTCTCCAATGCCGCCGGGATGAGGACATCGCACTCCAGGCCGAGGAGCTCGTCGTTCCCCACGGGCTTGCTCCCCGGGAAGTTCACCACCGAGCCGGTCTTCTGCTTGTGCGCCTCCACCGCGGCAAGGTCGAACCCCGCCGGGTTGTGGATGCCCCCGCGGGAGTCGGAGACCGCGATGATCTTCGAGCCCAACTCCCTCTGGATGAGGTTCCCGGCCACGCTCCCGGCGTTGCCGAACCCCTGGATCGCCACCGTGGCCTTCTTCACGTCGAGCTTGAGGTCCTTCGCGGCCTCCCGGACCACGTACATGACCCCCCGCCCGGTCGCCTCGCCTCGCCCCTCGGACCCGCCGATGGACAGGGGCTTGCCGGTGACGACACCGGGGACGGAGTAGCCGCGTTCCATGGAGTACGTGTCCATGATCCAGGCCATGGTCTGGCTGTCCGTGTACACGTCCGGGGCGGGGACGTCCATCTCCGGCCCGATGATGGGGCTGATCTCGCTCGCGAAACGCCGGGTGAGCCTCTCCAGCTCGCCCTTGCTCATGTGCTTGGGGTCGCAGATGACCCCTCCCTTGGCCCCTCCGTACGGGAGGTTCACCACGGCGCACTTCCAGGTCATCCAGGCGGCCAGCGCCCGGACCTCGTCCAGGCTGACCTGCGGATGGTACCGGATCCCTCCCTTGCAGGGACCCCGGGCCATGTTGTACTGGACCCGGTACCCGGTGAAGACCCGGTAGCTCCCGTCGTCCATCCGGACGGGGAAGTTCACCGTGAGCTCCCGCTTGGGGTGCTTGAGGATGCTTATGGTCCCCGGGTCCAGGTTGAGGACCTTGGCGACGATATCCACTTGTCGCTGGGCTGTCTCGAACGGATTGATGGACCCGCTGTTGTTGGTCATCGACTTGCCTCTTCTCCCCCAAGGGGACACCGAACGAACCTAGGAGGGTACATAATGCCGCCGTCGACCGGCCGTCGACCGGGGTGGATGCTTCCCCATCTCCATCGCTCCCGTACCTTTCCCTCGCTTGCCACGTCGTGGATTGGGCCTTGGCCGCGCCCCGGAAGCATTGGCGTATCTCCCCGAAGATCGGACCGGTCCTCGCAGAGGTACCCGGCCCGGGACGGGGGACCGGCGGGGCCGGGGGACGGCCCCCCGATGGCGGACCGGCCCCGTTGAGGAGGGTCTTGCCGCGGGCAGGTAAGACTAACTATGGGCTCCCCCCATGAACGAACGGAGCCACGCTTCCCGGGCGCGGGCGGCCAGCCCATGACGGACCCTCCCCTCCTTCTCGTCCTTCCCGAGCGCTGGCTCCGGTCCCTCCCCCGGCTCCGCATCCCGCCGGACTACGAGCTGAGGGTCTGTCGTGAGGGGGAGGAAGGGGGATACGAGAACCTGCTCCGGGAGACCAGCCTCGGCCCTTGGGACGAGACCCGTTCCGTCCAAGCCCTGGAGCGGGCGCTCCCCGGCGGGATCTTCCTGATGGTGCACCGGCCCACGGGATCCCCGGTGGCCACGGCGGCGGCCCTTCACTGCCCCCGCGCCCAGGACGCGTACTTCCCCTTCGGTGGGGAACTGGGGAACTTGGCGGTGAGGGCCCCCCACAAGGGCCGGGGGCTGACCTACGCGTGCATCCTGGCCGCTCTGGGACGCTTCCAGCAGGCGGGCTACCACCACGTCCGGGTGGAGGTCACGGAGGACCGAGAGGCCTCCACCCGGCGGTTCCTGATGATGGGGTTCGTGCCCTACCTCACGTCCCCGGCCACGGAGGGCCGCTGGAAGGGATTCCTGGGGAAGCTCGGCTGGCCCTTCTCCCCCGACGAATGGCCCCGGGGGAGCGCGTACTCCCGCGGCCCGGGCCCCTCCACGCCCTGAAGGGCCCCCTTCCCCGGGACGGTCCCTTCTTGCGGGCGAGCCCACGCCTCCCAGACCTCGGGACCCATCCTTTCTTATCGGAGGGCCCCGCATGTTCCGATGATGCCCCCCGGAGCGGTGCTCTCGCTGGAGAAGGTGGAACGGACCTACGGGGAGAACCGGGCGCTTGCCGGGGTCAGCTTCACCGTGCACCGGGGGGAGGCGGTCGCCCTCCTGGGTCCGAACGGGGCCGGGAAGACCACCACCTTCCGTCTCTTGACCGGGCTGGTCCCTCCCAGCGCCGGCTCCCTGGAGGTCTTCGGACTGGACCCGTTCACCCAGCGGTCGCACGCCCTCTCCCACGTGGGGGCGGTCGTGGGGAGCCCGGGGACCCTCCCTTACCTCAAGGTCTCCGATCTCTTGGAACACGTCGGCCGGGTCCGGGGGCTACCCCGGGCCCAGGTCTTGGGGGAGGTGAAGCGGGCCGCCGGGGAGATGGGGGTGTCCGCCCATCTGGGACGTGCCCTGGGATCGCTCAGCACCGGCCAAGAGCGCCGGGTCCTCCTCTCGGCCGCCCTGGTGGGAGACCCCGAGGTCCTTCTCCTCGACGAACCGACGTTGGGGTTGGACCCGGTCGCTCGAGCCGACCTGCGCGGTCTGCTCAAGGACCTGGTCCATCAGGGGCACACCCTGCTCCTCTCCACGCATCTCATCGAGGATGTGGGCCCGTTGTGCTCCCGGGTGCTCTTCTTGAAGAATGGTCGGCTGGAAGGGGACGAACCGGTGACCTCCCCTCCTGACGGCGCCATCCGTCTGCGGCTCCGGTTCCGGATCGAGGTCCCCGAGGAGGCGCTTCGCCTGACCCTCCGGCCCTGGGGGATCGCGCCCTCGCCCGTGGGTCCCGGGTACGTGGACCTCTCCATCCCGGGAGGGGAGGGCGCCCAGGTCGAGGTGCTGCGGGCCCTGGTGGCCTCGGGGGCCCCCCTGCTGGAAGCGGAACGGCTCCAGGACGATCTCACCCAGCGCTACCTCGAACGGATCGGGCGGGAGGAGGAGTAGGGCCGTGACCTCCCCCTCCCCGTCCTGGAGCGGGTTCTCGGCCAGCCTCCGGTGGGAGGTCATCCGGTGGGTCCGCTCCCGTCGGGTCTTCCTCCTGGCGGTCCCGGTGGTGGCCGGGCCGGTGGGAAGCCTGCTAGCCTTTCTCTACCTCAAGGTGGCCTCGTCCGACACGGCCGGCCTGCTCGGGGTCCTGGTCGTCGGGGCCCTTTCCGGGCTCGTGGTCCTCGACCTCTGCGCCCTCTCCATCGGGGAGGAGCTCTCCCGGAGGAGCCACGGTCCCCTTCTGCTTCTGCCGGTCCGGCGCTCGGCCCTCTACGCCGGGCGGGCCACCGCGGTGCTCGGAGCCACCCTGGGGGCTTACGGGATCGGCGCCTTGGAGGTCTTGGAACTGGCCCACTTGCTGGTCCCCGGGAGCGGGAGCCAGGTCCTCGCCCTGGAACCGGTCCACGTGGCGCTCGGCATGCTCGCCTTCCTCTTCCTCTTGGGGGCGGTGGCGTTCGTGGCCGCCTTGGTCACCGGGAGCGCGTCGGAGGCCCTGGGGCTCGGGGTCCTCGCCGGCTTCTCCGTCTCCGTCCTTTTGGTCTACCTGCTCCTGGAACGGGCCCTGACCTTGGCGGTCCCTGCCGGGCTGGCGGTGGCTGGCGCGGCGACCCTCCTGCTGGGGCTTCGGACCTACGTCCGGATGGATGTGGGGGGGTCCTGATCGTTCCTCGGCCCAGGCCCCCTCAGCGAGGCTCCCCGGGGGCCGTCCCGCCGCCCAGCGGTCTCCCCGCCTATCGGCGGAGACGGGGGCCGGGAGGAAGCCGCCGTCAGCCGCTCCTCTAGCGTCGGTCCGGGGAAAAGGCGTCCCATCCCGCCGCGGGGAGAGGGCGTACGCCCCGGTCCGTGACCAGTCGGTGCCCCCCGTCCCTGGAGAGTCTCCCGACCACGCGGAGGTCCCCCCGGACCCTCCGGATCGCGTCCCGGGCCTCGGCAAAGCGGCTCTCGGGCAGGGCCGCGAGGAGCTCGTAGTCCCCTCCCAGGAACGCCGCCCGCTCCCAAGCCCAGAGCCCGGCCCGCGCCCCTCGCCGGCAATCGGGGTCGAGCGGGAGCTTTCGGAGGTCCACGGTGGCGGAGAGCCCGCTCGCCTCCGCGAGCAATCGGGCGGACCAAAGGAACCCGTCGGAGGTGTCCAGGGCGGCCCGGGCGTATCGGGCCAGCGTCCGTCCTTCCCTCAGCCGGGCCCGGACCGTGAGCAGCCGACGGAGCTCTGGTCCCACCTTCCCCCCCGTCGCCTTCCAGCGCAAGAACCGGGCGCCTCCCGTGCCCACCCGGCCGGTGGTCACCAACAGGTCCCCCGGCCGGCCTCCGTTTCGGGGCAGCAAGTGTCGGGGATCCCCTTCGCCCACGGCGGTCAGGGTGACGGTCGGGCACCGGCTGGACTTGGTATCTCCGCCCAGGAGGACGGCCCCCACCTTCCTCCCTTCCGCCTGGATCCCCTCGACCACGGCCTGCGCCCATCGCGCGGGGGTGCGCGAGGGTAGTTGGATCGCGCAGAGGAAGCCCCGAGGCTCTCCCCCCTTCGCGGCCAGGTCGGAGAGGTTCACTTCGGCGGCGAAACGGCCCACCCAGCCGCCCGGCGTCCCCGGAGGGAAGTGCGATCCTTCCACCACGGAGTCCGTGGTCAAGAGCCAGGCCCGGCCCTTACGCCCGGGAAGCGCGACGCAGTCGTCGGAGGGGGGGAGCAACTGGCCCCGGGACCCCACCCCCTCCCGGTAGAGCCAGCGATGGAACCCGTCCTCCCCGAGCTCGGCCAGGGAGGGTTCACTTGTAGGGGACAAATTCCGGGCCCAGGAGCTCACGGCCGAGGATGATGCGCATGATGTTCAACCCTCCCTCGGCCCCCACCAGGTAGCTCATGATCCCCCGGAACCCCAGCTCCAGTCCCATGTCCTTGGTGTAGCCCGCGGCGCCGTACCACATCATCACCTTCCGGATGGTGTCGAAGGCGACCTGGGGGGCCATGAGCTTCACCGAGGCCACCGCCCGGTCGATCTCGCCCCGGTGGGAGCGGTCCCCCTTCCACGCGTAGGTGTCGAGCATCCAGGCGGCCCGGCGACATTGCCACTTCACCGCCTCCACGAGGGACCACTGGTCGGCGAGCTCGAATTGGATCCCCTCGAATTTGCCCAGGGGTTGCCCGAAGACCTTCCGCTCCCGGATGTAGGCCATCCCCATCTCCAAGGCCCGCTCCGCAGCCCCGATGCAGGCGGCCGCCACGAAGGTCCGGGCGGACTGGAAGCCCTCCATGGCGCAGGAGAACCCCCGCCGCTCCTCGCCCACCAGGTACCGGGCGGGGACCTGCACGTCCTCGTAGGCAATGGCGCCGGTGGAGATCCCCATCCGCCCCATGTTCTCGAAGCGTTGGACGGAGGTCCCGGGGGCCTGGGTGGGCACATAGAGGAAATTGAACCCCTCCCCCTCCTCGCAGCGAGTGAGGGTGAGGTGACCGCCCCCCCGCTCCCGGGCCTCCATGACCCCGGAGAGGTAGGCCTTCTCCCCCCGGACCACGTACCCTTCCCCGGCCCGACGGGAACGGGTGACCATGTGGGCGAGGTCACTCCCCCCTCCCGGTTCGGTGGTGGCGACACCCAGAAAGTGCTTCCCTCGGCAGACCGGGGGCAGGACCTCCTGCCGGGCCTCCTCGGTACCGTGCCGGGCCAGGATGCTCCCCCAGCCGGCCTCAAGGAGGAAGAAGACCGCCGTAGCCATGGAGAAGTCCCCCCGGCCGATCTCTTCGGCGGCGATCTCCGTCTGCACCGCGGTCGCTCCCATACCCCCGTAGGATTCGGGTACGGGCATCGCCAGGAGGCCCAGCCGGGCCATCTCCTCGAGGACGGGGGGAGGGATCCGCCCCTCGGCGTCCAGGGAACGCTCGTGGCGACGCAGGACGGTGTCCCCGAAATGCCGGACGGCGCTCTGGAAATCCTTCTCCTCCGAGGTCAGTGAGAAATCCACGGCCAGGACCGACCGGGCCGAGGGGGTCGGGGTATATCTGGCATGCTCTGGGGGGCGGGCTTTGTGGCCCTCGGGAAGGGCCGGGGGAGCTCAGCCTCGGGATGCCCCTTCCCCGACCGGGCCGGATCCCCCGCCGGTCCTTCGCCCCCCTGTCTCCGTTCCCTCTCCCCCAGACCGTTGTCGGACCCGGGACGAGGGCGACGGCAGCCCGAGGGGGAGCGGCAGGTTCTTTAGGGGGATGACCGAATTTACCTCCATGAACGGTCCCTCGCCCGGGGCTTCCCCAGGAGCCCCGCCAGGAACGTCTCCCGCCCCGAGCGTCGCTCCTTGGCCCCCTGGAGGCTACCCTCCTCCTTCCTTTCCCCCCCGCCCCCGCCCCTCCCGGACGCCCCTGCTGGTCGGGGTCGTGGTCGTTGTGATCGTCGTGCTGGTCCTCGGACTCTTCCTCTCCGGCATCCTCTCATTCTCCGGGACGAAGTCCTCCAACAACAACGGGGGGGGTTCCGGCGTCATGACCTACACGCAGGCGGAGCCGGTCGCGTCCAGCGGGGTCGCCGGGTTCTCGGGGGGAGGGTGGGCGCTCCTGGAGGCTTCGGGCTATGAGTCGAGCCAGGCCGCGAGCCTCCCCTTCGGGGGGTCTGTGTCCGGGACGGGTTGCTCGTTCGTTCCGGCTCCCGGGTCGACCGGGAACATTGACTTCCCCGCCTTCACCGGGAGCTACACCGGCGGCGCGGCCCCCTCCTGGGCCTTCCTGTTCCGGAACGCCTCTGGCTACATCGCCGTGGTCACCGTGACGCAGAGCGGCAGCAGCGTGCTAGGGACGATCTCTTCCGCGTGCGGCCTCTTCGGCCTCGTCCTCCCGATCCCGTCCGGCGTGATCAACAGCCCCCAGGCGCTCTCCCCGGTGGCGTCGAACATCTCCGCCTTCCTTCAGGCCCATCCCAAGGCCAATGAGAGCTTCGCCCTCCTTGGGGGCATCTCCTTCCTGGGGGCTCGCATCGGCGCGGAATGGGCGGTGAACATCACCACTTGCCCGGACGCTTCGACGGCCGTCGTTGCGGTGGGCAGTTCGTTCAACGCGACCGTCAATGCCACCAGCGGCCAGGTGATCTATTCCCAGAACGCTTCCCTCGGCAGTTGCTCGGGCCTGGGAGGCGGATCGGGGGGCGGGGGAGGCCAGCCTCTCACCATCACCTTCGGGTCAGGCACCCCGAGCCAAGCCGGAAGTACCTACGACGACGCGTTGCCTCTCGTCGCGGTCACCGGCGGTCTTACCACCGGCCTCTTCGGTCTCACCCTCGCGCAGTCGAACGGGGCGACCGTGGGAGGGCTTTTCCCGCCCACCTCTTGCGTGGTGGGCGGCCCGCTTTCGGGGTGCACCGCCACGGGGGGAAGCCCCGGGCAGACCTGGTACGCCGTGCTCCTGAGCTCGGGGGGCTCGGTCCTGGGGATCTATGACCCGCTCATCCAGGGCTGGACCACAGGGGCCGGGCCGGTCCCGCTGAGCGTCTCCCAGAGCCTCGTGGTGGTCTCCGCTTCGCTCCTGGCCGGCTCCGGCGACCAACTGTCCGCCTTCGGGACGGCGGGCACCTCCGTCTCCGGAAGCACCTTCCTCTGAACCTCCCGGGCGGCGCTCCCGCCGGGGCCGTCGGGGAGCGCCCCTCGGGAAGGGATGAGGGAAGGCCCTCCGAGCCCGGGTCGGTCCCGGGCAACGCTTAAGGGGGAGCGGCCTCCCCAGGGAAAGGGGGTAAGCGTGGCGCTCAAGGTGGCCGTCAACGGGTACGGGACCATCGGGAAGCGGGTCGCCGATGCGGTAGCTCGCCAACCGGACATGACCTTGGTCGGGGTCACCAAGACCCGCCCTTCCTTCGAGGCGCGCTCCGCCCTGGACAAGGGCTACCGCCTGTTCGTCACGGGGGAGGGCAAGGCGCAGGACTTCGAGCAGGCCGGCCTCACCGTCTCGGGGGGGGTGGAGGACCTGCTCCGGGAGGCGGAGGTCGTCATCGATGCGGCGCCCGGCAAGATCGGGGGGGCGAACCGGGCCCTGTACGACCGCCTGGGGATCCCGGCCGTCTTCCAGGGAGGGGAGAAATCCTCGGTGGCGGACCACTCCTTCAGCGCGCTCGCCAACTACGCGGCCTGCCTGGGCTCTCGCCGGCTCCGGGTGGTGTCCTGCAACACGACGGGGATCGCCCGCGCCGCCAGCCGGCTCTCCTCCCGCTATGGGGTCCGCCGCTGGGAGGCTACGCTGGTCCGCCGGGCCGCCGACCCGGGGGAGAGCAAGAAGGGCCCGATCAACGGGATCCTGCCGGGGTTGGACTTCCCCTCGCACCATGGGCCGGACGTCCAGACCGTCCTCCCCGGCCTGCCGATCCACACCACCGCCCTTACCGTTTCCACCAACCTCATGCATGTCCACGTGAACCAGGTCCAACTGGAACGCGTCCCGGCGGACGTGGAGGAGCTCGTCCGGGTCTTCTCCGGTAGCCCGCGCTTCAAGGTCTTTGAGGCCGGCGACCATGTGGAGGGTACGCCGGGCGTCGTGGAGTGGGCCCGGGACCTCGGCCGGCCTCGCTACGACATCATGGAGAACGTGCTCTGGAGGCAGGGGATCCACCTGGCGGGGGACGAGGTCCGCTTCTTCCAGGCCATCCACCAGGAGTCCGTGGTGGTGCCGGAGAACGTGGACGCCCTGCGGGCGATGTTCCGGTTGGAGACCGACCCGTTGCGTTCCATGGCCATCACCGACCGGACCCTCGGACTTTCCCCTCGCGGGGCCTAGTTCCGGCGCGCCTCCCTTTATATAGGGTGCCTATCTCGGCGGCCCGCTGGGCATGTACTATCTGGAAACCCGTCGGGACGTGGTGCGCATCCCCCCCGATCGCCTGGGGCTGGGGCTCGAGGAGGCGCTCACGGAGCTCGCGCAGCAGCAGTTCGAGGGGAAGCTCATCGACGGCCAGAACCTGACCGTCCTCATCACCGGTGTCAAGGCGCAGGGGGAGGCCCGCATCATCCACGGGGACGGCGGGGTCTACCAGGACGTGGAGTACACGGCCTTGCTGTTCCGCCCCGAGCTCCAGGAGGTGGTGGAGGGCCAGGTGGTGGAGGTCCGGAAGTTTGGGGCCTTCGTCCGTTTCGGCCCCCTCGACGGGCTCCTCCACGTGAGCCAGATCATGGACGACCGGGTGAACATCGATGAGCACAACCAGCGCTTGGTCGGGGTCGAGACCAAACGGGACCTGAAGGTGGGCTACAAGGTCCGGGCCCGGATCGTCTCTTTGTCCCTATCCGAGATCTCCCCCCGGGACAGCCGGATCGGGCTGACCATGCGCCAACCCGGGCTTGGCCGGTTGGAGTGGATCGTGGAAGCGCACAAGAAGGCCCAGCCGAAGGCCCCCAGCGGCGGAGGGAAGGCCGCGGCCCCCAAGTCGAAGCCGGCCGCGGGGGGGAGCGCCGCATGATCACCCAGCGGGCCTGCCGGAACTGCAACTTCATCAGCGACCAGATGAAATGCCCCCGCTGCGGCGGGGAGACGAGCAAGGAGTGGCAGGGGTACCTCATCGTGGTGGACCCCCAGAAGTCGGAGATCGCGCGCAAGATGGGGATCCAGGCGAATGGCCGCTACGCGCTCCGGGTCAAATGAGCCCCCCCGGCACCTCCGTCTGAGACCGGAACTTAGGGACGAGCTCGGCCGTCCCTTGGGCCCGGTGCTGGCCGGGGAGGGGGCGGATGATGCGGTCCGGAGGGCCGGGCGGCTCGCCACCTGCGGGGACGTGGTGACGGGAAGGGCCCTCGAACTGGGGGTCACTCCCTTCGTGGCGGTGATGGATGGGCGCACCCAGCGCGGCATCCCTCGACCGGTCCCCCCGGCGACCCTCGAGGCCTTCCCCCGGGTCCGGTCCGCCCCGAACCCCCCCGGGGAGATCACCGTCGCCCTTCAGGAGGCGCTCCGGGCCCTGGTGGACGAGGGCGGGGGACTGCTCCTGGTGGAGGGGGAGGAGGATCTGGCGCTCCTCCCCCTGGTGGAAGGGCTGCCGGATCGCACCACCGTTATATACGGGCAGCCGGGTGCGGGCGTCGCCTTCGTGGAGGTCGATCGGTCGAGCCGGGCGCGAGCACGGGCCCTGATGGACCGCATGGAGGTTCTGGCGTAGCGATCATGGAGATCCGTTTCCTCGAGGAGCGTGCCAACCCGCTCCTCTCCCGAAAGGAGTACCTGGTGGAGATCTCTCACCCGCAAGGTCCTTCCCCCAAGCGGGAGGAGGTCCGCAAGGAGCTCTCCGAGATGTTGAAGGTCCCGCGCGACCGCCTGGTGGTGGAATGGATGAGGGCCCGGTATGGGACCTCCCGTTCCCGGGGCCTGGTCCACGCCTACGATGCCTCCGCGGGACTCGCCCGCACCGTCCGGGACCACATCCAGGTGCGTAACGGTCTCAAGGCGAAGGCGGAAAAGGGCGCCAAGGCCACGCCGCCGGCGGAAGCCCCCGCCGAGAAGAAGGAGTGAGGGGTCCCATGGCCAAGGCCCGGATGGGATTGTACGCCGTGAAGGGGGACACCCTCACCCGCACGCACGAATTCTGCCCGAAGTGTGGGCCGGGGGTCTTTCTGGCCTCCCACACCGGGAAGGGAGAGAAGGTCCCCCGCCGCTCCTGCGGGAAGTGCGGCTACTCCGAGATCGAGCGGCGGAAGGGGAAGGCCCCGGAACGGGCCGCCAGTTGAACTGGACGGTCCGTGTCCGATCCCCTCCCGAACCTGGAGGAGAGGGGCTGGAGCGATTCTCGCTCCAATGAGGTGAGCCCTTGAAGGGAGCCATCCCGGGTCGGGTCTGGTCGGAGTTTTCCCACGAGATGGGGAAGGCCTGGCCCCGGTGGGGGCGGGCGGCGGCCCGGCAGTGCCGGCAGCGCTTCCGCCGAGGAGAGCTCGAGGGGGTGCCGCTCGTCCAAGGGACCGGGAGGACCATCGGGATGGCCCTGTGGCAGGCCTACCCTCGGGTGGGCCGACAGGGAGCGGCCCTCTTCCTCGTCAGGGGGCACCGCTCTCTGCAAAGTGCCCGGTCCCAAGTGGAGGTGGCGCGGGCGGCCGGGCGCGGTCCTTTGCTGAGCCTCCCAGCCCCCCTCCCTGGGATCCGCTGGGACGTGGAGAGGAGGGCCCTCGCGGAGCAGGGGTTCCGCTGGGTCCAGAGGCAGCGTCTTTCCATCGACCCTAGGGGCCTTCCCCGGACCCCTCCCCCCTCCGGGATCTCGCTCCGTCCCATGCGGAAGGGGGACCAGGGTTCGGTCCTGGTCCTTGACCGGCGCTCGTACCGCCACCATATCGATGAGGCCTTCGGCCCCGGGGCCAGTGTCCAGCGCTTCGGCCCGGGATACCTACGGGGGCTCTTCGAGAGCAAGGAGCCGGCCATCGATCTCTCGGCCTCCTGGATCGCCGAAGGGCCCCGGGGGGTGGTGGGGCACGTCCTGGTCATGGGGCAGGACTCTGCGCGCATCCAGGACCTGGCGGTGGACCCGGCCTATCGGGGGCGGGGGATCGGCTCCTGTCTGCTCCGAGAGGCGTTATTTCGGCTGGCCGAGAGGGGGGTACGGCAGGTCAGTCTCGGGGTCACGGTGGGGAACCCTACGGGAGCGTACGCGCTCTACCGCCACCTGGGGTTCCGGCCGGACCGGACCCGAGCCGGGCGGATGCCGGGGCTTTGGGTCCACGAGGGGTCACGCCGGAGGCTTCACCTGGCCTTGGGCAGGGCCTGAGGGATGGGTCCAGATGGGAAGCGGGGCGCCCGGTCGGGGAGGACCCTGCCTCCCAGCGGCAACGTGCCCCGCTCGAGGCGGGGTCGCCCGGGGAGCAAGTTCGGACGGGCGGTCTCAGGGGGACTTCCGCTTCTTGGTCCGGGCGCTCTCTTGGTCCCGCTTCTCGAAGCAGGCCGAGCAGACGGTGATGTAGACCTTGTCCTCCACGTGGACGTCCCACTGGGTCACGGACCGGTCTTGGAAGCTCCGGTGGCAGTCGGCGCACTCGAGGGCGCGGGGAGGGGGGATCCGGGGGGAGGTTTCCTTGTGGGAGGGGGCCTGGGGGTCCGCCGTCAGGTTCGTTGGAGCCGTCATCGATCGTCCTTCCTGGTATCAGGGTACGCCAGAGGGGCCAGCTTCGTAAGCTTCCCCAGACGCCCTAAGGAGAGTTGGGGCCGTCCCTTATAGTCCTTCACCCACCCCTCCTGGATACGGACCCGGTCCCCTTCCCGGACCCATTCCACCTCTTCCCCCCAGAGCGTGAGCGCGATCTCCCCCGTGGCGTCCTTGAGCCGGCCGGTCCGGACCCGTTTCTGGGCGCCCCCCGGGATCGCCACTTCCCGGATCGGTTCCAACGAAACCACGGTCCCCTCCAGGGTGGCCAGGCGGTTGGGTCTGAGGTCGGTGACGAAGGTGGCCGGGGGACGGCTCTCAGGCATGGCCCCGGGTACGCCCAGGGACGGAAAGGGGTTACGGCGAGTCGCATCCAGGGGGAGGTTTGGTGGGAGGGGGGGTACGCGCCACCCTTTCCGGGGGGTAGGGTGACAGTTCGCCGGCTTACCGGCCCGTTCGCGCCGTAGGCGGCGGCCGCCTATCCCTTCCCGGAGGCTGGGGTGAGGGTCCAGGGGACTATCGTCCCCGCCGCCGGGCTTGGTTGGCCATCAGGCGGACGAAGCGGGGGTCCTTCCGCACGACGTCGAGCAAGGGGGAGTAGAGCAGTTCGATGTAAGGCAGCACGTGGAGCTCTTGGGCCCGTCCCATGGCCGAGAAGAAGGCTTCCCGGTCGCCGAGGTTCAGGTGGACGTACCCCTCCAGGAAGACGGCGATCTTGGCCTTGCCGGCGAGGGCTTGGAGCCGGGCGATGGATTCCCGGGCCTCTCGCTCGTTCCCGCGCCGGGCCTCGAGAATGCCCCGCCAGGCTTCCGTCCACGCGTTCTCCGGGGCCAAGGCCTGCATCTGGGTCAGGGTCCCCGCGGCACTCTCGAGGTCTCCTTTCCCCAGGAAGTACTCCGTACGGTGAGTGGCGGTCCTGAAGGGAGCGAGAGTCTCGCTCTGCCGCCAATACTGGAGCGCGTCCGCCTCCCGGCCGGCATACAGGTAGAGCCTCCCCAACAGCGCGATCACGGTGACATCGAGGGGATCGATCTTAAGGGCCCGTTCGAGCAGGCCGACCGCCTCGTGGATCTTGCCGTTCCCGGCCACCACCTGGAAGAGCGTCCGGTACGGGCCGGAGAGGTTCGGATTGAGCTCGATGGCCCGACGTGCCTCGTTCTCGGCGAGGACGAACTCGTCCTGGGCCAAGTGAAGCAGGGCCAGGGAGGAGTGGGCCTCCGCCAGGCCCTCGTTCTGCCGGAGGGCGCCCGTCAGCTCCTCCCGGGCTCGCTCGAAAGCGGTGTCGGTCGGTTCGGCGCCTTCGTTCCCCAGCCAGAACCAGCAGTCCGCGATCCCCACCCGGGCGCGCCCGAAAGCCGGGTCCCGGGCCGCGGCCCGCTCAAAGTAGGAGAGCGCCTGACGGACCGAGGCGACGGTCCGTTGCTCCCCCAGGCTCTTTCGTCCGTGCAGGTAATCGGTGTAGGCCACCAGGTCCTGGGTGTCGGAGGCAAAGGAGGGAGGGGGCAAGATCTCCTTGGGGCCGGCCCCGGAGAAGTGCTCCGAGACCGCGCGGGCGATCTCCCCGGCAATGTCGTCCTGGAGGGCGAAGATATCGTCCAGGACCCGGTCGTAGCGGGCGGACCAGATCGGCTCCTCGGTGGCGGTGTCGATGAGCTGGGCCGTGATCCTCAGGCGGTTGCCGGCCTTGCGAAGGCTGCACTCCGCCACGGTCCCGACCTGCAACATCCGCCCGATCTCCAAGGCGGTCTCCCGTCGGTCCTTGAAGTGCATCGCCGTGGTCCGGGCGATCACCCTCAGTCCGGGCACGTGGGCGAGCTTGCCAATGAGCTCCTCGGTCATCCCGTCCGCAAGATAATCCTCGCTCGGGTCCGGGGAGATGTTGGTGAAAGGGAGGACGACCAGGCGACGGGGGTCGAGCGTGAGCGGCGGGGGTGGAGAGGCCGGGGCCGCCGGTCGGGCCCCCGGACCCGAAGTGGATCCGAGGTCGACATGGAGGAAGGCGTTGAGCAGCGGGCCCCGGTCCTGGGCGGACCGCGCCCAGAAGTCCTTGTTCTCCGGGTCTCCGGCGCTGAACAGGTAGTCGTAGCGGATCCGGTCCTCGCCCACCGGGACCCGCTGGGCGCACTGGGTGGCCAGGCTCCTCAGTTGCCGGGCGCTGGCGAGGGAGGGATGGGTGGCCACATAGAACAGGGCGAACTTCTCGATCTCGTGGATCTCCCTACCCTCTTCCCGGCTGGCCTCAAGGAGCTGGGTCGCCAGCACCAGGATGCGATCGCCGGCCCCTAGGGGGTCCACGGTGAACTCGTTGCCCCTCCCGATCCGGCTGAGGAGGTCCTCTCCCTTGGGTCGGGCGCGCAGGCGGTCCTTCATCGCGGAGAGACTGTTGCCCCCGCTACCGGCGAGGCAGAAGACGAGGGGGTAGGGCCGGGGGACCGTCGGCTCCAGGTAAGGGAGGAGCACCTCGTACGGCCAGGGTTCCGCGGGTTTCGCGTCGATCTCGTCGAGGAGACAGAGGACCGGGTGGGGAAGGGCGTTGAGCTCGTCCAGCCCAGAGAGGAGGGCCGGCCGGTCGAGCTTCGCGAGGTTCAGCTCCCGGTACCCCACCAAGGGACCGGCGACCCGGGCGATCTGCTGGATCAGGTAGCTCTTCCCGGCCCCGGGTGAACCCCAGAGGAGGAAGTTGCTCGGGTGGGCCCGCGGGCTCTGGAGCCCGGCGAGGATGCGCTGCCGCAGGTCCTTGAGGGCATGGCGCGTGGGCTCCTCGAACCGGACGTAGGGTCCGACGACCGAGTAGTGGTCCAGTAGGAGGGCATCCAGGGAAGCGAGCAGACGGGCGACCTCGGCCCGGCCGGAAGCCTCGCCGGCGGGGGAGGGGGTCGGCATCGCGCAGGGAGGGGACCCGGGGTCCGGGTTAAGAGCGTTTGGGCGGCGGAGACGGGACCTGAAGGGGGCCCGCCCCCCGGGCTCCCCAACCGCCCCCCTCGCCAGGTTGGCGGGGAGGCAGGGGGCGGGACAGGGGGTCGCCACGAGGGAAGGGAGGACGCTGATGGGGCTCCCACGTTGAACATCGTCCCCACCGAATGGGAGCGACGCGTGGCGGCCCGCAAGGCGGCCCTCCGAGCGAGACGAGGCCCGTCATAGGACTCTGGACGAGAGCCCATCCTCGTTACTAGAAGAGAGGGCTCCCCCCTCGGTAGGGGGGCCTCAGCGGGTCAGGGCTGACCCCAAGCACGTGGCGAGACACCAAGCGAAGGTCGGGGGCCTCTTGGGGTGCCCCCTGGGGGAACGGGTAGAGCGACCCACACCGGGCCCTGCGTTCACCGGAGGTCCCACGGGAACGGGGAAGGATGCGGTTTCCGGTTCAAATACCGCCCGCGGGTGCGACCTGCGGATGAGTTCTACGGTGCCGTTCTCTCGGGTCGCCCAGCACCTGGTCGCGATCCCCACGACTGCGAGCGGGGGTCTGCGTTCCCGGTTCCTCCTTGACACGGGGATTGGGGTGAACCTCGTGTTCCAGGCGTTCGCGGGCCGGATGGGAGTCATCCCCACCGGCGAAACGTTTACCGGTCGAAGGATGTCCGGTCAACCCATCCCTTTGGGGATGGGCCGGCTCCCTTCCCTCCGCGTTGGAGACCTGGAAGTTCGGGACGTGCCGGTAGGCGTCCATGAAATGGGGAACCTTCCCCGGGGCATGGAAGACGTCGCGGGAATCCTGTCTCTCGGGTTCTTCGATAGGGTTCCTTTCACGATCGACTACCCCCGAGGGGAGGTCAGGATCGGTGTCGACCCCAGGGGAAGCGGAGTCCCGGTCCCGATCCGGCTGATCCGGGAGGGCCCGTCGGTGTCAGCCTATCTGCGGATGTTGATTCCCGGTGACCGCACGGTGGAGGTCGAAGTGGATTCAGGGACGGACGTCCTGATCCTGCACTCGAAGCTCATGGCTGGGCTCGGGGTCGACCCCCAGGCTCCCTCGACCCAAAGACGCGAGGGGACGGACGAGACCGGCTTCCGGTACACTCGGTATTTTTCCACCCTTCACGGGCAGGTACGCCTCGAAGGCGCTCCGGAGATCTCCCAGTCGGACCCCAGGGCAATGTTCCAAGAGATCATCTATGACGGACTCATCGGGGATGAGTTCCTTCGACAGTTTGCGGTCACCTTTGACCTGGAGCGCTCGACGTTGGTCTTCCAGAGGACCATCGGGTAGCTTCGGCCTTTCCTCCGAAGGAGGGAGGGGGGACTTGGGCGGAGGGAGACTAAGGTCGGCCGGTCCACCGGAGGGGGGAAGTGCAGGTTCGCCGCCATGTTAAGCCCCGCGGTGTCGAAGATACGCCCTCTATTATGGAGTCCCAGAGCTAAATGTTCGCAGCGGCCAGGTTTGGGAAGGGGGCCGCGTGGAACCGGAGACCCCTTTCTGATGGGGGCCTCCCGGGGGGTCGTAAAGCGAACTAGGCTACACGTTCAGGATCCGGTGCGGAGAGGTCCCTTCGCCCTTCAGGAAACAGCCTTCCTTCGACTCGGGCATGGACCCTCTGCCGGGCCTCCTTCGAGCTTGGCCCCTCGGTCTCGGACCCGGCCCGATGACGTAGGGACGGTCCCGTGGGGGATCGAAAGGCGGCATGATCGGGTCGGTCCTACCCGGTCTGGCCGCAGAAGGCTTCAAGTCAGTCGAGTTGTGTCCTCGGCGTCCTGGGGAGGCGTGATCCCGGAACCGGAAAGGAACCTTGAACTGCCCACAGGGGACCCGTTCCCGCCTGTTCACTCCCGGAGGTGAAGGCGCGCAGACGGTGAACGGGTGCCAAGTTCTCACTGCCGTGGGCGAAATGGATCGGGCCCGTAGTATAGCTTGGATATCACAGGGGCCTCCGGAGCCTCAGACCCGGGTTCGAATCCCGGCGGGCCCGTCCCCATAAAGGTATAAGACCTATTGTGGCTTGACCCATTCCATGGCCCCCAAGGGCTCTCCACCGACCGATTCGGCCTTGCTGGCCTGGTATCGAAACACCGCCAACGGTTCCCGAATTACCGCGGACGTGTACCGCCGCCGCCTGGCCGCCTTCTGTCGGGAGATGAGCACGAGCCCCGCGGGCCTCGCCAATCTCACCGATAAGGACCTCAGGGACCTTATGGTGTCCTTCGTCGACCGGGAGGCTGGGAAAGGACGGGCCCGATCGTACATCGAGTCCAGCCTGAAGGCCGTACGCTCCTGGCTCCTGCACCACGGACGCAAGGCGAGCCTCCCCGTCAAGATCCCGGTCACCGGGATCTCGGAACGCCTCGAATCGGAAGAGATTCCCACGCCGGCCCAACTAAGGGCGGCCCTGATGGCCGCCACCCCGAACGAACGCCTCACCTGCGCCCTGATGGCCTTTTCAGGGCTCCGCCCCGGGGCCATCGGGAACTATCTCGGCAACGACGGCCTCAGGATTTCCGACCTTATCGGCGTAAAGGTTCAGGGCGGCAGGCTCGAGGTTCCAGAGCCTCCTCTCCGAATCAGGGTCCGGGCCACGAACTCCAAGGCCGGGCACGCCTACTACACGTTCCTCGGGGAGGAGGGGGTCGAGTACCTGCGCAGCGTCCTTCAAGCGCGTTTGGAGAAAGGGGAGGAACTCGGCCCGGACACCGACGTGATCCATCCGTACCGGACCGAAAAGAAGTTCATTCGGACCATGAACGTCGGGGACCAGGTGCGGCTTGCGCTCCGGCGGGTCGGGATTCCAGCCCGCCCCTACGTCCTGCGGTCATACTTCGCCTCTCGGTTGCTGGAGGCTCAGAACGCGGGAAAGGTCTCTAGGGACTACAGCGAATACTGGATGGGTCACCGCGGGGGGGTGACAGAGCAGCATTACACCGTCGGCAGGGCGCGCCTCACGGAAAGCCTCATCAACTCCATGCGCGAAGCCTACCAGCGGTGCGACCCTTACCTCTCCACTCTACCGACCAAGTACCGGGGAGGAGGGAACACCGAGGCCTTCCGGGTGCTGCTCTCCGCATACTACACGGACGAGGAGGTCGGGAAGATCGACCTCACGGACACGGCGGCCGTGATTGAGGCACTCCGCAGGGGGGCCGCGAAGACCGCCACCCAGGCCGGGCCGAAGCAGCAGGTGATTGCGGAGGCCGAGCTCCCCCGATACCTCGCTGACGGCTGGGTCGCTAGGATGCCCGTCAATGGCTCGAAGTTCGTTGTCGAACGGATGGGGTGATGGGAACCCTGCGTCCATCGTCCTGTGATTAGACCCGGGGGGGGCCCGGGGGCCCAGGGCCCAAGGGGCCCGGCAGCCACCGGGCCCCCCTTGTTGTGGCACCACGCCCTCGCAGCTAGAAGGGGACTCACTGGCGGGGGGGCGAGCCCAAGGGATGCGGGCCACGGGGACATCTACGTGGCTAGCGGGCCCTGGGCCCCATGGGGGCCCAGGGCCGGCCCTAGCCGGGTCCGCGGGCCCGCTTATAGGGCTCGACCTTGATTTCGACGCTGGGACCCATCCACCGATAGAGGAATCATAGCTTCCGCGCTACTCCATCGACACATCGCCGCATCTTCTGCACTTACGTAGGGACTCGACCGCCAGTCGGCCCGTCGTCTCTTCCAGATTCCGCTTCGAAGGTACCGCAAGGTGGGCGAGGACACGAAGGAGGCCTCGGTGCTCGGCTACTCGACTCGATGGCACGGCTTCGACCAAGAGGGGCGGACGCTGGTGACCTATCGGGAGGCGACCGCACGCCAACAGGAGGCCCGGTGGAGGGAGGTGAGCGAGAAGGTCGGGAAGCGTGTCGAAGAAATGCGGACCGGGAGGGGCTCGTCCCGCCCGAAGGGCGCGATGAACGTCCTCGAGGACATGATCCCGCGCGACTACCGGTCCCGCTTCGACTACTGAGTGGAGCAGCGCGGGGGGAAGTGGTTCCCACGGTGCCAGGTGATCCGAGAGGCGGAGAACCGGCTGAAGGCGTCCTGGGGGAAGATGGCGCGGATCACGGCCCTTCCTCCCGAGGAGCTCTCCGACGAGGATCTCGGGAAGGGGTCGGTGGTACGAGCGCAGATCGAGGACGACTTCAAGTGGCTCAAGGACCGCTATGGGATGGCGGTGAAGGCGATCCGAATCTGCCACGAGGCGGCGATGCCCGGGCACCTGTTCCTGTGCGCGATGGGGCTCCTGCTGCTTCGCTACCTGCACTGGGAACTGAAGGCGCAGGACCTGTCGATGAAGGAGCTGGTGGAGGCCCTGGAGTCGCTCAAGGTGGTCTTGGTGAGGACCCCCGAAGGGAAGCCCCGTCTCGTG
>JAKAVY010000014.1 GCA_021827405.1 Thermoplasmata archaeon
GGCTCCCGATACTGTTGAACCACAACGGGGCCACCGTGCCCTTCTTCGAGCTCAACTCGTTCTGGAGCTGGGTCACCTGCGCATTCAGGGTCGCGATGCTCGCCGTGTCCGTGGAGATCGTCCCCTGGTCGGAGGAGATCGTGGCCTGGTCCTGCTGGATGGTCTGCTGGGCGGCCCCCAGTTGGGCTTGGAGCGCGGCCAACTGCGCCTGCTCTGCCGTGGTGTTCCCCTGGCTCGTTGCGAGTTGGGCCTCCAGGTTGGCGATCTGCGCATCCAGGGAACTCACGGCCGCGTTCGCGTTCGCCAGTTCCCCGGTGAGCGTGGAGACCTGCCCTTTGAGCGTGGCCACGGTGCCGGTGAGGCTGGTGACCTGGCCCTGGAGGCTGGAGACCTGGCTCTGCAGTTGGGCGAGGTTCGCGTTCGCGGTGGAGAGCTCCCCTTGCAGGGTGCTCACCTGGCCCTGGAGGCTAGAGACCTGGGTGTTGAGCGAGCCGATGGTGGCCTGGTCAGCGGAGATGGTGGCCTGGTCGGATGCCACCTCCCCGTTCAGCGTGTTCACCAGTTGGCTCAGGCTCGCCGCTTCGTTGTCCGCGTAGAAGCTCACCGTCCGGGTCGTGGTGGCGGCGCCGGGGGCCTGCTCGGTGAAGACCACCGAGTACGATCCATCCATCAGGGTGGCCGTGTTCAGGGTGTAGCTCCCGGAGATGCCATTGGCGAGGACCTCGGTCCCTCCGCCCCAGACCAGGGTGAGCGTCCCGGTCGCTCCGGGGTAGCTCGTCCCGGCGAAGGTGAAGGTGTCGGCTCCGGTCACGGTCTGGCTCCCCGCGCTCGAGCTCAGGCTGGCAGGCAAGAAGACGGTGGGGTCCTGCCAGTACATCGGGTACTCCACGTGCGGGATGGCAAAGCTAAAGCAAAACCCGAAGAAGCAGAACGAGTAGCTGAACGAGACATCGTTCGTTCCGCCCGCCACTTCGCTCACAACGATGGGTCCTGTCAACCCCGCCGTACTCAGGTTCACCGGTAGCGTGCCGTTCGTCACCCCGCTCTCCCAGATCCCGGGATTGATGACCCCCAGAGGGTACTCGTAGGTGGTCGGGGCCGCCGTGTCGTAGTACGGCGAGCATCCCGGGAGCATCTGCGTGTTCGGGGGCTGGGCAAACCCGTAGAACGTGGGGGCTCCGCCGAGGAAGGCGCCCGGCAGGCCACAGGTGTAGTTCACGTACTGGCCCGGGGAACTCCCGATGGAGACGTTCACGAAGTCCACGTACTTCATTCCCGCGAAGGAG
The DNA here is from genome assembly GCA_021827405.1 of Thermoplasmata archaeon. Lineage (GTDB taxonomy): Archaea > Thermoplasmatota > Thermoplasmata > Lutacidiplasmatales > UBA184 > JAKATE01. Next base: position 1,287 of record JAKAVY010000014.1, read on the forward strand.
AGGTCGCCCACCACCGCGCCTCCGCTCGAGGTGGCGTCCAAGGCGAGGTTCTGCGTGTAGAACGACCCGCTCTGGGGCTCCTCGAAGACGGTCACGGTGTTGGAGACCATTCCGTCGTAGGTGGCGGTCAGTTGGTAGACGTCGGTGAACAGCGGCCCGTTGTTCTCGGCGGTGAAACCGTCGATCCAGTAGACCGCCTCGCCTCGGGTGTCCGAGATGGTCTGCCCGATGGTGACCCCCGGGGCGTAGGACGCGGGGGGCAGGGTGGGGTCCAAGAGCCCGTACTGGCTCTGCACCGCTACTTGGCTCACTACGGCGCCTGAGACCGGCATGCCATTCAGGTACACCTGGGAGTGACCGAACAGGTTGTAGAACCCGACGGTGGTGGTGGTGAAGGTTGTGGTCTCCGCGACCGCGGTCTGGCAGTTCCCGTAGGGGTCCACCACGCAGAGGGTCAGCGTTCCCGTCGGCGTCGGTTGCGCCACCGCATAGGAATCAAAGGCCCACTGGGCATTGGATCCCCCTACGAGGGAGGTGACCAGGAAGTACCCGTAGGTGGTGGCCGCATCCCCTCCCGGCGATTCCCCGCTCGTGGGGGTGTAGGAGAATGTGCCGGCCGAGCCGGTCTGTAGGGTCGTGATGGTCCCTCCGCCGTACATCCCGCCACTGGCCTGCCCGGAATATGCCTCCACGTTGTATATCCCACCCTGACCGCTCTGGTCCAACACTTTCAACGTGTAGGTGGACCCGGCGGTGAGGGTGTTGAACGGCATCCAGCCCGACGAGGTCTTGACGAGGAGGGAGAAGGCCGGGTTCATCAACGTGTGGCCGGGAAGGCCGCTCTGGCCGACCAAGGCTTGGTCGAGCAGGTCGACCAGCGGGATCCCCAGTCCCTGGAGGTAGTTCCACCCACTCCCGGCGGGGTTGCCGAGGCTCGGGAACCACAAAGGTTGCACCGGGGCGCTGGGGGTCTCGATGGAAAGGTTGTAGTAGTACCAAGTGAACGAGTTCGCCGGGTACGAGTCGAAGCTGTTGCTGACCGCCTGCATCGGGAGGTAGGGGTTCGTCGACACCCCGCCGGCGCCCGCCTCATAGGCGTTATGGGCAGCGTAGAGCAGGGGGTTGATGTCTCCCATCTTCGGGTTGCCGAACGCCACGTTGGCCTGTTCCTCGATGAGCGCCCACTCGCCCGCCGTCGTCGGCGTGGCGAAGGAGGTCCCGCCGTAGAACAGGTTCCAAGTGCCGAAGGCGTACACGGTCATGTTGAAGGCCGCGCTCCCGGAGATCACCGGATCGATCTTCGCCGCGGTGGAGTAGGTGTCGAGGGCGTTCTGCCACCACGGTTGGGTCTCGGTGAGGGACTGCCCAAAGCCTCCCCCGGTAATGCCCCGGTACGTCCCTCCGAGGCCGAACCCGTAGGACCAGTAGGCGGTACCGCCGATCCCGCTCCCCTCGGCCCAGTACGCGGTCCCGATGGCACCGAAGCAGAACCCGAAGAAGAAGAACCCGTCACAATAGGTGAACGAGTTCGAGGTCACCGGGAACTCCGACGAGCCGGACTCCGCCGTCACTTGCGCTCCCCCCACGGAGGTGGCGCCGGGCGAATCTGCGGGCATGAAGTCGTTCACTTCTGCGTAGACTCCTCCGCCATCCCCGGAGGCGAAGAAGTTCGTGACCCCCACAGAGTTCAGCAGTTCGAGCTCTTGGTCCTCCACCGTGATGTACATGGGGCTTCCGTCAAAATATGTGTACTCTTCGCCGGAGCCGTAGCTGTTCGAGGTGATCGTGACCGAGCAGGCGCCACCGGACGCCGCGCCTTCCACCACGTACAGCCCCGCCGTGTTAAGCACCGAACTCGTCGGGCAAACGCCGCCCGTGGACCCCAAGGAGAGGTACTGGGCGATGTCGCCGTAGGCCTGGTCGAAGGACGAGAAGTAACCGGGATACGGGATACCGATGACGTCGATGTGAGCGCCGGGGGCCATGGCCGCGGCGTACTCGACGTCCAGCTCCGTCTCCAAGGTCCAGCCGGCGAACTCCCCGTTGAGAATGCAATTGTTCAGGTTGTTGTTCGGGAAGAAAGCGAACGGCGTGTTCACGGCGATCTGGGTGAGCCGGTTCATCAACTGGCTGGAACTCCCGAAGGCCTGCGCGGACCATGCCGCGAAGTCGCTGGGCAGGCCACAACCCACCTCGACGACCGCGATGGTGATCCCCTGGCCCTGATCCGGCTCGGAGGCAATGGTAGTGTTCCCGAACCAGAGGTTGTGGGCCCCGGAAATCGCCGGCATGGTGGACGGGAAGAGGAACTGGTAGTTTCCACAGAGGCCGTCGAAGCTGCAGGTGAAACCAAGTGGCGAGAAGTTCGTCCAGAGGAAGTTCCCCGCGCTGTCTGCTTGGATGGTGTCCAGGACCGAGTTGCAAGAGCCAAAGACCCCGAAGGCACAGGTCTGTGCCGATGAGGGGACGGTGGTGTTCGTAAGGTTTCCGGGAGTGGCCGGCTGGGCGGGAATGTACCCGGGGTACATGTTCAGGGGCATGGCCACATTCGGTTGGGCGGCCATCCCGTCAAGCCCCGCGATCCCGTTCACCGCGTAGGCCAGTCCCGCAGGCAACTGGGCCGGGGCAGAATTGGCGTAGAAGACCGGGCCGCTCTCGGTGGTCCCCGCCACCCCGCTGGCATTCCCGAAGGTCGGGTTCCAGGACCCGGCAGACTGGTATTGGGCCTGATAGGCATCCATCCCGGTGTGGAAGGCCGCCGAGATCTGCCCCACGGTCCCTGTGACGGTGAGCGTCAGGTCCGTGCTGCTCGTCTGGACGGAAAGCCCAAACCCCTCAAAATAGGAAACGGCCGAGGGATAGGCGCTGTTGCCATACTCACTGCCCAAGGTGGACGCCGTCAGGAACTGCCGGTACTCGGGGCTCGCTGGGTTGTTCAGGTTGTTGACGAGGGCGGTCAAGCTCGCCGAGGGTCTCAGGGTGACCGTTACCGAGTCCGGTGCCTTCGCGTTATACTTCGCGGGGACCGGGACCACAGTCGTGGTCCCCAAAGGGGTAGGGTTCGAGGGATTCAGGTTGCTCGCCGACCCTGGCACCGAGGTGAGGGGTCCTGAGGCCTTGGGGGCGGACAGAAGCCCTGTCGGCCCCGCGGGGGCCCCGGCGCTGGCCGCAGGGGCCTGAGGGAGGAAGGCCACCAGGCTCGCCGCGGTGCTCAAGACCATGACCAAGGCCACTAGGATGGCGACAAGGGCGTTCCGACTCCACGGACGTTCTCTCATAGGTTCTCGCTGGCCCCCTGGGGGGCCCTGGGGCATCATCGTACACCAACATAAATGTTTGTGTGCCCGTTCATGCCGGTGTAATTGCGTGGGACTTGAGCCGCGCACGCGTGCGAACGAGGAAGGGACCGGGGAAAGAGCCTGACCCGCAAGGGGGCCCTGCCCAGGCGGCGCGACCCCGTTGTCCTTCCCGGGACGGGCCCGCGACCGATCCGTTGGGGGCTGTTAGCGCCCAGCTGCGACCCACGGGGAGCCCCAGGTGGAGCGGGGGGGAATCGGGGGAGTCGGGACGGGGGTGGCCCCGGATGAGCTTCCATGCTGGGTGGTAGGAACGCCGGCGACGCCCGATGGCCGGGGGTCCTTTCCCCTTGATCGGAGCGGTGACCCGTTTCCCAGACCCATGCGGCGAGAGCCACTTTTTGGTGGCTGCGTTGTCCTCTCGTCTATAGGAAAGCGTCAAGCCGTCCACCGGGGTCTTCCGGTGGGTGAGACCCGTGAAGGTGAAGGACCCGGTCTGCGGGATGACAGTAGAGAGCGAGAAGGCGCCCGCCAAGGGGACGTACCAGGGCCAGACGGTCTACTTCTGCAGCGAGAGCTGCCGGAAGACCTACGAGGCCCGGCTCAAGAAGCCCTGAGCGGCCCCCACGGTCCTCCCGATGCCCACCGACCCCGTCTGCGGCATGGCCGTGGACGAACGCAGCGCGGAACTGACCCTGGTACGGGAGAACCGGACCTACTACTTCTGCTCCACCTCCTGCCTGGAGGAGTTCTCGGCCCCCGAACGCCAGCTCGCCCGGCTCCGCTGGCGTCTCGCGGTGGCCTGGCCGCTCTCCATCGTCATTCTCCTCCTCACCTACGCCTTCCACCTCCCGGGGTGGCCCTACCTCGCCTTCGCCCTGGCCACGGCGGTCCAGTTCTACCCCGGGCTGCAGTTCTACCGGGGCACCTGGGACGCCTTCCAGAGCCGCCTCTGGAACATGGACGTCCTCATCGCGGTGGGGACCACCGTGGCCTACGGCTACAGTAGCGTCGTGGTCTGGTTCCCCGGCCACCTCCCCGCGGAGTACTACTTCGACGCCTCGGCGTTCATCGTCACCCTCATCCTCACCGGGAACTATCTCGAACACCTGACCCGGGAACGCTCCCGGGGGGCCCTGCGGGAACTTCAGCAGCTCCTGCCCACCACCGCCCGGGTGCTCCGGGACGGGACGGAGGTGGAGGTCCCGGTCTCCGAGGTGCGAGCCGGGGAGCTCTTCCGGGTCCGCCCCGGGGCCCGGGTCCCCGCGGATGGGCGGATCCGGGAAGGACGCTCCACCCTGGTCGAGGCGCTCCTTACCGGGGAGGGACTGCCGGTGGAAAGAGGCCCCGGGGACCGGGTCCTGGCCGGGACCATCAACGGGGACGGTCTCCTCACGGTGGAGGCCACCCAGGTCGGCCAGGACACCCTCCTCGCCCAGGTCGGGCAACTGGTGACCGAGGCAGAGCTCAGCCGGGTGCCGCTCAAGCAGCTGGCCGACCGCATCGCGGCGGTCTTCGTTCCTGTGGTGCTCGCCCTCGCCGTGGCCGCCTCCGTGGCCTGGTTCCTCGTCGGGGCCGGCCTCACGGTCACCTTGCTCGTCTTCGTCTCGGTGGCGATCACGGCCTGCCCCTGCGCCTTCGGGATCGCCACGCCGGCCGCCCTGGTCGTGGGGACCGGCCGGGCGGCGGAGGAGGGGATCCTGTTCAAGGGCCGGGACTCGCTGGAACGGGCGAGCCAGATCGACCTCGTCCTCACGGACAAGACCGGCACCCTCACCCGAGGGAAGCCCACCCTCACCGACGTGCTTCCCGTCCCCGGGGAGTCGGCCGACCACCTGCTGGCGCTCGCGGCCGGGCTGGAATCCGGCTCCGGTCATCCCTTGGCCCGGGCGGTGGTGGAGGAGGCCCGGAGGAGGAAGGTAGCCCCCCTCCCCTTCACCCAGATGGAGGAGGTGCCCGGCCAGGGGGTCGAAGGGCGTCTCGGGGAGAAGCGCTTCCGGCTCCTGCGAGCGGGCACACCCCCGGAGGGCTCCGGCTCGCTGGGCCCCCTCTCCGGGGAGCGGGCCCGACTGGAAGGCCTGGGAAGGACCGGGTCGGTGCTCTTCGACGGGGACCGCCCCCTCGGTCTCCTGGGCTTCGCAGACGAGATCGCCCCCGGGGTCGCCGAGGCGGTCCAGGCGCTGGAACGGGACGGCCTCCGGGTGGTGATGGCCACGGGCGATCACGAGGCGGCCGCCCTCGCGGTGGCCCGGGCGGCCGGGATCCCCGAGGTCCACGCCGGGCTCACCCCCTCGGAGAAGATGGACCTGCTGCGCCGGCTGCAGAAGGAGGGCCACCAGGTCGCCTACGTGGGCGACGGCATCAACGACGCCCCGGCCCTCGCGGCCGCGGACCTGGGCATCGCCATCGGGGCGGGCACCGACGTGGCGAAGGAGGCGGGCGGGGTCGTCCTGATGCGCTCCGACTTCCGCGGCGTCGCCCTCGCGCTTCGGACGGGTCGCCGGACCGTGGCCAAGGTCCGGGGAAACCTCACCTGGGCGCTGGGCTACAACGCCGTCCTGCTTCCCATCGCTGCCGGGGCGCTCGTGCCGGTCTTCGGGCTGGGGATCTACAACGTCCTTCCCATCACGGGGGCGCTCGCCATGGGAGTCTCCTCCACCACCGTGGTGCTGAACTCGCTCTCCCTGCGCTTCCTCTCCTTATCCCGCTGATCCGGCCTCCGATGGGAACGGGCCTCCCGGAGGACCCCTCCACGTCCCGGTCCCTCCGGGATAAGAACCCCGGCGGCGTGGCCGGACGCAACGTGTCGACCCGCGCCCACCCCAAGGAGGGCCCCGCCCGGGGGCCGCTGGCCCGGGGCTACCCGGACCTGGAGGACTACGGGGTCATCGGGAACAACCGCACCGCGGTGCTGGTCGGCCTCGAGGGGTCGGTGGACTTCGCCGGCTTCCCCCGGTTCGACTCCCCTCCCACCTTCCTCGCCCTCTTGGACCGGGAGAAGGGGGGTCACTTCTTCCTGGGGGTCGAGACGCCGGGGGTCACGACCCGGCTCTCCTACGAGCCCGGGACCAATGTCCTCGAGCACACGTTCCAGGCCCCGGACGGGTCGGAGGCCGTCCTTCTGGACTTCTGCCCCGAGGTCGGTTCCGGGCATATCCTCATGTCCGAGATCCACCGGCGGATCTCGGTGCGGCGGGGGACGCTCTCCTTCCGTCTCTCCTTCCAGCCCCGGTTCGGCTACGCCCGGGAGGTGCCCACCTTCCAGGTGGACCGCTACGGGGCGCTGGCCCGGGCCCCGGCCGGGTCCGCCTCCCTCGCCACCTACCGCCCCCTGAGGATCGAAGGGGGCGGTGTGGAGGGCTCCTTCTCCCTCTCCGCGGGCCAGGAGGAGTGGTTCGTGTTCGCCCATGGTTCGGAGGTGGTGACCCCTCTCGAGGCCTTCCAGCCCGCCCAACGGCTGGAGAGCACCCTCCAGTACTGGCGGGCCTGGTCCGGCCGGTCCACCTACCACGGGCGCTGGCGAAGCGCCGTGGAACGCTCGTCCCTCCTCCTGAAGCTGCTGTTCTACCGGCCCACCGGGGCCATGGTCGCCGCGCCCACCACCTCCCTCCCGGAGGACCCCGGAGGGGTCCGGAACTGGGACTACCGCTTCACCTGGATCCGGGACACGGCCCTGGCGGTCCGCTCCCTCTTCCGTCTGGGCTTCGAGGAGGAGGCGGTGGACTTCATCTACTGGCTGCTCACGCTCATCGTCCGGGACCGGGACCGGCTGAGGGTCCTCTATGACGTGGAGGGCCGGTCCCCCCCTCCCGAGATCGAGCTGACCCATCTGGAAGGCTACCGGGGCAGCCGTCCCATCCGGGTCGGGAACGCGGCCCACGAGCAGGTCCAGCACGACATGTTCGGGAACGTCCTGGACGTGGCCAACCTGCTGGAGATCCACGGGGGCGTGGTCTCCGTGGACCTCTGGCGCGAGCTCCGGCACCTGGTGAACCGGGTGGTGGAGATCTGGGACCGGCCGGACCGGGGGATCTGGGAGGTCCGGGGCCCTCCCCGGCACTTCGTCTACTCCAAGGCCATGTGCTGGGTGGCCCTGGACCGGGCCATCAGCCTGGGCGGTCGCCTCGGCATGGTGGCAGACTACGCGACCTGGGAGCGGACGCGGGAGGCGGTCAAGGAGTCCGTCCTCACCCAAGGGCTCACGTCCGACGGGAAGGCGTTCGCCTGGTACTACGGCGCGGAGGGGGTCGACGCCTCGCTGCTCCGGCTCCCCGTGGTGGGGTTCATCTCCGCCCAGGACCCCCGGATGCAGGAGACCGTCCGGCGCGTGGAGTCCGAGCTCGTCCACGGCCCCCTGGTCTATCGCTACAAGCTCGATGATGGCCTCCCCGGGACCGAGGGGACCTTCCTCCCCTGCGCCTTCTGGCTGGTGGAGTACTATACCCTCAGGGGCGATCTCCAACGCGCCCGGACCCTTCTCGAGGAGCTCCTGAGCCGGTCGGGACCCTTGGGGCTCCTCCCGGAGGAGATGAGCCCCGACGGGAAGTTCCTGGGGAACTTCCCGCAGGCCTTAAGCCATCTGGCCCTGCTCCTGGCCACCACGAGGTTGAACGACGCGCTGGACCGGCGCCGGAGCGTCTCGCCGGTCTCCTCCCCGCCGGACCCCCCTAACCCCCACGGGGTGAGCGGGGCCTCCATCAACGGCTGACCCCGCCGGTCCTCCGGGGCACCGCGACCTCCCGGCCCAAGGATGGCTCGAGTCCACCGAGGGTTTGAAGAACCCCTCCCCTGCGTCCTTCTCCCGTGACCGCGACCGCTCCGGACCTGATCCCCCTCGTGCCGCCGAAGGCCCAACCCCTGCCGATCGCCCCCGGGGAGGCTATCCCCCTGGAGCACCTCTCCCCTCACGACCTTGTCACCTACTTCCGCTGCCCTCACGAGATGGAACTGCACCGTAGCCAGCACCTCTCCTGGCGTACCGGCGCGCCCCTTGCCCCCCGGACCCCCTCGGGCACGGTGCCGCTGTCGCACTCCCCCCTCTTCCCGCCTCCCGTGGGAGACCCCCGGCCGGTGCACGGACGGCTGGACGTGGGGCCCCAGGACACGCTCGTCTACCAGGACCCCGACGAACCCGCTCTCCCCTTCCTCTTCCCCGCGGAGAGGAGCCACGCCCACGCGTTCCTCCGGGACCACTCCGCCACCCTGGAGGACCGTGCCTGGGCGCTCAGCGGGCGACCGGATTACGTGGTCCGGCGGCCCGACGGCCACTTCTTCCCCGTGGAGTACAAGGAGACCCACCTCTTCGAGGACTACCCCCGGCACCACGGCCGCTTCTTCGACTTCCTCCAAGTGCTCGCGGAATGCCGGCTGGTGGAGGCCACCTGGGGGGTCGCCCCCGTCAGCGGCCTGGTCTATTACGGCGACAGCTCGGGGGGAGGAGAGCGGGAGGGGTGGGTGGAGGTCCCCTACACGGGGGCTCCCCGGGCCTGGCTCCAGACCGCCCTCCAGCTCATCCGAGCGGACCCGGTGCGCGCCCCGGTCCCTCAGGAGGGGAACTGTGGTCACTGCGAACCGAACCGGGACGGCCTCTGCGCGTATCCCAAGGTCCGGTTCGAGGACGTGCATCCCAGCCACCGGGGAGAGGTCCCCCGGGCGCGCCGGTTCTACTGAGGGACGGGAAAAGGGCGCCCGGAAGGCGGGGCGGGCGAAGGAGACCGCGGCCGCCCCCCCGACCCCTCCGGGCCGCGCGGGGCCGGTCCCTGTCGTTCGGCGCCCGATCGGGGAGGCCCGCGGGGCATGGCCGACCGGTCCGCCGGGCCGGGCTTGCGGTAGCGCTCCCCGCCCCCCCCAAGGGAGAACTAATACCACCGCGCCACTCCGCCGCCCATGCGACCACGGGTCAATGTCCTCACGCTTGGGGTGGACGACCTGGCCCGCAGCCTTCGGTTCTACCGGGAGGGCCAGGGCCTGGTCTCGGAAGGCATCGTCGGCACCCAGTACGAGCATGGCGCGGTGGCCTTCTTCCCGCTGAGAGGGGGACTCATCCTCGCCCTCTACCCGCGCAAGGAGATCGCCTGGGATGCCCAGGTCCCGTAGGGCCCGAGAAGCCCGACCGAGCTTACCGTCGCCCACAATGTCAACAGCCCGGGGGAGGTGGACGAACTGATGGGACAAGCGTTGCGGGCCGGGGCCCGGATCACGAAGCCCGCGGGAACCACCTTCTGGGGAGGGTACGCCGGGTATTTCCAGGACCCGGATGGGCACTTGTGGGAAGTGGCGTGGAACCCCCAACTTCCGGTCGAGGAAGGTCCGTAGGCCCGAGCCCGGGACCTCAACCGGACCGGTGGGGTCGTGGCCGCGTCCCCCACGCCTGCGTTGGGCAGGATCGTGGCACCCTCCGGACCGTCGAAGAGACTCGATCATCGAGACGGGGCAAGCCCCTGCCCCCGGGGATGGACGTAGCTTCAAGAGCGACCGGCCCGATCCCCCTCCCTCGACCCGGACGATCCGGGACGGAGGGAGAGAGGTTCTCCTGAGGTTCCCCGCGCGCGCCGGGATCGTCCGGGGAGGACACCGGAGGAACATGGTCGCCCCTAGGGAACCGAGCTCCGGGGCGAGCCGGGTGGCAGAACGGTTCCAGGAGGCCTGTTCCCAGGCCCTCAACGACCCTTCCTTCGAGGGTGTCTACCTGAGCCCGTTGTGGGACCTTCCCGCGCCCCCGGGGATCGTCGCCTGGAAGCGCTCCGTCCTCCGGCGGAGGGCGGGGGGCGGGGCGGAACCCTGGGGCCATCTCTTCCTCGTCGAGGAGCCCCGTCCGGGAGGGTTCGCGCTCGAGGAGCTCCACGACACCCCCACGTTCTCCCATCTGCGCTCCCTCCCGTTGGAGGGGCCCTGGGCGCTGGAAGCCGGCCCGCCGGCCGTCTGGCTGCTCCTCCGGGCGCGGGACGAACGGACCCGGACCCCGCTCTCGGCCTTCGCCAGCGCGCTCCGGGCGCTCTGGCCCCGCTCCTGACGTCCCGGGGTCCTGCCAGGAAGGGGCGGTCAGCCCACGAAGGTGAGCCAGGACCGGTACCGGGGGTCCCGGCCGTGAATCGCGTCGTCGTAGAGCTTCTGGAGGCGGTGGGTCACCGGGTAATCGCCGGAGCCGATGGGCCGCCCGTCGACCTCCCGGATCGGAGTGAGTCCCACCGCCGTCCCGCTGAAGAAGACCTCGTCCGCGGTGAAGAGCTCCTCCCGGGTGAAGTCCGTCCGTTGGAAGCGGATCCCCTCGTCCCGGGCGAAGCGGATGAGGGAGTCCCGGGTGATCCCCCGAAGGATCCCGGAGCTCGCCGGGGGCGTGGAGAGGACCCCGTCCTTCACCCGGAAGATGTTCTCCCCCGGCCCCTCGGCCACCATGCCGGCGGCGTTCAGCAATATCGCCTCGTCGTAGCCCGCCGCACTGGCCTGCATCTTCGCGAGCGCGCTGTTCGCGTAGTTGGCCGCGCACTTGGCCTGGGGAGGGAGGGCCCGGCTGTCGATGCGCGTCCAGTTGGAGACCGTGGCCCGTACCCCCTTCTGGGCGCTCTGCTCCCCCAGGTAGGCCCCCCACTCCCAGAGGGCCATGGCCACCGAGATGGGGCTCCGGGTGGGGTCGAGCCCCATCTCCCCGTAGCCGGAGAAGGCCAGCGGGCGAAGATAGCTGTCCGTGACCCCGTTGATGCGGACGAGCTCCTTGGCCACCTCCCGGAGCTGGGACGGGGAGTACGGGAGCGGCATCCGGTAGATCTTCGCGCTGTTCTCGAAGCGGGTCAGGTGCTCCGGGAGGCGGAAGATCGCGGTCCCCTGGGGGGTACCGTGGGAGCGGATGCCCTCGAAGATGGCGTAGCCGTAATGGAGCCCGTGGGTGAGGACGTGGACCCGGGCCTCGCCCCAGTCCACGAACTTCCCGTCCAGCCAGATCTTCGAAAGGGGCTTGATCCCGACCATGGACGGGGTAGGCCAAGCCTCGGGATTAAGGGCGTCGGTCAAGCGCCGTTTACGGGCGGTATAAGCCCCTCCCGGACGGTCGCAGGCTCCGAGGAACCATGTTGGAGATCCGCTTCCACGGCCGGGGAGGGCAAGGGGCCGTGGTGGCCTCCGAGCTTCTGGCCCAGGCCGTCTTCTTCGATGGCAAGGTGGCGCAGAGCTTCCCGTTCTTCGGGGTGGAGCGGCGGGGCGCCCCGGTCACGGCGTTCACCCGGATCGATGACCACCCGATCGAACTTAGGAGCTTCATCGAGCACCCGGACGTGGTGGTGGTGCTGGACCCCGGTCTGCTGAGGGACACCCCGGTCACGGGGGGTCTCAAGCCGGGAGGCCTCCTCTTGGTGAACTCTCCCCAGGCGCCGGGGGCGTTCTCCCTTCCCCAGGGAGGCACCCTCGCCACCGTGGACGCGACCCGGATCGCCGTGGGACGTAAGGTGGGGACCGCCACCATGCCCGTGGTCAACACGGCCATGCTGGGAGCGCTCGCCCGGGTCACCGGGGCCTTCACCGAGGCCTCCCTGGAGCGGGCCATCGTCGCCTTCGTCCCCTCCCATCCCGAAGAGAACCGCGCCGCGGCCCGGGACGGCGCGGAGTCCGTCCGCATGGAACCGGTCGCCCCGTCCTCCCGGCCTTCTCCCCCGTCGGAGGAGGCCGCTCCCCTTCCTTTCCCGGAGGGGCCGGTGGCCAGCCTGCCGAGCAACATCCTGCACACCTCGTCCTGGCGTACGCTCCGACCGGTCATTGACCGGGACCGTTGCACCCGGTGCAACTTCTGCTGGGAGTTCTGCCCCGACGACGCCTTCGACTTCGATGCCGAAGGGTTCCCGGTGGTGAAACTCCTCTATTGCAAGGGCTGCGGGATCTGTGCCACGGAGTGTCCTCCCGATGCCATCCAGATGGTGACGGAGGCGTGAGGTACGACCATGGGGTTCAAGGTGCTCTCCGGCAACGGCGCGCAGGCGGAAGCGGCCCGGCTCGCCCGGGTCCAGGTCATCGCGGCCTACCCCATCACTCCGCAGACCACGATCGTGGAGGCGCTGGCGGACATGGTCGCCTCCGGCGAGCTCAAAGCCCAGTACGTCAAGGTGGAGTCGGAGCACTCGGCCCTCCAGGTCTGCTTGAGCGCGGCGGCCCTGGGAGCGCGGACCTACTCCGCCACCTCCAGCCAGGGGCTCCTGCTCATGCACGAACTGCTGCACTGGGCCTCCGGCCAGCGGACCCCCATGGTCCTGGGGGTGGTGAACCGGGCCGTGGCCCCTCCCTGGAACATCGGCGCGGACCACGCGGACACCATGTCCCAGCGGGACACGGGCTGGATCCAGTTCTACCCGGAAAGCAACCAGGAGGTCCTGGACACCGTGCTCACGGCCTACCGGCTGGTGGAGGACCCGGAGATCCGGCTTCCCGCCATGGTGACCGAGGACGCCTTCTACCTCTCCCACACCTTCGAGCCGGTCGACGTGCCGGACCCCAAGGTCGTGGACACGTTCCTTCCCCCCAAGGACGCCCGGGCCATCCTCCGCCCCGGGGTGGTCTCCCGTCTGGGGAGCTTCACCGGGCCCGACCACTACGTGGACTTCCGCCACCAGGTGGCCGAGGCGATGGACCGGGTCCTGCCGAAGCTCCAGGAGGTGGAGTCCGAGTACGCCCGTCGCTCCGGCCGCGACCTGGGGGGGCCGCTGGTGGGCTATCGGACCGAGGACGCCGACGCGGTGCTCCTCACCCTGGGGACCATAAGCACCACCGCCCGGGGGGTGGTCGACGAGCTGCGCTCGTCGGGCCAGAAGGTGGGGATGGCGAAGCTGAGGGTGTTCCGGCCTTTCCCGGTGGAGGCGGTCCGCGCGCTGGCCCGGGACGTAAGCCGCCTGGGCGTGCTCGACCGGTCGTTCACCTTCGGGTCCTCCGGTCCCGCGGCCTCGGAGGTCCGTTCCGCCCTCTACGGGGTCCCCTCCCCTCCCTCCGTCACGAGCTTCCTGGCCGGCATCGGGGGGCGGGATGTGGGCCCCAAGGACCTGCACCGGGTCTTCCAGGCGTTGCTCTCCTCCCGATCCACCGGCCCCCGGTGGATGGACCTGGAGACCGATGGGGGGGTGGTCGTCCATGGCTAAGCTCACCATCCCCCGGGAGGAGCTCATGTACTCCGGCCACGCGGCCTGCCCGGGGTGCGGTCCGGCGTTGGCCATGCGGTTCCTGTTGAAGGGCCTGGGACCGCGGACCGTGGTCTCGGTGCCCGCCTCCTGCTGGAGCGTGATCGCCACCCCGTACCCCACCACCGCCCTGGGGGTGGGGATGCTGGACAACGCCATCGAGGCGACCGGCGCCTCCATCTCCGGGCTGCGGGCCGCGGCCGACGCGCTGGGTCTGGAGGACCTCAACGTGGTCGGGTTCGCTGGGGATGGGGGGACCGCGGACATCGGGCTGCAGTCGCTGAGCGGGATGCTGGAGCGACGGACGGACGCCCTCTACGTGATGTACGACAACGAGGCGTACATGAACACCGGGGTCCAGCGCAGCAGCGCCACCCCCCAGGGGGCCTGGACCACCACCACACCGGTGGCCGGGGAGGCCCGGGGGAAGCTCGAGCCGAAGAAGGACATCATGGCCATCGTCCTGGCGCATCACCCCGTCTACGCGGCCACGCTGAACCCCAGCTTCCCGGAGGACTTCGTCCGGAAGGTGGAGAGGGCCCGAGGGATGAGGGGGCCTCGCTTCTTCCACGTGTACGCGGCCTGTCCCCCCGGGTGGCGCTACGACTCCGACCAGACCATCGAGCTGGGAAAGCTGGCCACGTACACCGGTATCTTCCCGCTCTACGAGGTAGAGAACGGTCAGCTCCGGATCACCCGGCGGATGGGGCAGCTCAAACCGGTGGAGGACTACCTCGCGGCCCAGGGCCGGTTCCGGCACTTCAGCCCGGAGGAGGTCCGCCAGGTGAAGGAGCAGGCCGAGGCCCGCTGGGCCGACCTGCTGGCCCGGGAGAAGGCGACGAGTACGCCGGCCCCGGTGCGGGAGGTCCCCCCGGCCGGGGCCCCGGCCCCGCGACCTTCGGCCACGACGTGAGCCTTGGGGGGGGACATGACGCTGGAACGCCTGGTCGTGGCCGTCGACGGTTCCAAGGCCGACGAGCGGATCTTAGCCGTGGCCGAATCGCTGTCCCGGGCCACCGGGGCCTCGCTCAGGATCGTCTCGGTGGCGGCCGCCGCTCCCTCGTACATGCACACCCGCTCGGGGGTCACCGTCCCGCCGGAGGAGGCCGCCCGGTTCCACCGGGAGGTCCTGGTGCGCTCGGAGGAGGAGGCCCGCGCCGCGGGGGCCGGACCCGTGGATCATCTCCTGCTGGAGGGCCCGCCGGCCCAGGCGATCCTGGACTCGCTCGGGGCGAAGCCCCCGGACCTCCTCGTGGTGGGGAGCCGGGGGGCCTCGGCCACGCGCCGACTGTTCCTGGGCAGCGTCTCCAACGCCGTGGTCCAGGCCGCTCCTTGCCCCGTTCTGGTGGTCCGGCCCCTTCCCCGCAAGGCGCCCGGGGTCCCCCGGCTGCAAGACCTGGCGGTGGCCGTCGATGGCTCTCCGCCGTCGGAGGTGGCCTTCCACCTCGCCCGGGACCTCGCCGCTGCGTTGAGCGGAAAGGAGACCCATGGGGTCCACCTGAGCCTTTTGACCGTCCTCCCCTCCCATCCGGCTCCGAAGGGGAGGGCCCCGGCGCACGGCGGACCGGCCCCCCGGGACACGGAGTGGGTACAACAGTGGGCCGAGGAAGCCCGGGCCCAGGTCCCGGAGGTCCGGACGGAGGTCTACGAGGGCTCCCCGGTAGAGCGGATCCTGACCTATCTCCAGACCCATCCCACGGATATCCTCGTGGTGGGCTCCCGGGGACTATCCCCCACCCGCCGGGTGCTCCTGGGAAGCGTCTCCACCGCGCTCATCAACCACGCCCCGTGCATGGTCCTGGTGGCGAAGGCCCCTCCCGACCGGGAAACCTGATCCCGGACCGGCGCGGGGCTAGGGGGGACCCGCGTCCAGGGCTCGCGTCGTGGGGCGGACCTGCCGGGGACCTACCGCCGGCGCCCGGGGGTGCGGGGTCAAGTATCCCGCGCCTTCTCAGGGTCCGCACCCCCATGGACCGGGAACTGGCCGCCCCAGAGACCTTCTTCGGGAAGTACGCCGCGGCGTACACCGCGAGCGAGCGGCATGCCCGGGGAGCGGACCTGGCCATCCTCGTCGAAGCGCTGGCCCCCCGCCCCCAGGAGCGTGCCCTGGACGTGGCCACCGGCCCGGGGCACACCGCCCTCGCCCTGGCCCCTCATGTTCGGGAAGTGGTGGGCCTGGACGCCACCGAGGCCATGCTGACGGAGGCCCGGAAGCTGGCGGAGGGCCGGAAGGTCCCGAACGTCCACTTCCAACGGGGGGACGCCGCGCGGTTGCCCTTCCCTGACGGAAGCTTCGACCTGGTGACGTCCCGCCGGGCCCCCCACCACTTCCCCCGGATCGATGCCTTCCTGAGCGAGGCCGCGCGGGTCCTCGTTCCGGGCGGAAGGCTGGGGATCTCCGACATGTGCCCGGATCCAGCGGGGGCAGACCTCTTGAACCACTTGGAGCGGCTTCGGGACCCCACCCACGCCCGGGCGCTCTCGGACCCGGAATGGACCGAGGAGGTGACCCGGGCGGGGCTGGCGTTGACGTTCCGCCAAGTGACCGCCGAATATCTGCCACTAAAGGAGTGGCTCTCACCGGTACCCCCCGGGGGGACCGAGGAGGTTCGGGTCCGCTCGGCGCTGAAGGAGGCTTCGCCTTCCGCGCTCAAGGCCCTGGGGGCCCGCGCCGAGGAGGGCCGGGTCGTCGGGTGGGAGAAGCGTCGGATCCTCCTCGTGGCCACCAAGCCGGCCGCTCGCCCCCCGCCCTGAGAGGTCCCGCGCCGGCCGTCGGGGCGATCCCGAGGGACCTTGGCCAAGCCCGGCCTCGCTTCCCGCGAGCCCCCTCCTTCCTCGGGGCGGGAGGCCTCCGCCGGACCCCGTACCCTCCCTGCCGGCCGGTCAAGACGCCGGGGAGGCCCCCCGCCCTTCCCATCCTTCGGTGGCCGGCGCGTCCCCCTTCCCTTGCAGGAACTCCTCCAGACGCAGGAACGGGCGCGGGAGATCGGGGGGAGGCGGGAAGCCCAGGGTGTCTGACAGCAGCCAGTCGTACTCGTAGGTGTACAGCACGTGCCATCCCACGGCGTTGAAGGCCTGGACGGCCCAGCGTCCCATCCGGGGGGAGACGCGGACGAGGTGAGGCTCGCGCCCCACGGCGCGGGCGAGGAGCCCCAGGAGCTCCCGGTAGGTCATCCGATCCGGTCCTCCGGCCAAGGTGACCGGCGGCAGGTGACCGGCGAGCGCCTCCGCCACCAGGAGGCCCAGGTCCCGGTGCCAGATCGGGGCAAGGTGGTACTCTCCGCTCCCGAAGAGGGGGAAGTAACGGTGCCGTCGCAGGAGCGCGAGCATGACCTGGATGAGCCGGTCCCGGGGGGCGAAGACCGCCGAAGGCTGAAGGAGGTTGACCTTGAGCCCGCTGGAAAGGAGCGTGCGCTCGAAGGGTCGCCGGCGGGTGAAGTACGGCAGCTTGGCCTCCAGGGCCGGGGGGCCTGGGGGAAGGGAGATCTGGACGAACCGCTCCACCCCTTCCTCCACACAGCGCCCAAGGACCCGGTGAAGCGCGTCGGCCACCGGCGCGAAGCGCCCGTCCGGGCCGGGTTCGCGGTACCAGACCACGTTCACCACGGCGTGGAGCTGCCGAAAGAGTTCCGGCCGGTCCGGCAACTGCCGGAGGTCCCCCGGCACGAACGTCACCCGCCCACTCTCGTTGGCGAGCGGGGTCCGATGGTAGGAGATCACGGAGTACTCCCGGAGCAACTCCTCCAGGACCCCGGAGCCCACGACCCCTCCGCCTCCCCCCAGGAGGAGCACCCGCTTCCTTTCGGCCATGGCGGAGGAGGGGAGGAGAGGGGCTTTATCCCTGCCCGGGCTGCGGGGCACGGCACATGGCCGCCTCTTCGCTCTTCCGCTGGGTCCGGGTCGCCTGGGCGGTGGTGGGGATCGCCCTGGTCCTCCTGGTCATCCTCTGGGTGGCCATCCTCTGGGCCCAGACGGGCGCTTGAGCTCCCTCTTCCCGGGAACGGACGGCCCGCTCACCAGAGCCGCCCTAACGGGTCCTCTTCCCCCGGCGCCGCCGGAGGAGGGGGAGGGAGCGTCTCCCCGGCTCCGCTCTGCGGGGTCGGGTCCCGGGGGCGAGGGCGCAGGATCCGCACCGCGGCAATGAGGATGGCGGCCACCGCCACACCGGCGAGGGCCGCTTCCAGGAGCGGTCGGCTCCCAGGGGAACCCGGCCCGCCACCCCCGCCAGGCCCACCGCTCCCGGGGAGGCCGTTGCATCCGGAAAGCTCCTGGCAGGACTGGTTGTGTGCCGCCGTAGGGGAGACCGGGGCCCCGTAGACCGTGTAGTTGCCCAGCGGGGACTGCGCCGCCTGGGCCGCGGGAACGAGAATGGAGCCGGTGACGTCCCCCTTGGACGTCCCAGGTAGATGGGGCGCGAAGAGGGTGGTGGAAGCGACGACGCCGAGGTGAGAGGACTGTCCGAGCCAGTTGAGATCGGTCGTGGTCACCTGCTGGAACGGGGCGGGGTTGGAGGCCGCGACAGGGGCCTCGAAGAGGTCCGCCACCGTGGGGACGAGGAGCACGCCGTCCTCCAGGACGAAGGTGCTCGGGGCGGTGAGCGCGAGGCTCATCCCCTGGGTGGGGGCCCCGTCGTCGGACTCGCCCGTCGGTCCCCCATCGGTCCCGGAGACCGCGAATCGGGCGGTGAGCGCGAGCGGGCCAGCCCCGGGCCCGCACGGGCTGGTCCCGTTCACCGCGACCACCGTGCAGGCCACCTGGTAGCTCCCGGAGACGGTCCCGAGGGCGGAGGCGTTCCAGGGTTCGTCGGTCGGGGGATCCAGGGGGAAGAGCCCGAGGCCACCGGCCCCGAGGTCCACGGAGGCCTGGAGCCGGGACTGGGCGCTCCGGTCCACGGCACCCGAACCGCTGGCCACCTTCCACGACAGTCCCTCGGTCAGGTTCTGGACGAGGAGGCTCTCGCTGGAGAGCAGGGCAAAGGCCGGCAGGACGGTCCCGTTCTCCAGCACGACGCTCCCGTCCCGGGTCAGGTTGGCCGTCAATTGGTCCACCTCCCAGGCACGGATGGTGAGGTTCACGAAGCTCCCGCCGGGGGGGCAGGCGAGGGAACAGAGCTCGGCAAAGAGGACGAAGCTCACCGTGCGGTTCATCTGCACCGTGAAGCCTTGGGCACTGGTGTTCCGCTGGCTGAAGATCGCCGTGGTGGCGAAGTCGGCGTGCAGGTCGTAGCTTCCCCCGAGGGCACCGGAGACGGTGACCAGGTGGCTCACCGAATCCTCTCCCGCATAGGCCCAGAGGGCCGGCCCGGGGCCCCCGGGGGTGGGCGGAAGGGCCAGGGCGAAGCCGGGGACGATCAGCAGGGCGGTGAGCAGGGCCGAGAGGGCGAAAAGCCCCCCGCGGGGTCGGCCAGGGAAGCGTGGCATGGTCCTCCTCGGAGGGGTCTTAACCCGATACGCTTACATGAACCCCCGTCCAGGGGTCATAGGGCCGGTCTGGACGGCGTGACAAACCCTCTCCAGCCGCCCGGGAGGACCCTCTGCGCGATCTGACCGAGACCGAGGTGAAGGTGCTCATCGCCCTCCTCGCGGTGGAGGACGAGAGCGAGCGCACCCGGCTCGAGAGGACCGGGCTACCCCGCTCCACCTATCACGCGGCCCGGCGACGCGCCTATGAGGAGGGTTGGGTCCACGATCGCTACCTGCCCGACCCGAACGCCTTCGGGTTCCGGACGGCGCGGGTCTGGCTCTTGCGACCGTACGCGGACCGGCAGGAGGAGCTCCTGCGTCGCCTGGAGTCCCGGCCGGGGACCGTGGTGCTCTGGCAGGCCCCCCAGTCGGTCTTTGCCGTCGAAGTGGACCCGGGGGCCGAGGGGGCCGCGACAGGACCCCAAGTCCCGGAGGAGCTGACCCAGGAGAGGACCGTCCTCTCCGTCGCCCTGGGCGAGCGCGGCTTCCCCGTGTACTTCGACTACGAGGGTTTGGTATCCCACCTGGCCTCTCAACCCGGGGCCCGGGCCTATCCTCGGGGGCTTGATGGGCGTCCCGGCCTCTCTCCCGGGAAGGCCCCGGTCCGGTCACCCGGGACCTGGCAGGCGGCCTACCGGCTGGTGCTCCTGCCGTTCAACGCCCCCCTGGAGGGTCGCCCCGGGCACCGGATGGGGCCCCAGGGGCTACCCCGTTCCCAGCGTCGGCTTCTGGACCTGGGCTGGGTCCACCGTCGGGTCCTTCCGGACCCGGCCCGGATCCCTCCCTTCCGCGGCCGCCAGGCAGACGAGATGGTCTTCGTACACGGGCGGTGGAAGGAGGGGGAGAAGGCCGACCTGCTGTTGCGGACCCTCACCGGGGAGTGCCGGGTCTTTCCCTTCCTCTTCGCCTTCAACGACGAGGCGCTGCTCCTCGCCGCCCTGGGGCAGAGCGCCCCGGGGGACGGGGGGGTCCCTGGCTCCTCCCCCCGGCGACCCGTCCTGCCGACGCTCCGCCAATGCCTGGAGAACATCGTGGTCACCCGGGAGCGGGTGGCCTCCGTGACCCCCCGGGTCGACCACCGCTACGACCGGCTGTTGTCCCGATTCGGGCTCCCGGAGGAGAGCCGTTGAGACCCCCGGTCTCCGACGAACCTCCGAAGACCCTCCCGATAGCCCAGGGGACGCACGCCGAGCTTGTGGACCTCCCGCACCCTAAGCCCGCCTCGCCGTCCGTTCCCGGGCTCGGGCACCCCGCCCCGTCGGGCGGGAAGCCCGGCCTCCCGGCAGAGATGGGCCAGGAAGCCGTCCAGGGAGACCACTTCTGGCGAGGCCACGTGGTAGATCCGGCGGGGCTGGCGGTCCAGGATCGCTCCCAGCGCCTCGGTCAGGTCGGGCACCCAGGTGGGGGTGATCTGTTCGGCCGAGGGAATGACCAGGGGGGCGCCCCGTTCCAGGGCCTCGGCCCACTGCGCCACCCAGTCGGGTCGCGAGGGATGGCCCCCCCCATACGGTCGGCAGACCCGGACGATGGCCCGCCTCGCCCGGGAGGCATAGACCCGCGCCTCCCCGGTCCCCAGCGCCGCCCCGGTCGGGGAGAGCCGGTCGGAAGGGGGGCTGGGGGGGTCCTCCTCCCCGTAGGGCCCCGCCTCCCCGTCGAAGACCTCATCCGTGGAGAGCTGCACGAGGTAGCGGTCCTGGCGCTCGGCCTCGTCCGCGAGCCAGCCGGGGAGGTCCACCAGCAGCCTGCGTTCGCGCTCCGGGTCCCCGGCGCCGAGGGCGCCCATCCCCCGGGCATCGGCCGGTCCCGGCGCGAGGCACGGGATGGCCAGGTTGATCCAGGCGTCGGCCGGAGAGCCGGAGAGGAGCGCCCGTACCGCCGGCCCGTCGGACAGGTCCAGAGGGTGGAACCGACGCAAGGGCAGTCCCCAGGTCCGGGGATCGGTCCGGCCAGCGGCCTCCAAGGCCCAGCCCGCTGGAGGCTGCCGGAGCAGATGGGTGCCCGGGGCCGAAGAGGCGCCGAAGACCAGGGCCATAGGAGGCATCCCGAGGCCCATCGGGGGACGGGTTAAGGGCCTTCTCCCTGGGACCGGCGCAGACGGCCCCCGGAACGGTCAGCCGTAGTGCGGGATGCCCGGATCGACCAGGGTGGCCCAGCCATCGATC
Source organism: Thermoplasmata archaeon (assembly GCA_021827405.1). Classification (GTDB taxonomy): domain Archaea; phylum Thermoplasmatota; class Thermoplasmata; order Lutacidiplasmatales; family UBA184; genus JAKATE01. Next base: position 22,358 of record JAKAVY010000014.1, read on the forward strand.
CCTCCCTGGAGGCTCAGGACCCGGGGGAATCCCTGCTGCTCCAGGTAATCCGCGACCACGTAGGAACGCATTCCGTGATGGCAATAGACCACCACGGCCCCTTCCTGGGGGATCTCGTCCAGACGGTCCGGGACCTCCTCCATCGGGATGAACAACGACGGATCAATCCGCGCCTGGTCCCGTTCCCAGGGCTCCCGGATGTCCAGGAGGAGGACCTTTTCCTTCTTTTCGAGGAGGTCCCGGAGCTGGCGGGGGTCGAGCTCCGTCACCATGGGGGGGCCGAGGCCTTTCCCCTCAAAGGCCTTGCCCCGGGGTTCAAGGGCTGCGGCCGACGAAGTATCTTCCCAGCCTCCGGAGGAACGGCAAGGGCCGGCCCAGGTAGGACTCCGCCACGGAGAGCAGGTGCCCGTCCTCCATCTCCAGGCTCCGGGTGGCGGGAATGGCCAGGAAATAGCCGAGGAAGAGGAGGGCGAAGAGCCCGGGGAGCCACAGACCGCTCGGGTCCCACCCCCGGCTGGACGCCACCAGGAAGAGCACCGCCACCGGAACGCTCAAGGCGAGCAAGGGTCTCGCGAGGACCCCGTGGAACGGATGGATCCCCTCCAGCAGGTGGGTCTGGACCACGCAGAGGACGGGGAGGAGCGCCGTGGCGGAGGCGAAGGCGATGGCCGCCCCTTCCGACCCGAGGAAGGGTACGAGGGCCACCGAGAGGAGCACATCGGTGAGCGCGCTGGCCACGGTGTCGTACAAGAGCAACCGTAGCCGTCCCAGGCCGATGAGCACCGAGGAGGACGGTCCCATGAGCGTGGCGAGGAAGGACCCCAGGACGGTGATCTGCAGGAGGACGGTGGCGTTGCCGTAGCCCGGCGACTTCAGGGCGGAGCCGTAGACGAAGCTTAAGGAAGGACCCGGGAGCAGAAGGAAGAGCAGGAAGAAGGGGAGGGTGACCAGAAGGATCCACTTGGTGATGGTGGTGTAGCTGCGTCGCAGTTCCTGCATGTCCCCTACCCGGTGAAGGTGCGAGGCCACGGGGAGCATGATGTAACCCAGGGAGGCCCCCCCGAGCGCCACCAGTCGCGCCATGGGGAGGACCGCATTGTAGGGTCCCACCACCTGGGTGTGGGAAGGGGAGAGGACCCCCAGCACGATGGTGTCCGCGGTGCCCACGGTGGCCGCGGCCACCGCCACCAGGGCGAGGGGAAGCGCAAAGACGAGGAGCGAGGCCGCGGTGTTGGTCTCATAGTCCACGGAGAGCACCCGTTGAGGGTCGAGAGGGCGGTCCCAGGGTCGGCCCCGCCGGGAGAGGGTGTAGACGGTGAGGCCCACCAGGGTCGCCAGCGCGCTCAGCAGGTAGGCCAGCAAGGCCCCGGTGAGGCCCAGGCCCTCCTCCAGGAAGCTGAACAGGAAGATCAGGGCGAGCCCGGGGCTCAGGACCTGGTTGAACAGGGTGTTCGGCAGGACGTCCTCGTTCCCCTGGAAGAACGAGGCGAGGAGCCCGGAGATCGTGGTGAGGACGAGGTAGCCGGCGAAGAACTCCAGCACCGGGGTGAGGGAGGGGTCGGAGAGAAGGGAGGCCAGCGGGTCCGCGAGCAGGAAGAGCGCCCCCCCGGCCACGGCGGCCGCCGGGAGGGTCAGGAGGATGGCATTGACCACCAGGCGCCTGCGGTCCCGGGTCGCCACGGTGTGGGCGAGCTGGCGCGCCACGGCCTGGGGCAGCCCGAGGGTGCCCACGGCGCCGATGAATCCTACCAGGGCCAGGGTCAGGGCCACCGAGTTCCAGTCCCCGGGGGACAGCCGGGTGACCAGCAGGATGCGGACGCCGAAGAGGGCCCCCACCAGGAAGATCTGGCCGACCAAGGCAAGGAGGGAGCCGTGGCCGAGGCTCTGGAGGGAGTGTACGGGGGAAGGGGGAGGCGCGCCCGGACCGGCTTTCGGGCCGGGCGGCCGGTCCGAGGACCTCGGCAGGGGTTCGGACCTTCCCATGGTCGTATCGGGGAAGGGAGGGGCTGGATAAACCTCCGGCCCGGGGAGGGGGGCCTATGTAGGGGCCGGCCTTTCCCCGGCCGTGCCCTCCCCGCTGCGTGTCCTCATCACCGGTGGCGAGGGCTTCTTGGGACGGCACCTGGCGGACGCTCTGGAGGCGCGCGGAGGGACCGTCCGGACCTTTGACGACGCCTCGGCCGAGGGTACGCGGGGGAGGCCGCGGCGAGACCGATGGGTCCTGGGAGACGTGCGGGACCTCCCCCGGTTGGAAGCCGCGGCTAAGGGGATGGATGCCCTGGTGCACCTCGCGGCCCGCGCCATCCCCCCCGACGACCCCGTGGAAGGGTACTCGGTGAATGTCCTCGGGACCCTCAACGCCCTGCGGGCCGCGGGCTCGCAGCGGGTCCCCCGGGTGGTGCTCGCCTCCTCCTCGTCGGTCTATGGGAACGCGGGGGCGCCCCCGTTCTCCGAAGGGCGGTCTCCCGGGCCGGTCGGGCTCCGGGGGGCGAGCTACGGGGCCCGGGAGCTGCTGGGACGGGCCTTCGCGGAACGCGAAGGCCTCACGGTGATCGCGTTACGTCTCTTCCATGTCTACGGCCGGGGCCGGGCCCGTTCCCACCATCCGGGGATCCTCACCGCCTTTGGGGAGGCGCTGGCCCGGGGGGAACCCCCCGGCGTCCCCGGGACCGGAGAGGCGACCCGGGACTTCCTGAGCGTCCAGGACGCCGTGGCCGCGTTCACCCGGGCCCTGGACCGCCGCCTCGGTCGCTGGACCGTGGTGAACGTGGGGACGGGGGTGCCCGTCTCGTTGCGCGCGGCCGCCGAGATGGCCTGCGAGGCCATGGGCCGGCTGGATCTGGAGCCGGTCTCCCTCGCGCCGGGGCCGGAACCGGCCACCTCCAGCTTCGCCGACCTGCGCACGGCGCGCAGCGTGCTCGGGTTCGAACCGGCGGTGGGGCTCGCCGAGGGCCTCGCGGGAAGGGACTGGTTTATCCCGTAACCGGACTCCAAGTCCTTCGAACCGGCGGCCCTTCGGGTCCGAGCCCGAACTGGACCGAAGGGGGTCACGGTCCTTCCCTCGTCCCGGGCACCCCGTGGCCGTTGCCTTCATCGGGGTTCCCTTTGTCACGGACAGGGTGGGCGCAAAGGACGTGAACCACCTGTTGGCGGAAGCGCAGCGCCATCCGATCCAAGGTTGGGACTTCCGTTGGGTCCGAGAGGGGGGGCGATTCCACGAGGAACCCCTTCCCTGGGACTACTCGGACCTGGTCGCCCAGAGGGCGAGGGGTTCCCCCGACCTCCTCGACCTGGGCACCGGCGGCGGAGAGCGCCTCGCCGCCGTCTCTCCGCGCCCCGGCCTCACCGTGGCCACGGAGTCCTATCCGCCCAACGTGAGGGTCGCCGCGCGCCGACTCGTCCCCTTGGGGGTCCATCTCGTGCGATCCTCGGGCGCCCCCGACAACGTCCCGGGAGGGGGGGCCCCGTCCGCGGGCCTTCTGCCGTTCCGGGACGGCGCCTTCCACCTGGTGATCGACCGCAACGAGGCGTATGTCCCACGGGAGGTCGCTCGCCTGCTCGCCCCGGGCGGATCGTTCCTGACCGAGCAGAGCGGGAGTGCGGAGATCCCCGAGCTCTACCGCCTCCTCGACCTGCGTCCACCCCCCGATCTGGGGCCGGGGCGGAGCCTCGATCTCGCGAGACACCAGCTCATGGCGGTGGGGCTGGCGCCCCTGGCGGGGGGCGAAGCGGACTTTGCGATGAGCTTCCGAGACGTCGGCGCTCTCGCCTGGTACCTCGCGGCGGTCCCGTGGGCGGTCCCGGGGTTCTCGATGAAGAGCCAGCGGGGAGCGCTCGAGAGGCTCCACCGAAGGATCGCAGAGGAGGGGCCGATCCGAGTCCCGAGGCATGCCTTCTGGCTGGAAGCCCAGAAGCGATGACCGAACGTCCCTCGGCGGCGTGGGCGCCTCCCGGCCCGGTCGAAAGCGTATATGCCGGCCGTGGGCTGTCTGTCCCGGCCGAGCCCATGCAGACCCGGACAAAAGCCGAGCGGGCCTCCCTCCCCTCGGGCGAGAACGAGGGAGCTCCCCTGGTCAGCGTGGTGCTGCCGACGTACAACGAACGGGAGGCGCTCCCTCCGCTGCTCCGGGCCCTGGGGGAGGTGCTCTCCCGCCGGACGTTCCGCTCGGAGATCGTCGTGGTGGACGATGACTCCCCGGACGGGACCGCGGAGGCGGCCCGCTCAACCACCCTGCCGGTCCCGCTGACGGTCCGAGTGAGGAAGGGCGAACGGGGACTGGCCTCCGCGATCCTCTTGGGGCTGGGGGAAGCTCGGGGACGGGTGGCCGTGGTGATGGACGCGGACGGGAGCCACCCGACGGAGACCGTGCTGCCCCTGGTGAGGGCCGTGGTGGAAGACGGGGCCGAGATGGCCTTGGCGAGCCGGTACATGTCGGGGGGGGAGACCCGGGACTGGCCCCTGGGGCGCCAGTTGATCAGTCACGGGGCCACCTTCCTGGCGCGTCCGCTGACCTCCGCCCGGGACCCCATGACCGGTTTCTTCGCCCTGGACCGGGCCATCCTGTCGCGCTCTCCGCTGGACCCGGTGGGGTACAAGCTCGCCCTGGAGATCCTCGTTCGCGCCCGGCCGAGCCCGATCAAGGAGGTCCCCTTCGTCTTCACCGAGAGGAGTGCGGGGAGGAGCAAGATGGGGGCCCGGGAGGTCGTGCGCTACCTGCGTCACCTGGGACGGCTCTACCGCTTCCGGATCTTCACCCGAGGGCCGAGCGGGTCGGGCCCGGGCGGCCCCGGGGGCGCCTCCCGCCGGCCCAACGAGCGTCTGGACCCGCAGGGTTAAGTTCCCGCGCCCTTCCCTTGGGCTCGATGGCCTCCCAGACCCGGCGGCGCACTTCTTGGGTGCCCTGGTGGTTGGACCCATACTCGGACAACTTCGTGGCCTTCGGCGTCCTTTTCAGTCTCCTGATGCTCCTCATCGTCGGCGGGCTGTGGCTGCTCCGGGTACTGGTGGTGGGACCGAACGCCGGGGCGCACCCGGTCACCCCTCCCTCCTCCCCCAGCTTTCCCCAGGTGCTCCTCTCGATCGCCACCTCCTTGCTCTGAACAGGAAGGGAGGCGCTCCTCCTGTCCGTGGGGCGGGGGGTCCTCCCCGGGGATAACCCTTAGCTTTCCAGTTGCCCTTTAGGGGGACATGGCCGAAGGCCCGGTTCCGATGGGGATGCTGGTCCGGTCGCTCTCCGGGCAACCGACGCTCCTGATGCGGATGCGGGCCCTGTCCTTCGGGAAGTACTACGACGTGATGGACCCGAACCAGACGGTCCTGATGACCATCGGCCTGGACGCCCGCCAGAACGTGAAAGGGCGCTTGGTGGGAGCCGCGGTCGGGGTCTTCGCCGGGGACTACGTGGGGGGATGGATGGCCCGGCGGCGGGAGTATGTCTACGACGTGAAGGACCCGCAGGGGAACCTGGTTCTCCAGGTCCACAAGGGGGTCGGAGGGAACGCCGCCACCTTCGCGGTGGTGGAGATGGCCTCGCAGGCGCCGGTCGGACGGATCGAACTGAACCGGAGCCTGATCGGCGGGCTACGGGCCACCTGGGTGGCCCCGGAGGGTCAGGCCTATCTCCAGACCCGAGGGAACATCCTTCGCCGCACCTACGACATCCTGGGGCCCCGCGGGGAGGGGTTCGGCCAGGTCCGTCACAAGGTCCTGGCCATCCGGGATGTCTGGCATCTCGAGCTCGACCCTCGGGTGAACCATCTGTATTCCGCCCTCTTCGCGACGATCCTCGACTTCGAGAAGAAGATGTGACGGGACCCCCCGTCCCCGGCGGGCCTTAGGCAAAGGCCAGGTAGAGCAGGACCACGGCGAACGCCCCCAGGAGGAGGGCCGAGGCCATCGCGAGGCCCTCCCCCGCGCGAGGATGCCTTCGGAGGATCCCGTTGAGCCCCAGCGGGAAGGTGAGGATCCAAAGCGTGATGGCGGCAAACAGACCGACGAGGAGGAGGGCACCCCCAGACCCGACCAGGGCGAGCCCCGCGGTGAGCCACCAGAGGACCTGGAAGGGATTCCCGATCCCGAGGGCGAGGCCGGCGAGGTAGGCTCTCCCCTTTCCCGCGGGGGTGGTAAGGCTCTGCTGCCGTCGCCGGAAGAGGCGGATGGCGAAGAGGACAAGGACGGCCGCCCCGACAAGATCGATCTCCCGGGAGTAGGGGGCCAGGACCGCGGCCGCGCCCAGGCCCAGGACCAAGCCGCCCAGGATAAGGTCCGCCGTCATCGCTCCCGCTCCGGTGAGGATCCCGGCCGAGAGGCCGCCCCGGGCGGTCTGCGCGGCGATGAGGCCGTTCATCGGCCCGGGCGGAACGGCCAGGGTGAGCCCGAGGGCGAAACCGGCCAAGAGCACCACCCCTCCCGAGGTCATGGGAAGGCTCCCCGAGGTACGACGGTCCCGGCCATGTCCCGTCCCTCCATCGGAGCAGAAATTCATTAACCCGTCATCTGTGCACGGCTCCATGCGCCCTTCCAACACCGGCTCGGTCCGCCCTCTCTCGCCAACGCGGGACGGGGGAAAGAACGACCCCGGGCGCCCATGGGTCCCTCCTCCCCGTCGATGACGATTCCTCCGGGGGAGGCTGCGGGCCTGAAGGGCCCCGAAACGCCGATGCCCTCCTCCCCCGGGGATCGGGTCAACCGGCTGTCCGTGCGAGCTGGCGCCACGCTCTGGGTCTTGGGAGTGGCCGGGTTCCTGTTCGGGATGGGAGTGACCCAACTCGGGTGGGACCCCCTTCGTTCGGGTCCGACCCCCGTCTACAGCCTCCTTCACAACTACATCAGCGACCTGGGCGCAGTGAGCTGCGGCCCTCTCCCCGGTCGCTACGTCTGCTCCCCCTGGCACGAGGTCTTCGACTTGTCCGCGGTCGCTCTGGGGATCCTGCTGATCCTCGGCTCCGCGCTCCTATGGGACCGCCTGCCCGGACCACGGTCCTCCTCCGTCGGGCTCGTGTTCCTCCTTCTCGCGGGGCTCGGGGCCATGGGGGTGGGGCTTTTCCCGGAGGACGTGAACCTCACGGTCCACAGCGCCTCGGCCGCGGTGGCCTTCCTCTTCGCGAACCAGGGGGTCCTGGTCCTGGGGATCGGCTGGTCACGTCTGTCGCAGGGCCGGACGTGGGGGGCGTACTCCATTGTCTCGGGGCTCGTGGGCCTCCTCGCTCTGGGGCTCTTCGGCCTGAAGGCCTACGGTCTGCTCTACGTGGGAGGGATGGAGCGGTTGGTGGTGGCCCCCGTGCTCCTCTGGACAATCTGGGGCGATGTCGGGGTCCTGGTAGGTCGGCGCGGGCTCTTCGCAGGGGGCCTGGCCCCGAAGGACCCGGCCCCTCCTTAGGGACCCTACGTCCCCGGACGGCGCTGCGGGGACGAGCCCGGGGGGACCCGGGCCCCCCCGATGGCCACGGGGTCCGCGGTCGCGGATCGGGAGGCCCTTCAGGGTTCCCAGCCGCGCTCGGAGCACTCTTGCTCCACCGCGTGGCGGAGGTACTTCAGGGCCGGCTCGGCGAGCCGGTCGAGGTGCAGGAGAAGGTAGGAGAGGTACACGCGCTCGAGCTCCAGGGTCTGAGAGGCTTGCCGGCGGCCCGGGAAGGAGGGAATGCCCCGGGGTCCCTCGGGAGCCTCTCCCGAGCGCGCGCGGGCCCCGGCCCGGCTCTCCTCCCCTCCGAGATGGAGGGGACGCGGAAGGGGGAGGGTGGGGGGACCGTCGGTCCCAAGGCCCCCCGGGAGAAAGGCGGGAAGCCCGATACGGGCGGACGAGGTCGAGCGGGGAACGATGCCGGGGGCTCCCTGCCCGTTCGAGAGGGATTCCCCCGTCACCTGTTCGACGATCTTGCGGACGGACCAGGGCGTGGCCCTCCGGGGCGGCACGGGGGGAAGGCCGGGAGCGCTGTCGGACATGTGTCCGACGTTCTCTCCGAGGCCCTACATAAACCCCGGCGCTCCAGCGGAAGGCTTCGGCCCTCCGCTGAGGGTTGAGGGAGCCCGGGGCCGCCGCTCCGTGGCGAAGGCCGCCTCCAGGAGACGGCGTTCCCCTCCGGAAGCGATCACGTGGACCGGGAGCGTGGTCTCCCCGGCAAGCAGCAGGCCACCGGACCAGCCGTGCTCCCGAGGGAGCGGAGCCCCCTTGACCATCGCGATCTCCTCATCGCGAAGGGGAAAGAGGGCCCTGAGCCCCCGCCCCCCGTCCTTCAACCGGAGCAGCATCAGATGGTCCACGTTCATCAGGATGGACCGGCCCGCAGGGGAGGAGAGGAAATCCCCCGGGTTCTGGCTGAGCAGCTCCAACCCGGCCCGGTAGTGCCGCACGTGCCGGACCAGGTGGTCGAGGAACCCGGCCGTCCCGGCCGTCATGAGATAATGCGCCTCGTCGACCACCACGAGCTTCTCCCCCGGGCGGCGACGGAGTTCCTCCTGGACGAAGTCGAGCGTCAGGGTGAGGAAGAAAGGGAGTTCCCCCGGGGAGATCCCCGAGAGGTCGAACGCGCAGAGCGGGGCGGACAGGTCGACCGAGGTGGGTCGGTCGAGTTCCAAGAGGGAACCCCGGACGGCGCGGGAGATCAGGCTCAGGAGCCGGTCTCCCGCGGGAAGGTCCACTTCCAGCCGGGCCAGGAGATCGCTGAGCCGGGGGACCGGGTCCGGTCTCTCCTCGTAGAGCCTTCCGAGAGCCACGTCGAGCCGCGCGACCTCCTCGTCCCGGAGCGACGGGAAGAGGCTTCGCCAGAGCACCCCGACGGTGGCCAGCTTTAGGCGTCGGTCCCCTCCGGTCGTGGCCGGGTCCAGGGGGTTCATGGAGGAGCCGGGGCTCCCGGGAGCGATCACGACGCCGCCCAGCGCCTCCAGGACCCGGGCGAGCCCCCCCAGCGGGTCCAGGACGAAGACCGACAGCCCCGGGCGCGCCCAGCGGTTCCTCAGGATGCCGAGCGCGGACGCATAGCTCTTCCCGCTCCCCGTCTCCCCGAACACCACCGAGGAATGGTGGGGGTGCCGGAACCGGTCCAGGTGCACCGGGGTGCCGTGGAAGGCGTGCGCCCCGAGGAGGGGACCTTCCGGGTCGGGGCTGGGATCCTCCCAGAGTGGGAGAAGCGTGGCCAGACCGCCCTCCTCGAGGCGATGGAACCACTCCGAGGGGGCCGGACCCCCGGGACAGAGGCTCAGGAAGGCCGGCCATGCCCTCCACCGGGTGCGGGAGGCCCGGACCCCGAGCCCTTCCAGCTCTCGGAGGGTCTCCTCCAGTCTCGGTTCTCCCGGGGACCGCCCTTCCCTTTGGCGCAGGCCCAAGAGCACATCCCAGAGCCGGGTGGTCCGGCTCAGCAGTTCCTCCTCGAGGCGTCGGCACCCTTCGGCGGCCTGGACGAAGGGGAGGGCTCGGGGGTCCCTCTCCCCGCGTAAGCTCGCCAGCTCGGATTCCAGGTGGGTCCGGTCCTCCCGGAGGTCGCGTAGCCCCTCCTCTCGGCCGACCGGCCGGAGCCGGAGGATGGTGTCCAGGGGCGCATCGGTACGGCCCAAGGGAGGCAACCCAGGGACCCCCACGACGGTGGGGAAACGTCGGAGCAGTCGGACCCTCCACGATCCCCCGGGTCCCTCGAGGCCCTCCGTCCTTTCACGCCAGCCCACCCGCCGGCCCGTCATCTCCGCCCTTCCGGGGTCCGTGACCCCGGGGCCAACGCCCAGGCCAGAAGGGCAGAGAGCAGGGCCAGGAGGTCGTTCTTGACGAGGAAGGGCAAGGGTTGGAAAGGCTCGAGGAAGAGCCCGAAGCCGGCCACACCGGCCGCCAGCGCAGGGACCCAGGAGACCCACGTCGTTCTCCCGCCCCCCGCGCCTCGCGGCGTCCGTGGGGCAATCTCCCCGGGGCCCGTGAGCAAGAGGAACCAGACCACGAGGACCAGCGAGGGCGTGGACCCGGGATCGACGCCGTACCCGCCCAGCGCGGCCGAAAGCACCGTCACGGCTACAGCGTAAGGGGCCCATCCGGCAAGATTTTGGGGGCGGCGGAACCGGGGGAGGGGATGTCCGGCCCGCCCGGGCGAGCTCACCAGAGGCCGGCGAGCCTCCTGGCCACTCGCTGGAGCTCCCTGCCGCGGATCCGGCTCCAGGAAGGAGGGGGGTGGACCGTACCTGCCGTTTCCCCCGGGGCCCCCTCCATCAGCACCCGCGCCGGCAATAGCACGAAGAGCCGGCTCTGGTAGCGGCCGTGACGGAGCTCCTCCTGGAGCGCCCGGTAGGAGAGGAACGGAGCTCTCTCCGAGGGTGCCGGAGCAGCTCCGGCCGGGGGATCCGGCCACGGGACCGCCAACCTCACGAGGAAGAGGTCCCCCGCGGTTCCCGGTAGGAGCCGGAGGAGGGCCCGGGCCTCCTCCAGAAGCCCCTCGGGGTCCTTCCCGAAGACCGGTCGCGGCGGGAGCTCCCAGGCGGCCCAGAGGCTCCCCTCGGCGTCGCGAAGCAGGTCGCCGCGCACCCGGAGCGACAGGGCAGGCCCGTCCCCCTCCCGGAAGACGAAGACCCGACGGAGGTGGTAGCGGAGCGCGTCCGTCACCAGGTCCCAGAGACTCTCGCCCTCGACCTGGAGCAGGCTCAGGGCGGTCGCGACGCCCGCGAGAAGAAGGCCGGCGAGGGGGCTGAGGGCCAATGCCACCAGGAGCCCTGCGCAGGCGGACAAGAGGGTGCGGAGCAGGGCCCGGCTCCCCGGGAAAGGTCCCAGGGACATCCGGTGCCCCTGGCGTTCGGGAAGCAAGATTCCGAGATCGCCCATGGTCCATGGTCCCTCCCCCAGGGGCTCATCCTGAGGCGCGCCCCCGGGGGCCCGAAGGCGCCCACGGGGCGGGGGGGCGGGTCCTCGGAGAGGTCCCTCCGCCTCTCCCCCCTACCGTGTTGGAAGGGGAGGAGCTTGCGGCCTTCCCCAGGTGCCGGGCAAGCGCACCGATGCCTTCGCCAACGCCCCAGACCACCGCGCTGGCCGGGCCTAGCGTGGCCGAGGGCCAGGAGGCCGTGAGCGAGGCGGCGCTCCTCCCCTTCCCGCCACTGCCGGCGGCCCGGGAGGCCCGGAAGCTGCGGACCCCGTGCTGGAGCCAGCTTCCCCCGGTCTCCGTGGGGGCCCGGGGGGCCTGGGAGAGGCCGCCCACCACGAGCCCGGAGGGGGCCGGGGCACCCAGGGCGCCCGCCAGTCCGGACCCCGCGGAGGCCAGCAAGGCCGGCATTCCCAGGGCAACGCCGAAGAGCGCCAGCACGAGCACGACGCTCTGGGAACCCACGGCCAGGGCGAGGGGGACGATGAGGAAACAGGGCAGGAAGACCATCTCCACGAAGAGCCTCCAGGCGCGCCGGGCGAGGGAGGCGGCGAAGGGCCAGGGCCACAGCAGCGTGAAGAGGGGCAGCAGGACGACCAGGACCCCCACCAAGGCGTCCCTCAGGGCGACCAGGTAGGTCAGCATCAGGGTCAGCAGAAGGAGGGTGATCTCCCCGATGAGGGCCAGCAGGCCGTTGTCCCAGGCGATATTGAGCCCGGCGGGCCCGACTAAGTTGTAGTAGTTTTGCCAGGCCCCTCCCCCGTAGTTGTAGAAGACCGGGTAGACGGCCGAGCCGAAGGTGAAGATCAGGCCCGCGAGGGGGACGGCCAGGTTGGCGAGCAGCACACCGAGCACCAGCCGGGGGGCCAGGTCCGGCCAGCGCTGGGCCAGGGAGGGCAAAGCGGCCCTCAGGAGATAGAGGAGCCCGACCCCCACGATGACGAGGACGGCGAGAGGGTCCACCAGGTTCACCAGCAGGTAACCGCTGAACGCCTGGGCCTGGGCGAAGAGCCCCGGGGAGGACCAGGAAGCGAAGACCGCTTGGGGAGCCATCTCCGGGACGAAGAGCCCGCCATAGGTGGGCCCCACCACCAGGCTCACCACGGCCGACAGGCCCCCGAAGAGACCGAAGAGCAGGGCCTTGATGATCACCCCGAGACCCATGGGCCCTCCGTCAGACCCCGGTGAGGACCCATCGGGCGAGCGCCCAGGCGAGCCCGCTCACGGCGGCCACCAGGATGAGGCTCCCGATGAGCGCGTCGCGGGCGCGCTCCTTGGCCTGGACCTTCCGGGTGGGGTCATGGGAGAACCAGCTCAATGCCACCCGGGCCCAGACCAGGGTCACCACGGCCCCGGCGGCGATCGACACAATGAACAGGAGCCGGTTCAGGGCCGCCGTGAGGTTGTCGGTGGCATTCGCTCCCGCGGGCCGGAGGTGCCCGGCGGGAACGGGGCGGGCCCCCGGGGGGGGAGCGGTCCCGGCCCCGGGCCCTGCCGGGAACCCAGCGGAGACCGAGAGGGCCGCTCCCAAGAGGGCAAAGAGCCAGAGAAGGAGGGGCGGCCGGGCGGGCCGCGCCAGGGTCATAGGGCGCCCTCCCGGGCGGTCTCCTCAGACTTCGGGGCCGGTCCGGGGTAGTAACGGGTCTTCCCCTCGGCATCCTCCTCGCGGTGGACCTTCCCAGAGGCCGCCAGGGCCTCCAGCTCCCGTCCGGCGTCGTCCCCCGGCCACCCCTTCATCTGGGCCAGGGCCCCCAGGGAATCCGCCTCCTCCCCGGGCGTGGCCTCCACCTGCTCGAGGAGCTCCTCCCGACCGTCGGTCAGGGGAGGGGGTGCCTTGCGTCCTTTCCTGCGGAAACGGAAGAAGAGCGCCGAGCCCAGCAACCCCCCGAGGAAGAGAGCGAGCAGCACCAGCCCCAGGAGGTCCGGGGGCGGGCTGCCGGGGCCCGGGAGCAGAACCGTGGTCGCTGCCCCGTAGGGGCCGGTCACGTTCACCCGAAGGGCGGACCCGGCCCCCGGGAGGAGCAGCGTGACCCGGCCTGCCTCGGCCACGCCCGAGACCGGGGTGAGCCCGGGGGCCTGGGCCGTCACCGGATACCCGCTCAAGGGGTTGCCATAGACGTCGGTGGCCTCCACCGTGAGGAAGAGGTCCGGACCATGGACGCTATAGGAGGCGACCCGCAGGACCCCTTCCTCCGGGTCGGCGATCCAGGTGTAGGAGAACGTCAGCGAAGGTCCCCCCGGCGCGCTCAGCACGTAGCTCACGTTCCCGGCCCGCTCCTCCGAGAGAAGGAACCGGGCCCACCCCCCCTCGACCGGCGAGAGCTCCGGGTCCCCCAATGCCCCCGCTCCCTGCCAGGCCTGGAGGGTGGCGTTGCCCGAGGCGGTCGTGTTCACGTTCCCGAACGCGTCCACCTCCGCCACGGCCACCGACACGTTCTGGCCGGCAAACCCCTCGGCCGAGAGGTCGGGGAGCATCCAGCCCACCACCGGGCCCGGACGCACCTCCACCCTCGTGTAGAAGGTCAGATTGGTGAGGAGCGTCCGGTCCGGCGCGAAGACCGAGACCGAGAAGGCGACCGCCACCATCCCGCTCCGGTTCTCCAGGAAGGTGGCCGTGCCTCCCCGATCCCCGGTGAGCCCGGGGCCCCACCAGGTCTCCGAGACGATCTCCCCGGGGGAGGACCACGGGTCGGGCCAGGTGGCCACCAGGGTCTCCGGGACGCCGGCCTGGGCGGCCGGTGTCGTGAGCAGCGGGGCCGGCGGCTCGGCGAGCCCGTCCAGCCAGGTGGTCTGCTCCACCTGCTTCCCCAGGGCGTCCCGGACCTCCAGGGTGACGGAGTCTCCTCCCGGTGCGTCGATGGGGAGGGTGAGGTTCCAGGTCCCATCGGAAGGGATCGGGACCCATGTCGAGGAGAGGTTCGACACTCCCAGCACCCGACCTTCGAAGGGGGCCATACCCCCCTCCACGACGCCGGTGAGGGTGGGGAGGAAGGGGAGGAGCCCCTCGGGGACCGGGACGTCCAGTTCCAGGGCGAGCGGGTCGGCCATGGCCGTGACGTTCTCCTCGGAGGTGAGCACCGCCCCGGCGGCATCCACCGCCTGGCCCACCAGCGTGTAGTTCCCGGGGTGGGGGAAGGTGAAGGTGGCGTTGAGACCCGGGTAGGAGCCGAGCCCCAGCACCTCAAGGCCCCCCGACCAGGGCAGGCTCCCCCCTTCCGGCGTCCAGGTGTACGGCTCCGGTACGCCCACCGCCACGGTGGAAGGCCCGGACCACGGCCCGTCGGACGGGGCCGGCAGGACCGAGACATTGAGGGAGAGCTCGACCGTGGCCCCGGCCTGGTCCCGGGCCCAGGCCTCCAGCGTGTAGTCCCCGGGCCGGGAGAAGAGGAGGGCGCCGGAGGGGAGCACCGAAGCCCCGGGGGGCAGGACCCACCCGGAGGAGTAAGGGGGGGTCCCGCCCTGCATGGAGGCGTCGACGGGGGTCGGCAGCCCCACATCCGTGGTGGGGATCTTCGACGAGAGGGACAGGACGAGCGCCGGGTTCACGGTGAGGACCAGCGCGCCCTGGGCCGTGGCCCCGAGGCCGTCTTCGACGGTGAGCCCGATGACGTAGCGACCCGGCGTCACCGTGGAGGCGGTGGCGAACGGCCCGTCCGAGGAGAATGGAAGCCCCGGCGGGACCTCCCAATGGTAGCTGAGGTTCCCATACCCGCCGTCCGCCGTGGCCTCGAAGGACACGGAGGACCCCTCGTCCACTTCCGTGGCGGAGGCCCCCAGGCCGAGCGAGACGTGCGGCACCACGGGGAAGCTCAGGGACTGGTAGACCCGCGTGCCCGTGGCGTCCGTGACCTCCAACGTCCCGTTGACGGACCCGGCCTGACCGGGGGTGAGGGTCAGGTCCGCGAGACCGAGGCCCACCTCCAGGAGGGAGCCCAACTGCCAGCGATAGGTGAAGGGGCCCACCCCCCCGACCTCCTGGGCCGCAAGGGGGAACGCCACCCCCACTTCCGCCGCCGGGCTGGGAACGAGGACCGGGCCCAAGGACAAGGCGGGGGCCACCGGGAGCGTGAGGGAACTGGCCACCTGGGCGCCCGCCCCGTCGGTGAGCACCACCCGAACGGTCTGCGTCCCCGCCTGGGGGAAGGTGTAGGAGACCGAACTTCCCCCGGACCCACTGAGACCGGGCATCGTCCAGAGGAGGTTCTCCGGCGAGGAGCCTCCCAGGACGAGGGCGCTGAGGAGCACGGGCTCCCCCACCTCCGGGGTGCTCTCGTTGCTCTGCAAGAGGAGCGTGGGCGCGGGGGCGACGGAGACGTTCAAGGGGGGTGCCGAGGCGGTCGTACCTTGGGCGTCGGTGACGGTGAGGCTCACTTGGTAGAGGCCGGGGACCCAGAAGACGGTGGTGGGATCGGCGAGAGAGCTTCCGGTCCCGTCCCCGAACTGCCAGGAGTAGTTGTAGGGAGGGACCCCGAAGGAGACCTGACTTTCGAACGAGGTGGCGAGACCCACATCGACGCCCGGCTCGCGGAGGGAGGAGGTGGCCGAAGGGTCAGGGACCACCGAGACCCGGACGGGCGTGGCGTTCGCGCCGACTCCCGTGGCATCGACGAGCCGGGCGGTCACGGTGTAGGTCCCGGCCTGCTGGTAAGCATGACCGGCCGGCGCGGGCACCGGCGCGCTCCCATCCCCGAAGTCTACCGTTTCCGTGGACCAGGGCCCCGTGCCTCCCTGGACCTCGAGGGAGGCCTCCAGGGCCTCTCCCACATCCACCCGGGCCGCGCTCAGGACCAGGGCCACCTGCGGGAGGGGGTGAACGGTGAGCGGGGAAGAGGAGAGGACCCGGTCCCCCAGGGCATCGGTGACCTGGAGGGAGAGGACCTGCGAACCCGGCTCCGGGAGGTCCAGCGTCTCGGGAAACCTCCCGGTGGTGCCGGCAAAGGTCACCGCGGGGCCATCGGAGACGTTGAGGGTCCCCGCGTAGGGAGGGACCCCACCTCCCACGGTCACCGTGAGAGAGAGGGACCCCACGTCCGTGGCCGTCGTGGGGAGCTCGAGGGCCGCGCCGAGCGCGGGGGCCACCGAGACCGTGGCATGGGTGAAGGCCTCCAGGCCGCCGGAATCCTGGACCGATGCGGAAAGGGTCAAAGGCCCCGGCACCCGAGGGACCCACGGGACCTCCAGGAGTCCCCCGAGCACCGGACCCAAGGGGAGGGAGACCCCATCGGAGCCCTCTACGTCCACCTGGTACGGCGGGGTCCCGCCGCTCAAGAGGAGGGCCAAGGAGACCGGGAGGCCTACCTCGGCCGGGGGGAGCGGGCTCAGGAAGCCGGCGGTGAGCGGCGCCACCCCGGTGAGCGGGAACGACGCGGAGACGTTCGCCTGGTCCGCGTCCTCGACGCTCAAGGTGGCCACCACGCTGCCCGCCGAGTCCAGCGTCCCGCGGAACGTGACCACCCCCGGGCTCGAGAGCGAGCCCTCTTGCGCGGTCATCGCGGTCACCGGGGAGGAGAAGCTGAGGTCCCAGTGGTAGGGAGCCAATCCCCCGGAGACGGTCCCCCACAGGGTGAAGGGGCTGCCGGTGGCCAGGGGGGTGGCCGAGCCCGTCAAGGTGGCCTGGGGGTCGGGCAGGACCCGGCCCACCTCCTCCGAGGCGGAGAAGGCGACCCCGGAGGCGTCCCGTCCGCTCCCGGAGAGGACGACCGGCCCCGGGTCCGGGACGGAGAACGGCTCGGGGTAGACGCCCGGCGCCGGGAAGGTCCCCTCAAGGGAAGGGCCCCCCAGGTAGGGTTCCCAGGAGATCGTGTAGGGAGGCGTCCCGCCCGCGATGGTCAAGGTCTCGGCGAGGGGAAGACCGACGTCGGCATCGGGGGGACTGGCGGCCAGGCTCAAGGTGGGAAGCGGGGCCACCGAGTCGGAGACCTCCGGGGCCTGGGTGCTCCTTCCGGAGGAGTCGTGGACGATGAGGCTGATCCCCAGGGGACCCGGGGTGCTGGGGTCCACCGTGAAGTTCGCCCCTTGCACGGACCCGGTCCCCCGAGAAGCCTGCCAGGCGTACGCGTAGGGAGGGGTGCCTCCGGTCACGGACGCGCTGAAGGTCACCGGGACGCCCACGTCGGAGACCCCGGGGCCGCTCACGGCCGCGAGCAGGGTGTCCCCCACGACCACCGGGGTGCTGGCCGGGACGGAGATGACCTCCCCGAGGGCGTCGGAGACGTTGGCCTGGGGGCGGTAGTCCCCGAGGGCATAGGTATGGGAGACCACGTCGGTGCCCGGGGCCGGGAGGACGGAGAGCTCCTCGCTGCCGTCGCCGAAGCGATAGCGCACCTGGTACGGGCCGGTCCCCCCGTAGACCGGCAGTTGGAGGACGACCGGGGTGCCGGCGGTCGCCGGGTCGGGCGAGATGGAGAACGGGCCGGCCTCGAGCACCGGCTCGAGCGCGACGGAGGCGTTCGCCGTGAGGGTGAAGGGGCCGGTGACGCCCAGGACCGCATAGCCGGTCACCGTGACCTGGGCGGTGGCGTTCACCGGGGAGAGCACGGAAGCGGCGGTCAGGGTGGTGGAGAGGGCGTCGGTCGGGGAGAGGGAGCCGGCCCCGGTCGCGTTCAAGAGGACCCAGCGGACGCTCTGGACCACCACGGGGTCGGCGGGGAAGACGCTCTCGACCTCGGCGGTAAGGCTCTGGGAGGTGTCCGCGAGAAGCGTGGCCGACGGAGGGTCGATGGAAAGGAGGGCGTAGTCGTTCCCGCTCTCGGGGGCGGCGGTGCCGGGGGTGGGGGCCTGGGAGGGAGCGCT
>JAKAVY010000055.1 GCA_021827405.1 Thermoplasmata archaeon
CTTCAGGAACCCCTTGCACCGCTGACAGGTCAGACAGAGGAGGGCTCTCTCGGCCATTTCCTCCTCCCTCATTCTCTCAATATCCCAGCCGATGGTCGGGTCAATCATTGTCCACCTCCGGCGTGATGCGGCCCGGAATGGCCCAGTTCCATTTCGCAGTTCACGCCGCAGAAATCGCCTTCGCAGGAGCCATCGCAGGTTTCTTCATCCTCGCCATCGTCCCACCACTCGCCATCGTCCCAAGGATCGCCGCGGGCAGGGGCAGGCAATTCACCCGGCATGGACCACCGAACCGAGAGCCGAAGCTCCCTCCTTCATGCACAGGCCACAGCTCGCGTAGTAATCCCCGCAAGTGCCAAAACGGAAGATGAGAAGGTCTTTCATTCCATGCACCGGGCAGGTCGTCTGGATCCGGGTCATTCCGGCTCCTCCGGGGCTTTCGGGTGCGGGTGAGGGTTCGAACCTCCATTATCCTCCAACTCGCGAGCAGGAACCTCGCCCCCTTTCCCGGCCCCGGAGGAGTGCGATTCATGGTCCGAAGCGAACCACTTATAATCTGGTTTTGCCACGCGTCGTTCAACTTGCCGGTTCATCTCCTCCTTATCGGCCACACCCTCATTTTCGGAGATATGTTGGGCGAGTGACTCCCAAGCGTCCCGCTCGGCCTTGACCGCTGAGAGTTCGGCCTCCAATCTGTCGATGCACCGATAAGCATACTGGCCGTGGGTTCGACAACGACCCCACGAATCCACATTGCACGGTTTCCGGGGTTCGGTCATATCTCCTCCCATTCTCCGGCTTCTCCCCAGCTCGGCTCCTTGGCTCCCTTCGGCCAGTACGCCTTCTGGTCCGCCAACCAGCCGCCCGCGTCCAGGGGATGTCCATTGAGGACCCTCCGGAGGTCGTGCTTGACCCTCTCCGGGTCGTCCCCGCATCGCTTCCGGAATTCCAAGGCTTGGTAGGGGGTGGCCTTGGAGTGCAGGACCAACCGGTAATGCTCGCCCTTCCCATCGTTGCTCTTCCTCCGGTAGAGCCTCCCCTGCTTCTTGGCTATGTCCGTGAGGAAGGGAGGGGCCTCTCTGTGGGCGTCCCGGTCGAAGGTTATTTCCGGGATGACGGCCTCTCCGAAGTTGGCTTCCAGAGCCTCCCAGGGGTCGGGGATCTCCGGCACGTCCCTCAGGTCAATGTAGGAGACGGGGACTCCCGCAACATCCGGCATGAGGCCGGCCAGGTCCACCGGATGGTACTGGCCGTCCGGTCCCGCCACCTGTATCATCCGGTCCAACTGACCAGGATACTGCTGTGCCGGTCCTCGAGCTCCTTCCGCTCGTGGTCCGGAAGCCTTCCCGCGTACCGGACCCGGTCTATCCAGGTGTCCTGTCCGTACTTGCCCCGGACCAGTGTCCCGGCCCTTCTCAGGACCGCTTGCCGCTCCGGCTCCGTCATCTGGCCCCAGGGCTTCTTCAGGGCGATGGAGACTATCCCCTTGTAGTCCGTGGGATGTCGGTCCTTGTCCTTGGGCAGGACCGTGAGACGGATGACGTACAGCTCCTCCCGTTCCGGTATCTGGGCGGGTGTCGGGAGCGTGGGCGTGCCATGCTCGGCACGCAGACCGGTAGTCGGCCGCCTCCGGGTCTTCAGGCTCTTCCCCTGCGTCCGGATGACCTTCTGTTGGGTGCGTATGACCTTGGCCTGGGTACGCGTAAGGGCCCTCTCCTGCCTCAGCTCCTTCCGGGCCTGACGTAGTTGGGCCTGGGCCTCCCGTAGCTGTCTCTGGGCCTCCCGTAGCTGTCTCTGGGCCCGCTGTAGGGGCGTACTGGACCGACCCGGTCGCGCGGATCCGTGCGATGTCCGCCCGGACCCGGCCTTGGCCCGCGTTGTCGTGGAGCTGGCTCCTCCACTTCTTGGCCGTGACCTTGACCTCCTCGGGGAGGCCCGAGTAGAGCCGGTCGATCTCCTTGACGGCTTCGGCATGCTCCTCTATGACCCCGTAGGACAGGACGGCAAAGAGCTTTTCCCGCATCTCCGGGGGGAGGTCCAGTTCCCCCAGCCGGTGATTGATCTGGACGAGAGCTCCCATGACATGGCCGGACCGCATGTACTCCTTTCTCCTCCGGAGGCTGAGAGCGTCTGGCTGTTTCCGAGGCACATTCAGTCCCTCTTTTCGGGGCACTTGTCGCTCATTCCTTGTCCTCCAGGAATCTGAGGCAGGTGTCCTCCAAGGACTTCCAGGCCCCTTCAGGATAGGCCCGGGAAGGAGGAAGGAAGAGAAGAGCGCGGGATTCTTCGGTGAGGGAGCGATAGTACGCCACGTCCTCACAGTCGCAGGGGCTGAGCTCGCCGTAGCAGATGCCGCAGACGCGGGCTTGGCCCTCGGTAGGTTCGGGTACGAAATTGAGCATGTTCCTCCTTGGAAAAAGTTGAGGGCCGGGGAAATGGAGCCAACCAGGCAGGACGGATAAGTGGGGGTCCGACCCGTCCCGCCCAATGGAGTCTCCTCCCCGGCCCCCTGGGTTCAGGCTTCGGGCACCTCCGACCGGGCATCGGCGATCCGGATGCCGTCCGTCAGGCCGTTCGGCCCCTGGACCTTGGTCGTGACGAGATAGACGTACTGACCCACCACAGGGTCCAGGCTCTCCTGTAGGCCCAGCTTGTCGGCCAGGGTGGCCGCGTTGGTGCTGTTCAGGGTCCAGTCCACCTCATGCCCTTCCGGGTCCGAGAGGGTCAGGTACGGCTTCGTCTCTTCGCCCTGTCCGTTCTTCGCCGGGAACGTCTTGAGGTCCCAGGCCGTGACCTTGAACCATCGGGGGTTCTTCAGGTCAGAGGCCTTGAGGAAGGACCCCAGGGCGTAGTCGGAGAGGCGGAAGGCGGCTTTCGGCTGTCCCGCTGTGCTACTTCCCCCGGGCGCGGATCCCCGGGAATTTCCCCATGTCGTCATGGCTCGTGAGATAGGAGGCTCTTCAGGCGGGAGAGGGACCATAGGAGCCCACTGATAGTTCGCTGGGCCTATGTAGATGTCACATTGGCAGTACCGGTGGGTGTAGCCTTTGCAGTCATCCACCGTGCATCGGAAGCTCTCGGATACCACGCGTACCCCGTTGATGGTGCTTTCCATGAACCCGCCGGAGCTCCGGTGGGCCATCCGGGAATGGCCGCAGGAAGGGCAGACCTCCCGGACGGTCATTGCTCCTCCGGGAAGATGGTTTCTCCATCCCAAGGACAGTTAGGGCACTCCTTGGCGTGGAGGGCTTCTAACTGCTTAATCCTCTTAGTGCTTCGCTTGGTTGGCTCCATGCCCGAAGCAGGGCGGGGGGATATTTAAATGAGCCTCATGGGAGTAACGTTATTCGCTTTCCTAAGTAACGCAAAGTACGTTACTTAGGAATGAGCCTTAAATACGGCCGTGTCTTGGGATAGTCCGTGACGCCTTGGGAAGTCCTCCTCCTGCTCTGGGCCAATTTACCCCAGTTGGCCGCCCTGTGCGTCCTCACGGAAAGTAGCCTCTTCATCCCTATCCTCATCGTCCTGTACCGGCGGAGGCTCCTCCCCGTCATCCTCACAGTGCTGGAGACCGAGAAAGACACCCAGGAGAGGTTCGGATGAGAGGAAAGGATGTGGTACGGGTGAATCCGATGCTGGCCCGCCTCCGTGAAAGGGCGGAGGACCCGGCGGGGTACAAAGAGATAGCAAGGACGGGCTTGGAGATCGCCAAGGAGTCCCGGGACCTCCTCAAGGAGATACGGGACCTCCTGCTGGCCCTCACCGAGGAACAGCCGCAGAAGCCGGAGGAACCGGACCCATGAAGAAGTGTACCTTCCCTCGGTGCAATACCTACCATACCGGAGAGGCCAAGCTCCGGGACCATTGGGCGGACAAGCACGCGGGCACGCCCTACCCGGAGGACGCCCCGAAGACGCTCACCCCGGCCCCGGCTCCTACTTCAGCTCCTCCGGAGAAGCCGGTTGCGGAGCAGGCGGCTCCGGAGGAGAAAGCCCCGGAGAAGGCCAAGCCCGGCCCGAAGAAGGGCGAGAAGGTCACGTTCAAACAGCGCATCACGGCCAAGCTCCAGACGGGAAGGGAGATGCCCGCCCAGGTCATAGAGGAGTGGCAACTCCCGGAGAAGAAGGTCGAACAGACGGCCTTGGCCATCCTCGACCTCATCAAGGATGCTATCCGGTTCATCGACAAGCTGGTAGGCTATCCGCCCATAGACGACAAGGTCTTCGAACTGGAACCGGCGGAGCGGGCCAACCTGGGGATCCTCCTACAGGCCCCGACCACCAAGATGCTCAAGTTCCTGGGCTTCAAGACCCTGGAGGACGCTGATATGTTCATTGACGGGTTCTCCATCTTCTCGGCCTTCGCTTTCATGGGAATGGGCGTCTTCGAACACTTCTGGGGCATGGGAGGTGTCCTCAAGGAAAGGAAGGCCCAGGGGCTCACATTACGAGGCAAGGTGTTAACCGATGAACAACGCGAACGAAAAGCGAAGGGAAAGACTCGGACTTGGAAGTGGCGGGGCATCCGGCGGGGAAAGCCAACTGATGATGGTGGACCCCCAGATGAGGGCGGAGGCCATGAGAATATCGGAGATAATCTACAGCCGTCTCCGGAGCCAGTTCCAGGAACACCAACGGAAGACTAGCTTCTCCCACCGTAAGATGGTGACGGTCGTCACCGCCATCCGGGAGTACCTGCCCGAGCAGATACGGGAGGATGGCGAGCTGAGCAAGGCCGACAAGGTCACGCTCCTCGGAGCCGTGGGCAACGTCAGCCGCGTCCAGCGGTACATGTTCGACCCGGAGAAGCTGTCGGCCGCCATCATGATACTCCGGGCCTTCTCCGAGGACGTGCAGTCCTTCCTGGACTACATCGAATACGAAGATGGACATTGAGCTGGACACCACCGAGGAGGGAACATGTACCAACGTCTTCATCATCCTCGGGAAGCGGCGGAGCGGGAAGACCACGCTCCTCTCCGCCCTGGTAAGGTCCATCGCCGCGAACGGCCGGGTCGTTGTGGTCGATCCGGTAGGCTCGGCCGGGGCCCTGCTGAAGCGGCCCTATCACCGCGTTTTTGCCGCTTCGGGGAACAAACAGACCGAGAGGTTCTTCAAGAACCTGTACCGGCAAGCAGAGGAGGGGCGGGAGTACCTGCTGGTCATCGATGAGGCCGATGAGTACACCAACCTCAACGGGCAGTTCTCCTCCGAATCGCTGTACCGCCTGCTCAACTACGGTCGCAATTTCGGGGTCGGCATCGTTGCCTGCTCCCGCCGTGCGGCCAATCTACCCAAGGATTTCTTGTCCAATAGCGATTATCTGTGCCTCTTCTCTCACCACGAGCCTAACGATCTGGATTACCTGGGAGGAATGCTATCGGACTCCCGAGGGAGAGATTACGTGGTGGCCTTGCGTAACCTTCCCGAACACATCTTCCTCCTCTGGGAGACATCCTCCCCGGACCCGTTCCGTGGCTTCTTCCAGGTCCAGGACGGGGCGATAGTGGCATGGCGTCCTGGTCCGTCCGAAGGAACAGCCGAGGCCTCCGGATATGCCTCCGATGCTCCCGGGTCCTCTACCGGAGACAGCGAAGCCCCTACTGCGCCCAATGCTACGGAGACGCCCACCGGGAATCCAAGCGGATCCTCCAACAGCGGGACCGGGCCCGCAGACGGCGGCAACGGACAGAACAGCTCCTGAACAGCTACTTTTAGGCCCCCGTCCCTTCCGGCGGAGGAAGGTATCTACCCCATAGGGTCGTATGCCAGAGATGACCGAAGTGCCTCACGTCAAGAGCGTGGCTCACGGAATGTTCCAAGGAGCGGACGAATTGCTGAACGTGCTGTTCGATGTGGTCGTACCCATCATCGTGGGTGTCGCGGGCATCTTCTGTGCCCGCGTCCTCGGCCTCAGCGCCACCTTCCACCTCGTCTTCGGGGAGGCCAACATCTCGGGCTTCTCGAACACCGCCGCGGAAGGCCTTGTCGATGGCGTCCTGGCCTCCGTCATCTGGGGGTCTGTCGCCGTCTCGCTCTGGCGCGCCCAGAAGCGGGTCTCGGACGGGGCCCGCTGGGTCCTCCGGCCCATCGCCGCCTTCTTCGGTGGGCTCTCGGCCGGTGAGCTCATCCTGGGGGTCACGAACAACATCGGTACCGGGCCCCAATGGATCGCCACGGCCGTGTACGAGCTTTCCCAGGCCGCAGGAGGTTCCCCGCCATGACGCTGGTCAGCTATCGCGAGGCCATCGCCCGTAACATCCTCCAGCCGCTGGAGTCCGAGACCGTCCAGAAGGCCGGTTCCGGCTTCCTCCCCTGGAAGCGCGTGAGCGTCTCCGGAGAGGCCAAGATCGGGGCCGTCCTCATCGACATGAGCGACACGCTCAAGAACACCGGGACGACCACATCGGCCACGGCGGCCACCAACACGGACATCCTCGACCTCTTCGCCTCGGAGGTCCAGATCGGGGACATCGCCGGAGAGCACGAACAGCCCGTACTCCGGTCGGCCAGCCTGACCCGGAAGGGGGCGGAACTGCTCGAACAGCAGGTCTTCGACTCCTCGCTCCGGTCCTACCCGCAGGCCACCGCCGCGACCATCGGGACCTCCACCAGCAAGACCTTCAACACCCAGCTCCTCGTCCCCATCGGAGGCGTGGCCTCGGCCGCCATCCGCATCAACAAGCCCGAGTACTCCACGGTCTTCCCCAAATCGACCGTCACGGAGCTCAGCCCCGGGGCTACCTACGACTACTACGGCATCCCGGTGGACGTCATGGACCGGTTCCGGTTCGTGGAGCAACTGTCGGACTCCCTGCCCAAGGGCAACCCGTCCATCATCACCCAACAGCCCGCGGAGATGACGGCGGAGAAAGCGATCCTGTTCCAGGCCCCCGGAACGAGCAACCCCATCACGGCCGTACGGGCCACCGCCCGGTCCCGGATGGTGGCTTTCGCGGACAGCATCGCCCCGGTCCAGGCCGGCCAGAAGTTCGCCCAGCGGGCCACACTGTTCCCTGACCAGGTCAATCTGACCCCGGGCGGAGAGCGGCTCACCACGTTCCAGGTGACGCTCAGCACGGCCAGCACCATCAAGTCGCTCTGGATCGGCATCACCGAGGAATCCCCCGGCTCTCTTCCTCCCGAGAAGAAGGCCGCACCCCCTGCCCCGGCCCCGAAGATCGGGCCGGTGGCTGGCGGAGCAAAGAGCTTCTTCGGCCGCAAGATGGCGTAGGGAGGCCGTAGATGGACCTCGCACCCGGGGTCCCGGAGGACCTCAGCAAACGCTACCGGATAGCCAACGAAGCCGTGGATGGGAACTCCAACGTCTTCAGTGAGCCCATCCGCCAGCAAGGCGACGGCTCCCTCTACGTGGAGGTCTGCCTGGCCTCTTCCGGGACGAACTCCACCCTGCTCGTCACCCGGGGAACCAAGACGGGCCTCCTCAATTCCGGCAACGTCCTCGTGGCCGGGCAGGTCTATGCCTTCGAACTCACGTATCAGGATGGGGAGGAAGTGAACTTCCAGTTCGGCCTTTCCACGACCCTCAACTGGTTCCGGATCCTCTACCGCCATTGGGTGTGACATGCCGGG
>JAKAVY010000015.1 GCA_021827405.1 Thermoplasmata archaeon
GCCAAAGGGTTAGGAACCCCCCGCCGCTCCTCTGGACATGGAGCTTTCCCTCTCGTCCGAAGAACAAGCGCTGACAGCCTCCCTCCGGACCTTCGTTCAACGAGAGCTCAGCCCGGTGTGCGACCGTATGGACCGGGAGGACTACTGGCCCGACGCGCTGTTCCGCCGCTTGGGGGAATTGGGGTTCCTGGGGGTCACCATTCCCCCGGAGGTCGGCGGGGCCGGCTTGGATTACCGCGCACAGGCCCTCGTTCTCCTCGAAATCGCGCGCGCGAGCCCCGCCCTGGCCCTTTCGGTCGGAGCCCACAGCAACCTTTGCCTGGACAACCTCTGTCGGAACGGTTCGGAGGAACAACGGGCCCGCTACGTCCCCCCCTTGGCCAGTGGGGCACGGATCGGGGCGCTGGCCTTGACCGAACCGGGGTCGGGGTCGGACGCCACGTCCATCCGGACCCGGGCGGAGAGGAAGGGGCGCTCCTTCGTGCTCAACGGGTCGAAGCAGTTCATCACCAATGGCCCGATCGCCGACGTCCTCATCGTGTATGCTCGGACCGATCCGTCCCGGGGAACCCATGGATTGAGCGCGTTCCTGGTGGAGAAGGGGACCCCGGGCTTCGCCACGAACCGGAAGTTGGACAAGATGGGCATGAGGGGGTCGCCCACCGGGGAGCTCTCCTTCGTGAATGTGGAGGTGCCAGAAGACAACCTACTGGGCAAGGAGAACGAGGGGGTCGCCGTGATGATGAGCGGGCTCAATGTCGAGCGGGCCATCCTCGCGGCGATACCGGTCGGGATTATGGAGGCGTGCCTGGAACAGTCGGTGGCTTACGCCCGACAGCGCGAGCAGTTCGGGCAGAAGATCGGTTCCTTCCAGTTGATCCAGGAGAAGCTTGCGAACATGTACATGGACCTCGCGGCCTCACGCCTGCTCCTCTACGAGGCCCTCGACTCGGTCTCCCACGACAAGCGGTCGGGAAAGCCCTCCTCCGCTGCGCTGACCTTTGCCAGCGAGGCCTCGACCCGGGCCGCCCTTCAGGCCATCCAGATCCACGGGGGGTACGGGTACATGCGGGACCTCCCACTGGAGCGACTGGCCAGGGACGCCAAGCTACTGGAGATCGGCGCTGGGACCTCGGAGATCCGGCGACTGATCATCGCGCGAGAGCTCCTGGGAGAGGGGTTCCGTTGAGCGGCGGGATCGCACAGGCGCCGTAGGGACGGGAAGGGTGAGGGGAATGCGCTACCGCTACCCTTTCCCCGTCCTGCCGGCCGTTCTACTGGACCGCCCCAACCGCTTCCTGGTCCAGGTGCGTCTGGGGGAGGGTCGGATCGAACCGGCCCATCTACCGAACCCTGGCCGTCTCCAGGAACTGATCCATCCGGGGGTCCACTGCCATGTGGTCCGGGTACCCGCCCCTCTAGCCCGCCACCGGAAGACCACGCTCACCCTGATCAATGTCGAGCGGCCGGGAAGGCCCCCGGGCTGGGTCTCGGTGGACACCCAGCTCGCGAGACCGGTGGTCGAGCGGGCATTGGCCGAAGGGCGAATCCCCCAATTGTCGCGCTGGGGCCGTTGGAAGAGCGAGGTGCGCTGGGGCCGCTGCCGGTTCGATCACGGCGTCCCCGGGGGCTCCGGGAGTCCTGCTCCCCAGGCCCTGCTGGAGGTGAAGAGCTCGAACCTGCGGGAAGGAAGGACCGCGCTCTTCCCGGATGCCCCCACCGCGCGGGGAGCCCATCATGCGGAAGTCCTCGGCCGGTTTGCCCGGCGAGGCGGGAAAGCCGCCGTCCTCTTCCTCGTCCAGCGCTCCGACGCTTCCGAGTTCCGGCCCTACGGGGCCATGGACCCGAGGTTCGCGCATTTCTTGGACCGGGCCAGGTCTTCGGGTGTCATCCTGCTGGCCTGGGACCTCCGCGTACTCCCGGACGGGATCGAATGGGGTAAGCCACTGCCGGTCCGACCCACCCAATGGGTCCCCGGGCGCGACCTGACGAAGGGGCTTAAGGACCCGACACCGGTTACCGGCGGTCGCCAGGCCCCATGACCGTCCAACGGATCCCGAGGTCCCATCCTCGCTACCGTAGCCTGCTGGTCCGGGCCGACCTTGCCGAGAAGATGGCGGCGGGCCTGGTGGTCCCGGAAGGGCTCATGGCCCACGGCCGGGGCGAGGCCTTCGATTACCTCCTCGGGGAGAAGACCACCCCGGAGGCGGCCCGCGCCGAACGGGCCGCGGCCGCCCGGCTCCTTCTCGCCCGACGTCCGGCCCTTTCCGTGAACGGGAATGTGGCTGCCCTGGCGGCCCGGGAAGTGGCCGCTCTTTCCAAGGACCTCCCCAGGCTGACCGTGGAGGTGAACCTCTTCCACCGCACACCGGAGCGGGCCCGGAGGGTGGCCGATACGCTCCGACGGGCCGGGGTTCGCCGGGTCCTCGGAGAGCGCCCGACCGCGCGCCTCCGGGGGCTCGCCTCGGACCGGGCCTGGGTCGACGCCCAGGGGATCCTCCGTGCCGACGTGGTGGTGGTCCCGCTGGAGGACGGGGACCGGGCGGAAGCGCTGGTCCGGGCAGGAAAGTTCGTGATCGCCATAGACCTCAACCCCCTCTCCCGCACCTCCCGACGGGCCCAACTGCCCATCGTGGACGAACTGACCCGGGCCCTCCACAACCTGGGCCGAGGGGTCCGGCACATGCGTGATTGGCCGCGCCCCCAGATCCTCGCGGTGGCGCATTCCGTCCAGGCCCCCGAGCTCCTGGGAGGCTATCTCAGGAGGATCCGGGTACGGTTGGACCGACTGGCGGCGCCGCCGTCGCAGCCCGGACCGCCGCGGCGTGGGGACTGACCAAGGCCGCCACTCGGTCCAGGAACGCCTCGTCCGAGGCGTCGTACGGGTCCACCTGGTCTCCGTCGATGTCGATCTCCCCCAGCACCTCCTCCCCTCTGAGGATGGGGACCACGATCTCGCTCCGGGTCTCGAGGAAGCAGGCCAGATAGTCCGCCGAGGCCCGGACGTCGGGGACGTTCACCGTGCGACCGTCCCGGGCGGCGCGTCCGCAGACCCCCCGCCCCAAGGGGATCCGGACATGCTCGGTGGCACCCTTCCCGTCCCAGGCGGTCAGAACGAGCTCCTCCCCCCGGAGAAGATAGATCCCGACCCAGTTGTAATGGGGGAAGCGATCCCGCAAGAGACGGCAGACCCGGTAGAGCGCGTCGGCGGTGCCCCCGGGCTCGAGAAGACCGCGGATCTCCTTCAGGGCCCGCTCCGAACCCCGCTGGCTCACGCTCATGGTCGGACTCCTTCCTCTAGCCGCATCCTTCCGTTCGGCACCGGAGGGTGGCGGGGGGAGCGCCGAGGGGGAGAGTTTCCACCGGTGGGGTGCGCCCCGCCGGTCTTTGAACTCCCGCGGTGGAGACCACCACGAGCTTTCCAGACTCGCGCCGTACCGGACTGAGCCACCTCGGCACGCCCGGGCGCCCCAGCGAGGCCATCGAGATAATCCTAGCGGATGTCCGAGCCGCCTGGCCCCGCCCCAGGAACCCGGCTCCGTCGCGGGGAATGCCTTTTTCCAGGCGCGAGGCCGAGGTCAACGCCGGTCTCTTGGCGTGGTCACCCGGGGTGACGAGCCCTTGTGCGTCTGCCCCAATACCCCCTTCCCCCTCGGTCACCACGATGCGGAGGCTAGGGGGCCCTGAGAGGGGAAGACGCCCTCTACGGGCGGATCGTCGCTTCCGCCGGGCCCCCTCGTGCGAGCGGGAATGTCCCGGACGATGACCTCCCGGCCCGCTCCCGCCGGCCTCGGCTCCCTCCCGATCGACGGCCGCTTCGGTTTCCGACCGGCAAAACCCCCTTATAGGCAGGGGCCCCGAAGGGAGCGACCCCCATGAGCGGCAGCCCTCTCCTCTCCACCCCCCGTGGACCCGCCGCGGGGACGGCCGTCCTTGAGGTCAAGCACCCCCACCACTCCTACGACGGGAAACGGGAGGCCCTCCGGGGGGTCAGTTTCACCATCCGACGGGGGGAGGTCTTTGGGCTCCTTGGGAAGAACGGGGCCGGGAAGTCCACCCTCATCAAGGTCATGACCACCCTGCTGAGGCCTACCCAGGGCTCGCTGCGCGTCCTGGGAATGGACCCGGCACGGGATGGGCAGCGGATCCGACAGCGTATCGGAGTGGTCCAGCAGGGTGAGTCCTTCGATTTCACCTCGGTCCAGGGGAACCTGGACATCTACGGGATCCTCTGGGGGATCCCCGGGGAGGAAAGGGCGCGCCGCAGGGACGCCCTGATCCAGCGTTTCGGGCTAGAGGACCTACGGAAGCGGCGCTCCTTCGACCTCTCGGGCGGGCAGAAACGGCGGGTCCAGGTCGCCCGGGAGTTCATGCACGACATGGACATCCTCTTCCTGGACGAGCCCACCGTGGGCCTGGACGTGATCATGCGCCGGTCCCTGCTCGACTCGATCCGGAGCGAGGTCGCCCAGGGCCTCACGGTGGTCTTCACCACGCACAACCTCGAGGAGGCGGACTACCTGTGCGACCGGATCGCGGTCATCGATGACGGAAGGATCCTCGTCTTGGACACCCTGGAGAACCTCAAGCGTCTCTATGGAGGCAAACGGACCATCGAGCTGACCCTGGGGGAGGGGGACGCTCCCGGCTACTTCCGGGCCCTTCAGGAGAGGCTCGCTCCCACGGATGTCCTTACCGTGAAGGACCGGTCCGGGATCCTCCTCACCCAAGAGCCGAAACAGGCCTTGTCCGCCCTCGTGGAGCTGGGCCAGACGAGGGCCATCCAGTTCGAGTGGCTCAACATCCGGAAGAACACGCTCGAGGATGTCTTCCTCAACTCGGTGGAGCCAGGGGGGGAGAACCATGCCGATCCCTAACCTCCTCCGGCTCATCTACCGCAACACCCGGGTGAACACCGACCCCGGGAGCCTCGTCATCCTCCTGGGCCTCCCGGCCCTCTACCTCGTCTTCTTCGGCTTCGGCTTCCAGTCCCTGGCCGGCGCCGCGGGAGGAGGGAAGGGCTACCTCGCCTACCTGACCCCGGGCATCATGGCCTTCCAGGCGGTCATGGCCGGCACCGTCGGCGGCAGCATGCTCTGGGCCGACCGACGCTACGGGATGCTCGCCCAGCTCCTGGTGGGTCCCTTCACCCGGCTCCAATACCTCTTGGGCATCATGTTCACCTCCGTCCTCTTCGGGCTCGGCGGGGCCGCGGTGATGCTGGCCCTGGCTTCCCTCTTGGTCGGCACCGGGACCGTGACCGCCCTCGGCGTGGGCGTGATGCTCGGGACCATCACCCTGGGCTCGATCTTCTTCGGTTCCCTCATGCTCTTGGTCTCGGCCCTGGTGAAGTCCAACAACGCCTACAACAGCATCCAGATCCTGGTCATCTTCGTGGTCAACTTCGCCAGCACGGTCTTCTATCCGCTGAGCAGCGGCCTTCCCCTGGCCATCAAGGTGCTCTTCGATCTCAACCCGCTCACGTACGTGGCGGACGCCGTCCGCGGGGCGTACTTCTCCCAACTCACCCCGACCGAGGGCTGGCAACTCCTGGTCCTGGCCGTGGAGACCGTGGTGGTGCTCTACTTGGCCATCCGGGCCTACATGCGCTCCGATGTGAGCATGGAGTGAGGCCCCTCGGCCCATTTCCACGGCGCCGTCCGCACCCGCACACGAAGGGTGCCTCGGGTGTCTCCGGACCGGGAGCCTTCGCCGGAGCTCCGGTCCCCGGGGCGGACCCCTCCTAACCGGGGACCCTCGGGCGGCCCGTCAGAACAAGGGGGCGGTGTGCCCGCAGCGAGGACACACCGAGTGGGGCTCGAGGTCCGTCCACAGCCCGCACTCCGGGCACGGGCCCATCTCGCTGCCGAGCGGGACCGTGCAATCGAAGCACCTCCCTCGGCGCTGATCCTCCGGGAGGACGACCATCTCCTTCCCGCAGCTGACGCAATGCTGGAACTTCTCCTCCGCCGAGGAGAAACCCCGTGCGTCAACTCCCAGAAGCATGGCGAAGCGGCCGACTAGGGAGCCGACAGATAAAGCTTGGGAAACGGTTTGGGCCCTCTCCGTCCTATCGGAGCCTTCTCGTGAAAGACGGCCCCTTCCCAGGCCCGTCCGACGCGCTCGCCCGAGCCCTTCTCCCGTGCGAGAAGACCAGGGCGTGCGGGAAGCCGGTGGAGGGCAACCTCTGCGGGGTCTGGGGCCCCGGATCGGCGCTCTGGAGCCCGCTCGCGGACCAATCCGATCGGAGGAACAACGCTCCGGATGATTCTACCGACGAAGTGCCTCAACGCACTCTCCCGGACTGCGAGATCCGCGGGAACGCCCCTCATCCATGACGATTTCCTGCGCGGGCTCCGCGCGGCATGGCTTCCACGGGGTCGGTCCTCCCCCGGGAGCTCCTTCGCGACCCTCTCTAGGGTTTCCCTCTGGGCGAAAGGCCCCTCGACGGAACCCCCCGCTCGTGGCGGTCTCCCCCGCGGTACCGACCGGGCGTGGGCCCCGGAGAATGGGCCACTGAGGGACGGGACCCGTGGGGCGCCTTACGCCCGCCCCGGCGGGTGCCCGCGGGACTCCTGGCCTTCCGTGCCGTAGCGTGCCTTGCGAGCCCGCTCCCTAGCGCTCCCGCCACTGCGCCTTCGTCCACGCCAGGAGGAAGAGGATCGCGGCGGTGGCCACCAGCACCAGGCCGTCCTCCACCCCCTGGGCGAGCGTGAGGGGGCTGGGCGAGATGCCCAGGGCCCCCTGGACGAGGTTCGCCGCCCAGGTCGTCGGGAAGATGTAGGCCACCGGTCGCAAGAAGGCGGGCCACCGGGTTATCGGGTAGTAGACCGGCGGGACCACCGTCAGGGCGAGCGAGATGATGGGGCTCACCGCGAACGTCTCGCGGACGTCCGCGAGATAGGTCGCGAGGGTGAATCCCAGTGCGCTCGCGAAGACCCAGAGGAGGACCAGGGTCACCACCACGGCCACGCCCCCCAGGAACACGTAGTGGCCGAAGAGCACGGACAAGATGGCGAAGACGGTCATTCCCGGGATCGCATAGACGAACTCGCTCAGGGCCATCCCGGTGACGTAGATCCCCGCTCCCATGGGAGAGGCCACGACCATGTCCTGCAGCTTCAGGTCCTGCTTGTAGTGGGTCATGTCGGTCTGCAGCGAGGTCCCGATGGAGAGGATGGTGAGGATCATCCCCCCGGCCACCCCGAAGGGAATGGCCGAGGGGCCTCCCACGATGGCGATGAAGAAGAGGAACGAGAAGGGGCTCGTCAGGGTGTTGACCAGGTAGAGCGGCTGCCGCTTCATCGGCACGAACCCGTTCATGGCCACCAGGGACCAGATCTGACGGGCCCGCGAGGTCCGGTCCACCTTACTCCTCCTCCGCCGAGTCGGACTCGAAGTCCTTCCCCACCATCTGCACGAACACGTCCTCCAGGCTGACCGGTCCGAGCGAGAGGCGCGCCCCGCGCTCCAGGCCCTTTTGGGTGAGCTCCCGCGCGGCCGGTTCGTGGGTGAAGAGGAGCAGCCGGTCCCCGATCCGGGAGACCTGCCCGTAGCTCTCGAGCTCCGGCTCCGTGAACCCGCTCTCCACGGCCACCCGGTAGGGGTACCGGACCCGGCTCGCCACCTCCCGGGGGGTCCCCTCCACCAGGATCCGGCCGCGCTCCAGCAGCGCGATCCGGTCCGACAGGGCCTCGGCCTCGTCCAGGTAGTGGGTGGTGAGCACCACGGTCCGGTGCTGGCTCACGGCCTTGCGGATCGCCGACCAGACGCTCCGGCGGGCCAGAGGGTCGAGCCCGGTCGTGGGCTCGTCTAGGAAGACCACCTCCGCGTCGGAGGCCATCACCATGGCCACCATCGCCCGCCGGCGGAGCCCCCCGGAGAGCCGGTTCACCTGGGTGTGCGCCCAGGGGACCAGGCCGAGCTCCCGGAGGGCTTCCTTGGCCTTGGCCTCGGACTCCCGGCGGGCCGCTCCCCGCATCCTCAGGTAGTAGGAGACGAGCTCCTCGGGGGTGAGCCAATAGAGCGGACGGGACTCCTGGGGGATGACCGCGATGCGGCCCCGGACCTTCCCCACTTCCTCGACCACATCCTGCCCGAGGACCTCCACCGTCCCCGTCGTGGGGAGCAACTGGGTGGAGGCCACCCGGACGAACGTGGTCTTCCCCGCCCCGTTCCGGCCGATGAGCCCGAGGAGCCCCCCTGCCGGGACCCGCAGGTTCACATCCACCAGGGCGTCCTGAGCGCCGCCCCTCCAATGGTACCGGCGGCCCAGGCCCCGGGCCAGGATGGCATCGGGCATGGGAGATCAGCCGAGACGCGGCGGGGACGGGGTTCCCCCGCCCATCAGCTCAAGACCTCGTCCAAACGGTCCTCGCGTTCTGCCCGCCTGAGCTCCAAGGCGATCCGCCGACCGGTGGACAGACCGGGGCGCAAGAGGTCGGAGTAGGGGGACCCCTGGATGAACAGGTTCGTACCGGCCACGATCCGCGTGGAGATCTCGAAGACATAGAACTTGAGCTCCTCCGTCATGATCCCCTCCACGCAGAAGGGCCCCACCATGCCCCCAAAGAGCTCCAGGGAACGCTCCACGATGCGGGCCCCGATGTCGAACACGTCCGGAAGCAGGGACTCCCGGATCACCACCGGGACGTTCCCGGTGACCACGAAGGTGGGCCGGATCCCGGTCCGGGTAAGCTCCTCCTGGCTCCCCAGCTTGTAGAGCTCGTCGATGTTGGCCTCGTCCCGGCGGTCCATGCCGAGGAGCTCTAAGGACCCCTCCCCCACCCGGTAGCCATCCTCCGAGAGAGGCGAGTAGAAGAAGTGGATGTAGTAGCGGGTACCGATCACATACTGCTGGATCACGTGGGGCTCGGTGATCGTGTACCCCTCCAGTTCCTTCCGGTTCTTGGCGAGGATGAACCCCCGGCCCCCCTTGGCGCCGTGGTACTTCACGATCACCGGCCCATCCACCTCGGAGGGGCCCTCGTACCGGCGGGGCATCCGCACGCCGGCCGACTCCAACCAGACCCGCTCCTTCTCCCGGTCCGACTCCCAGGCCATCACCCGCCGGTTCCCGAACACGGGGATGGGGAGCCGGGAGAACCGCTCGGGGCCGACGTACTCCACGAAGGAGCCGGTGGGAACCAGGACGCTGTGCTCGGACCGGAGCCGGTCCACATGGTCCGGGAGGTCCCCGAACTTTGGCAGGGTGAGAAACCCGTCGGGCCGGGCCAGCGGGAAGGCGTCATAGAACCGGGGAGGAGACCCCTGGGCGATCCCGAGGGACCGGTACCCTTCCTGCCGGGCCCCATGGAAGATCTGGAGGCTCGAGTGGGAGCAGAGGGTGGTCAACGCCAGGGTCTCTCCCTTCCAGGGGCCCAGGAGTTCCGGGTCGCAGAGCTTTCGCGCCATAGCGCCGTGACCAGGCTTCCCCATAAGGGACTTTCGCATCCCTCCCGCTCCGACCCCGGGCCCCGGGCGGGTCTTTCCCCCGGCGGGGAAGCCTCCGGGGTTCCTTCCGAGCCGTTATGAACGCGTGCGCCCCCCGGCGGACCGTGTCCGAGCCCCCCCTGGTCCACGGGATGGATGTCTGGAGGATCTACCCGTCCCCGGCCGGGCCGGTCGAGGCGCTCCGGGGGGTCACCGTGGACATCGCCCGGGGCCGGATGGTGGCCATCATGGGTCCGTCCGGTAGCGGCAAGACCACCTTCCTGAACTGTTTCTCCGGGCTGGACCGGATCGACCGGGGCTCGATCCAGGTGGAAGGGGTGGACCTCCAGGCCATGACCGACGACGAGAAGAGCCGCTACCGGGCCCGGAGGATGGGCTTCATCTTCCAGTCCTACAACCTCCTTCCGGTGCTCACCGCTGCGGAGAACGTGGAGTTCCCCCTGTTGGTGGGGGGGATCCCGGTGCCGGAGGCCCGGCGCCGGGCCCTTCATTGGCTCGAGGAGCTCGGTCTCAAGGAAAAGGCCAACGAGAAGCCCAACGCCCTTTCCGGCGGCCAGCAGCAAAGGGTCTCCGTGGCCCGGGCCCTGGCCCCCGAGCCGGCCATCGTCTGGGCCGATGAGCCTACCGGAAACCTGGATGAGGAGAACGCTGGCCAGGTCATGAAGCTCCTGAGGGACCTCAACCGGGCCCACCACCAGACCCTCATCGTGGTCACCCACAATCCGGACGTGGCCCGGCAGTGTGATGTGACCTACCAGATGCGTAGCGGCGAGCTGCTCATGGGTTGACCCCGGTCCGAGCGCGGGCCGGGAGGGTGGGCCCCCAATTGTCCCCTCCGGTCTCGGATGCCGCCTCGTCCTCGGGAGGCTCACCGGGGTACGGCGTCTTCCCTTCCTCTCGGGCAAGGACCGGGAACCCGGCTGCCCGGGCGTATCGTGATGCGAGGGCCCCGGCTCGCCCGGCCACGGCCCCCCCTTCGCCTAGGAGCCGCGCCCCGCAGGCCGTTCGGACCAGAGGGTCGCCCGATGGGGCGCGGCCCACGCCTGCCGCGGCCCGGAGGGGTCGGACCGCGGTCCGTACGCTATCCAGATAAGGGGCCTGGGTTTCGGCGACCGGAGCGGCAACCATGTCGGCCGAGGTGCCTCCGGAACCGCCCCTGGGGCCCCCCTCGCACATCCCGCCGGATCCCTTCCGGCCGGACCCGGTGGACCCAAAGACCCTGCCCCGGGTCCTGCGACCCGGGTACCGGGCGTTCCTTTGGGCGACCGCCACCCGGAAGCGCCGACGTTTCTACTACAACCTGACCCGGGCGACCCTGGTCATTGGCATGGTGATCCTGGTCACCTTCTCCATCCTTCCCGAGCTCACGGGCACGGGACTGGCGACCACGGACCCGCTGACCCGTTCCGGACCGATCACCATCGGCCCCGACAACATCACCGGGTTCTCCGGGCTGGTGGAAGGGGAGGATGTGATCCTCGGGAACTTCACCGTGGTCGCCCCGTCCAACGCGACGGTCGAGTTCTTCATCGTGCCGGCCGGGAACTCCTCCTGGGCCACCCTGGCCAGCCAGCTCTCGGGGCAGGAGGGGTCGTACAGCACGGGGTCCCCGGTCCACGCGGGCAACTACCAATGGTCGGCCATCCTGACCCTCACCTACGACTTCCTCTTCCTGAACCCCTCCTCGGCCTACAACGTCACGGTATACTCGAACAGCCAGTACGTCTCCTCCGAGCCCCCGGCCTGACGACC
Source organism: Thermoplasmata archaeon (assembly GCA_021827405.1). Taxonomy (GTDB): domain Archaea; phylum Thermoplasmatota; class Thermoplasmata; order Lutacidiplasmatales; family UBA184; genus JAKATE01. The sequence goes on from JAKAVY010000015.1 coordinate 11,206, forward strand.
GGTCCGGGCGCGGACCTCAGGACGGGTCGTTGCCGTCGGGCTCCCAGGTGTACGTCAGCTCCAGTTTCCCTTGGCCGGCGAGCTCCCGGCGCAGCCGGGCCGGGACCTCGGGGTCCCGGAGCAGCGCGGCCGTGCGTTCCGGGTCCCCGCCGCCGGCGCGGGACTCCAGATCGTGGGCCCGGAGCAGCGGGAGCGTGGCCTCCGGCGGGAAGCGCCAACTGCGGCGGGCCTGCCGGTGCAGGCTCAGGTTCCTCCCCCGGAACCGATGGACCCCCAGGCTTCGGGCCAGCCCCTCGAGCTCCTCGTTGATCGCTTCCATCTCCTGCCGGGCCCGCCGTCGTTCGGAGAGGAGCTCCGCATACCGGTCCACCAGCGCCGCGACCCGGTCCCGGGAGCCCGCGGGGACCTCCTTGAACTCCGGGCAGACCGGCCGGAAGTCGCACCAGCGGCACCACGGACCGGCCCTCGGCTCGTAGTGCCCGGACCGGATACCGTCCGAGACCTCTCCCAGACGGATCCCCAGGTCCTGGATCGCCTCCGGCGGGCGGCGGGGGGTTCGCAGGGCGCTGAGGCTCCGGAGATGGTAGAGGGTCAGCGACTCCACCGGACGATCGTAGTTCTGCTCCACCAGGACCTGGTAGAGCGTCAACTGGTCGGAGACCTGGGCGTCCTTCAGGGAGAGCTCCTTGGAGGTCTTGTAGTCCAGCACCTCCAGTCCCCCGCCCTCGGTCCGGTCCAAGCGGTCAACAATCCCGTGGATCGGGACCCCTTCCAGCTCCGCCCTGAGGTCCTTCTCCACCGCGACCGGCCGGGGAGCCTCCCGCACATAGGCCGAGTGGAACCGGGTCAGGAGGTCGATCCCCAGGTCGAAGTAGCCCTGCTCCTCCTGGGCCGACAGGTAGCCCTCGGAGACCCACTCCGCCCGGTAGAGGTCGAGGAGACCCGCCAGGTCCATGGGGGCCGGGGAGGGCCCGCTCGCCGGGCCGGAGAAGTCCCTCAGCGTGCGCTGCCCCCCGGCCCCCTTCGCCGGGGGCTCGCCCTCGGCCACCAGGGGGGCCACGAAGCGCTCCAGGGCCGCGTGCACCGACCTCCCGAAGGAGAAGAAGGACCGGGGCTTCTCCCGAAGGTGGTCCAAGTAGAGGAACTTCCAACGCAAGGGGCATTCGGCGTACGCGCGGAACCCGGAGTAGGAAAGCGTGGGGGCGGCGGCCACGGGCGGCCTCCACCCGTCCAAAGGTTATCCGCTTTGGGGACCCGGCCTAGGGCTTGCCCGCCGGGAGGTCCGCGAGGCCCCGGGCGGCCCGGGGGAGCGGATGGGCCGAAGGGTTCGTCAGGTCGGCCGGCAGACCCAGGAGCTCTAAGAGCTCCTTGTAATGGTTCCGGATCGTCACGGGGGTGACCTTGGCCACCGCCGCGACACGGTCCTGGCTCCGGGGCTCCCCGGTGAGGTTGCAGGCGATGTAGATGATGGTGGCCAGGATCCCGTTGGCGAGCACCCCACTGGTGGGATAGCTCCGCTCCACCTGGTCCAGGAGCTCCTGGACCTTGGTCCGTACCGCCCGGGAGAGGTTCAGGTCCTGGGTAAAGCGCACCAGGTAGTCCCGGGGCTCCAGCGGCCGTAAGGCGAGGCGGAGCTCCCGGGAGATCAACGTGAAGGCCCGGCCCACCTCGATCTTCGAGGCGCGGGAGTGGTCGATCACCTCCCTCAGGGTCCGGGGCACGTGGCACTGCCGGCAGGCGGCGTAGACGCTGGCGGCCACCAGGGCCACGATCTTCTTTCCCCGGGTGGCCTTCTGGTCCAGCGCCTGCCGGTAGATCAGGATGGCCGACTCCCGGACCTCCCGGGAGAGCCCGAGGACACCGGTCAGCCGCTGGACCTCGGCCACGGCGAGGCCCAGGTTGCGCTGCCGGGTCCGGGGGCCGCGCAACCGGTGGTTGAGCTTCCGGAGGTGGTAATAGCGGGAAGACTGGTCCCGGGAGAGCGCGTGGCCGTGGGAGTCCCGGGAGGGGGGGCCGATCTCGCTGAAGAGCCCCTTGTCCGGAAGGAGCGGGCTCGAGGCCGGGCCGTAGCCCTGCCCCTCGGTGGAGGCGGTCTCCCGGGACGCGAGGGGGGCCCGCTCATTGACCAGGGCGTTGGTCTCCAGCACGAGACCGCAGACGTCACAGACGACCTCTCCCGTGGTCCCGTCCTTATCCCAGCGGGCCGAGCCGCAGAGCCGGCACCGTTCCTGGGAGTTCGGGTCGCCCGGGGTCGAGCGGCTCCACAGGCCGGGAGACGGGACAGAAAGACCCCCCTCCATCCCCGCCGGGGTCGACTCGTCCTTCATGCCGGTCTTGAAGACCCCATACCATCCAACGGGGATTAAAACTGTTCGTTCGGGGCTGTAACGCGTGTTCGGACCAATCCGGCTAGCTCAGTCGGGGCCGGTCCGGTCAGCCGGACCGCCGGGGCGGGGGATCCTCTCGGTCCAGACTTGGTGGGCACCCCTCGCGCCGGAGCCCGGGGAGGGCGACCGGCTCACCTGCCAGCCCGGTCCCAGGGTGGCTCGCACGGCACTGGTGAGGAACTGGTCGCAGAAGGAGGGCGGCATTCCCCCCGGCCCGCAGAGGGGGCAACCCTCCCAGCGGATGGACGCCCGGGGGCCCTCGTCCCAGGAGAGGCGGCCGAGCTTTCGCGACACGAAGCCACGACGGAGACGGAAAAGGGAGGCCTCCCGGGTGACGTCCCGGCCGGCCAGGGACATGGAGAGCTCGCCGGCAAGCTTCTCCAACGAGGGGGCCAGGTCCATTCCCCTCCCGTCGGTCCTAAAGATCGTCCCCAGGCCTCCCAGGACCCTCTCTAGCCGTTCCAACGGGCCCCCGAGCCGCCGCGGGTCGAGCGGTAGGTCCGCCGGAAAGCCTCGTCTAAGCTCCGCCACCCGCTTCCTAAGAGGTTTCCCCACCTGGAACATCCGCTGGAAGTTCAGGTCGAAGAACTTTACCAGCTCCGGTGAGGTCACCCAGATGCCGACTTCGGATTGGCGCCGGGGCTGCCGGGACAGCGGCAACAAGAGCACCAGGACGCCCTTCCCGTCGATCACGTAGTAGCGGGTGTAGCGCAACCCCGGGACGTGGCGCATCTCGCCCAGGGTGCTCGCCTGCTCAAAGAACGGGAGGTTCTCTGGCGTCACCTCCACCACGGCCCGGAACCGGACCCCGCGCGCCCGGGCCCGGGCAGCCGCCCGAAGGCGCGCGAAGTTGCCGGGCCGGGCCGCTCCCTCGATGTACAGGAAGGAGTCCACCTGTCGCTGGGCGAGCTCCATGATCCCCTCGAAGGCCTCGGTCACCCGACGCTCCCCTTCCGCCATCCGGAGGGGACGGGCCCGCTGGAAGTCCCACGGGCCCAGGCCTTGGATACCGGGCTCCTGGTCCAACTGCTTGAGCACTCTCGCCAACCTTTCGCGACGGGCCAGGACCTGATGGTGCAGGGCGGCGAGCACCCGGGGGGGCCCCCGGGCCGATACGGTCAGGGGCCGACCGTGGCAGGAGGCCAGGTCGAGGGAGCGGAGGCTGCGGGCGAGCCGGTATCCCTCGGACCGGTCCAACCCGAGCTCCCGGGACAGCTCCGCGATGGGGAGGGATCCCCGCCGAAGGAGGAGCAGGTAGCCTCGGAGGGGCAACGGCGGGGTCCCGGCAACCTGGAGCTGCCGCTCCAGGGGCTCTATAGGATCGTTCATCCTTCGCGGCCCTCCTCACGGTCCGCCCGGGGCGCCTTTCTCGGGAGGATCCGCGTGCCCCGGGCGAAGAGCCGTTCGAAACGGTCCTGGTAGCTACGGACCACGGACCGGGAGGGGGTCCAGAGCGACACTTGATGGGGGCCCCTCGAGACCCAGGGGTGGGTGAGGACGGCCACCAAGAGCCCCTCCTGGTCCACCAGGGAGAACGGGTGGGTGACCCACCGGGACGGGACCTGACGGAGCTCCAGGCCCGGCGTCCCGGCCAGCCCGTGGGCCAGCCGGGAGGAACCGTCCGCCTCCGTGACGAGCACCTGGATCGAAACGCCCCGGGCCAGCGCCCTCAGGAGGCTCGCGCGCTCTCCCCGGAGCTGTGGGGCGAGGGCGGAGAGAGGGGGGAAGCCCACCCGGACGGTGGTCCGGGCCTGGTCGATCCGCTCGAAGAAGAAGCGCCGGGTCTCCAGTCGGCCCTGGATCCACTGCTCCCCGAGCACCCGGGAGGCGAGGGGGGCCTCCAAGCGTATTCGCTGCCGGCGCCAACGCCGCTCCTCCCCGGCGAGCTCCCGGGCGCGCTGCTCCAGCTCCGCCATCCAGTCTCGGAGCACTCCGGGGAGGGGGGTGGCCGCGTAATGCAGCGGGTGCCCCCGGGCCCTGACGAGCCCCCGCTCCGCCAGGGTCTTGAGCTGGCGATAGGCCTCTACCCGGTGGATGCCAGCGCGCCGGGCCAGTTCCCGGGCGGTCACGGGGCCCTCGTGGCGGACCAGCAGGTACAGTTGGGCCGCGGACGCGGGGACCGCCGCCTCCTCCAAGGCCTTCCCCAGTTCCTCGGGGAAGGCGGACATCGGGCGCGGCATGTCCCGAGGGCACTAAAAACGCTCCGTTCGGGGGCCTTTCCGAAGCGCCACGGCGCACGGACCGGTCCGTAGAGGAGATCCTAGAGCGCCACCTGGAAATCTTCCACCGTCATGGTGAACGGGCTCTCGGGCGTGATCTTCCCCTGCTCCCGGAGCAGCTCCCGGGTGAGCAACCAGTAGAGCAGGGCGAGCGCGGCCCGTCCCTTGTTGTTGGCGGGGATGACCAGGTCCACGTTCCGCGTCTCGTTGTTCACGTCGCAGAACCCCACCACGGGGATCCCCACGTTCATGGCCTCGGAAAGCGCCTGCATGTCCGTGGCCGGATCAGTGACCAACAGCGCCTTCGGTTCCACGAACTCCTTGAGCTCGGGGTTGGTCAGCGAGCCCGGCACGAACCGTTCGGAGAACGTGATGGCGCCCACCATCCGGGCGAAGATCCGCACCGGCTTCTGGCCGTACTGCCGCTGGGAGACGGCCAGGACCTTCCCCGGGGGGAAGCGGTTGAGGAACTTCGCCGCGAGGCGGATCCGGCGGTCGGTCTCCTTCAGGTCCAGCACGTACAACCCGTCGTAGCGGACCTTGTGGATGAACTTCCGCATGCTGGCGGACTTCTGCTGGGTCCCGATGTGGACCCCACTGGTGAGGTACTGGTCCTCCGGGATGAGCAGGTCCATCTCCCCGCGGCGGTCGGCCAAAAGGGAGTCCGGGCTTTCCAGCGCGGAGGAGGGGTCCGAGGTCGCCATCTAGCTCTCCCGGGAACGCAATCGCACCAATTCATTAAGCTTGGCCATCCGCTCCCCTCCCAGGACCCCGGTCTTCAGGCCGCGGGAACCGAACGCCAGGGGAAGGTGGGCCAGCCACGCGTCGGGGGTCTCCCCCGACCGGTGGGAGCACACGGTCCAGGCGCCCGCCGCTTCTGCGCGGGTCACGACCCGGCGGGTCTCGGTCAGCGTCCCCACCTGGTTCACCTTCAACAGGACGGCGTTCGTAGAGGCCAACCCCATGCCCCGGGCCACGCGGTCCGGGTCGGTGGTGTACAGGTCGTCTCCCACCACCCAGGTGCGGCCTCCCCGGCCCAGGCGGGCGGTGAGTTCGGCGAACCCCTCGAAGTCCTCCTGGTCCAGCGGGTCCTCCACGTAGGCCAGATGGAACCGGTCCGTCAGCCCCTCCACGAACCCGATCTGGCCGGCCCGGTCCAGGGTCTGCTCCCGATAGACATAGCGGCCGTCCCGGAAGAACTCGCTGGCCGCCAGGTCGAGGCCGGGCCGGAGGCTTAATCCCGCCCGCAACCCCCGGTCCTGCACGGTCTGACAGGCCCCCACCAGAAGTCCGAGCGTCTCTAAGTTCCCCAGGGGGGAGACCCACCCTCCCTCGTCCCCCCGGCCCAACGCGGCATGCGGGAAGCGCTCCCGGAGGCGAAGTCCGACCTCGCGGTGGACGGCCACCATCCCCTCCACCGCCCAGGAGATCTCCGGGGCCTCGGCCAGCACCAGGAACTCCTGGATATCGGGTCCCCCGAGGGCATGGACCCCCCCGTTGAGGACGTTCCCCACCAGCGCGGGAAAGACCGGTGGGTCCCGGGACGCCCCGGCGAGCGATCGCCAGAGCGGAAGCTCCTGGGCGCGCGCCGTGGCCAGGGCGTAACAGATAGAGAGGGCGGTGGTGGTGTTCCCGCCCAGGGTGGAGAGGTCGGAAGACCCGTCCGTCTCCCTCAAGGTCGCATCGAAGCCGGCCTGGTCTCCCAGGGCCTGTCCGACGAGACGGTCCCTGAGCCGTTCCCGGAACCGTTCCTGGGCGACCTCCACCCCTCCTTCCGGGAAGGGCCTCACCTCGTGGGCCCCCCGGGAGGCCCCGCTAGGGGACCCCGCCACGGCCCGCTCGCCGCGGTCCGTGAGGATCTCCGCCTCCACCGTCGGGTTGCCTCGACTGTCAAAGATCCTCCGGAGCCGCACCTGGGCGATCCGGCCCGGCGCGGGAGCGGTCACGGCGGATCCTCTCCCGGCTGGACGAACTCCGTCAAGACCCCGCCGAAGCTCTCCGGATGCCCGAAGGCGACCCAGTGCCCCCGGGCCCCTCGCCGCGGTTCCCGGTCGATGAGCCTGATCCCGCGGCCCTCAAGCGCTTGGAGCTGGGCCCGCAGGTCGGTCACGGAGAAGGCCACATGGTGGAGCCCTTCTCCCCGACGCTCCAGGAACCGGCCCACGGGGGAGTCCGGCCGGGTCGGTTCCAGGAACTCCAACGACCCGGGCCCGGCGGGTAGGAAGCGGACGCGGACCCCTTGCCCGGGGACCTCTTCTATCGAGCCGGCCTTCTGCCCCAGCGCCGACTCCCACCGGGGGATGGCCTCCTTCAGGGACCGCACCGCGATCCCGAGATGGTCGAACGGCATCCGGGACGGGGCGGCCCCCAACGGACTTATGCCTTTCCTCGCCCACTTCTCACGACCCCTACGTCTCGGACAGAGGCGACCGACCGCACCGGAGGGCCTTCCCTTTCCCGCCCCCGGGCCGGGGCGCTCGCCCTCCATCGCCGTCGGGGAGGGGCCCCCTCGGGCTCAGTACTCGCGGGAGGGCGCCTGCTCCCCGAAGCGCTCCCGCCAGAGGCCCGCGATCTCCCCCAGCGTAGCGTGCTGCCGGAGCGCCGCGATCACGCCCGGGAGGACGTTCTCCCCCCGGTCCGTGGCCTCTCCGAGGGCCTCCAGGGCCTGGCGGCAGGCCTCCGCGTCCCGGTTCTTACGGAAGGCGCGCACCCGGGAGACCGCGCGCCCTTCCAAGGAGGCCGGGATCCGCTCTCCCCGGTTCGCCCGGGGACCGGGGAAGAGGGAGAACCCCTCCTCGGTCTCGGGATGGACGTTCACCCCCACGATCCTTTCCTCCCCCGCCTCCAGCGCCCGGGCCCTCCGATAGGCCTCCCGGGCGATCTCCGCCTGGTAGTATCCCCGGGCCACCGCCCCCTCGGCGCCCCCCATCCGGTCGATCTCCTCCAGGTACTTCCGGGCCTGCTCCTCCATCTGGTCCGTCAGGTCCTCCACGGCCCAGGCCCCCGCCAAGGGGTCCACCGTGAGCGCCACGCCGCTCTCCTCCCCCAGGATCTGTTGGGTGCGTAGCGCGAGCCGGGCCGAGTCCTCCGTGGGAAGTCCCAAGGCCTCGTCCAGAGAGTTCGTGTGGAGCGATTGGGTGCCTCCGAGGACCGCCGCCAGCGCCTCCAGGGTGGTCCGGACCACGTTGAGCTCCGGCTGCTGTGCGGTGAGGGAGCTGCCGGCCGTCTGGGTGTGGAAGCGTAGCTGGCGCGCCCGCAGGGTCTTCGCCTTGAGGACGCTGGAAGTGAGGTCGGCCCAGAGCCGACGGGCGGCCCTGAACTTCGCCACCTCCTCCAGGAGGTTCCGGTCGGAGGAGAAGAAGAAGCTCATGCGGGGGAGGAACTCGTCCACGTTGAGCCCCCGGGCGGCCACGGCCTTTGCGTAAGCGAGCCCGTCGGCCAGGGTGAAGGCCAGCTCCTGGGCGGCCGTCGCCCCGGCCTCGCGCATGTGATAGCCGGAGACGGAGATGGTGTTGAACTGGGGCATCTCCCGGGTGGCGAACTCGATCAGGTCCACCGTGAGCCTCAGGGAGGCCGCGGGAGGGAAGATGTAGGTCCCCCGGGCCGCGTACTCCTTCAGGATGTCGTTCTGGACCGTTCCCCCCAGCCTCGCCCGGGGCACCCCCTGGGACTCCGCCACCACCACCGCGAGACCCAGGAGGATCGGCGCGGTGGCGTTGATGGTCATGGAGACGGTGACCTGATCCCAGGGGATCCCCGAGAAGAGGTCCTCCATGTCCTTTCGGGTGGCCACCGAGACCCCGCAGCGCCCCACCTCTCCCCGGGACCGAGGGTGGTCCGGGTCGTACCCGATCTGGGTGGGGAGGTCGAAGGCCACCGAAAGGCCGGTCTGTCCCTGCCGGAGGAGCTGGTGGAAGCGGCGGTTCGTCTCCGCCGCGGTACCGAACCCGGAGTATTGCCGCATGGTCCAGAGCCGGCCCCGGTACATCGTCGGCTGGATGCCGCGGGTGAGGGGAAGGGCCCCGGGGAACCCGATCCGCTCCCCGTACCGTAGGGCCCCGTCCTCCCCCGGCAGGCCCAGCCTCGGCTCCCCTTCCTCCGCGAACACCTTGGGGGGGAGCTCCGACCTCACCTTCTCCCGCCAGCGGTCCCGGTGGGAGGCGACCTGGCGCCCCATGATACACGACCAAGAAGAGGGACCACTAAAGGGTTCCCGGCCCGCGATGCTCAGGGCCCGGGGACGGCGCTCGACACGGGCCTCAGCCGCTCCAAAGTACTGCTGTGGAGCACCAGGAAGGCCACGGGCTCGCGCACGTGGAGCTCCGAGAGGATCCGGGGGTGGACCTCGCCCATCCAGAGCACGGTCTCCCCGGCCACCCGGACCTGGGCGGAACGCCCCGGGAGGGTACCCGGCACCTCGAAGGGCTCCCGACCGGCCTGGAGGCCAAACAGGCCGAGCAGGCGCTCCGACCAGGCCGCGGCCCGGGCGAACCCGGAGCCCGCCGCGCTCTCCACCAAGGCCCAATGGCGGTCCGTACGGGTGCCGGTGGCCGCCTCCCCGTCCCGAAGGACCACCGGCCCCAGCTCGAAGGCCCGTTGGGGATAGGGGGAGCGGGTGTTCCGGGCCAGGGCGGCGACCAGGCCGGGGACGAGCGAGCTACGGATGTGGGAGAACTCGGTGGAGACCGGGTTCACCAGGGCGAGGGGCTCGGCGAGGGCCAGGCCCCACCCCGCGGCGACGCCCGAGATGAGGACGGGGGTGTAGAGCTCCTGGAAATCCATCCCCAGGGCCACCTCACGCAGCTGGGCCTCCCGGCGGGCCGAGCGGCTTCGCGCGCCCCGGGTCGGCGAGGGAGGAAGGATGGGCAGGAAGCGCCCGTAGCCCCGGGCGATGGCCACCTCCTCGACGAGGTCCACCTCCGCCAGGAGGTCGGGTCGCCAGGGGGGCACCTCCACGTGGACCTTCCCCTCCCGTACCTCCGCCCCCAACCGAGCCGTCAGCAGGTGTTCGGTGAGTTCCCCGGCGGTGAGCCGGACCCCCAGGAGCCGTTGTACCCCAGTCCCCGCAAGGGTGAACTTCCGGGGAGAGAGCACCTCCCGTCCGTCCCGGGTGCCCTCCGGGCCGTGGACGGGCACCGGGTGCGCCTTCCAGCCCCGTTCCACGAACGGCAGGAGCATGTACCCGATCAGTTCCCGGACCCGGGCGATTCGGGTGCCGGTCGCTTCCACGAGGATCCGATGGTCCCCGGGCCGGATCTCGCCGGTGGTGGCCGCGTTCAACACCGGCGGGAGGGAGAGGATCCGGTCCTCCTCGTCCCTCAGGGTGAGCACCAGGTCCCCCTGGCGGCCCAGGTCCCCGTAGCGGAGGGCGAGCGGATGCGTCTGGTAGAACTCCTTCCCAGAGGTCTCCTGGGAAGAGGCCAAAGGAAGGAACCGGATCTGCCCCAACGGCTCCAAGGCGTAACGGAACGGGGGGGTCAGGCGCTCCAACGGATAGAGGCCCAGGCTGCCGGCCCTCCGGTCCCTCCCCGTCGTCGCGTGAAGGAGCTCTTGGAAACGGATCACCTCGTCGAGAAGGCCCGCATCGAGCGCGCCTTCGGGCGGGGCCTCGAGGGCCACGGCCGCGAACTCGCCCCGGAGGGGCGAGACGGAGGCGTTCTGGCGGGCCTCCACCCCCGGGAGAGGGGCCGGCTCGAAGGCGTAGCCCATCCCCCGGGCCAGCCCGAGAAGCCCGGCAAGCTCCCGGGCGAGGCCGGCCTCGTCGAGGAGGTCCAGGCGATCCGGGGTGACCTCCACCGTGAGCCGGTCGCCCGCCCGGGCACCGGGTTCCACCTTGCTGCGGAAGAGGGTCTCCCTCAGGGCCTCCTCGGAGATGGGCCGGGGGAGGGAGGCGTTGATCCGGTCGAGGGAGAGGGGGCTCTGGGGCATGGCCAGGTCAGAGCCTCCACTGGGAGAGGCGGGGGAGGTCGTCCAGGAAGAGCTCCCGGATGTCATTGAGGCCTAGGGCCACCAACGCCAGACGGCCGATGCCGATCCCCCAGGCCGCCGTGGGCACCTTGACCCCCAGCGGGCGCAGCACCTCCGGGCGGAACATCCCCCCGGGAAGCGCCTCGATCCAGCCTAAGGTCGGGTGACGGACCATCCCCTGGACGCTGGGCTCGGTGAAGGGGAAGTAGGTGGGCTGGAAGCGGACCTCGGGGATCCCGAGGGCATGCGTGAACTGCTCCAGCAGGCCTAGGAGGTGCCGGAAGGTGAGGCCCCGTCGGCCCATGACCCCTTCCGCCTGGTGGAACTGTAGATGGTGCTGGGCATCCACGGCATCCCGGCGGAACACCAGGTCCACGCTGTACATCCGGAACGGGGGTCGGGGGTGGCTCGCCAGGTAGCGCCCGGTGGCCGCGGTGGTCTGGCTCCGGAGCACCACGTGCCGGGCCACGGATTCCTCGTACGGGGTCTGCCAGCCGGGGGAGAGGGCCGAGCGCTGGCGTGGCGGCGGGCGGCCCTCGTGCACCGCGGCCACGCTCCGCAGCAACGGGCCGGGGATCTTTCCCCCCTCGAGCCCGGCCACGGCGAGCATGTCCTGGAGGGAGCGGGCCGGATGCTCCTGGGGCATGAACAATAGGTCCATGTTGTAGAACTCCTGCTCGACGAGCGGACCCCGATACTCCTCGAAGCCGAGGCCCACGAGCACTTCCTCCACCTGGCGGAGCCACTCGAGGTACGGGTGGTAGCGGGCCCCCCCGACAAAGGGCACGGGGGCACGGACGTCATACGGACGGAACGAGAGGGCGCTCCAACGGTCCTTGAGCAGGTGCTGGGAGGTCAAGGCCCCGACCCCTTCGGGCCCGGCCCCCTCCAGGGGGAGGGCGGCTCCTTGGGGGGAAAGGGCCCAACGGCGTCCCACGGTACGCTCGGCGGCGATGAGCCCACGACGCACGAGGGTGGCACGGACCTCGTCCGCCCCCGGAGGCTCGCCCCGTTCGACGCGGGAGAGCGCCTGCTCCTCCTCCAGGGTGGCGGGAGGGGAACCCGCCAGGGTGAGGGACCGTCCGGGGACCAGCAGCCCCTTGCGCTTCAGCTGCCCCAAGGCGACCGTCAGGGCCTCGGGATCGAAGCCCTCCCCGCGGATCTCCTCCAACGGCCTCGGCCCCCCTTCCAGAAGGCGGAGCAACCGTCGCTCCGGGAGGCCTTGGGCCAACGCCTCCCTTCCCCGTTCCGTAAGGACCCAGTGCTCCCGGGAGGTCTCCTCCAACAACAACCACCCCTTGGCCCGGAGGCGCTGTAGCCCCCCTCGGACCGCATCGGGGGGGGATCGGACCCGGCCCAGAAGGTCGTCCTCGCCCAGCGGAGAACCTGGGGAGGCGCCACGGAGCACCTGCAGGATCTCGCGCTCGAGCCCGGAGAGGGAGAGACCCAGCGGCTCGCTCCCGGGGGGCGACGGCATGAAAGGTCCTAACCGGAGGAGGCGATAAGTCCTCCGCCGCAGGAGAAGGCCCGGGGGCCCGGTCCGCGGTCGGCCGCGTTGGGTTAGGATAGCCGGGCGCCGCAGAAGGGGCACGTCCCGAGTTCCCCGGGGACCGATCGGCCACAGCTCCAGCAAGGGAAAGAGGCCGGGGGAGAGGAGGGGCCACTGGGGTCTCCCCCTTCATCCGGTGCGTCGCCCTCCGGTCCGGCTGACGGGGAGGGGGGAAGAAGGTCTGTCGCCGGGGCGGCCGACGCGTCGGGAGCCGTGTTCCCCGCTCCCGGGGGGACGATCGGGGAGCCCTGCTCGGGCCCCGACACGGGACCGCCAGGGTTGGCCGGACCGGGTCCCGGGACCGACGGGGACGGGACCGCGGTTCCCACCGCTCGCGTGTCCTGGGGAGGTGGCGACCGGGTGCCGGGGTCCGGGGGCCCGTGAGGGTCCGTCGCGCCCGCGGGCGCCGGGCCCGAGGGGCCCTCGGGTCGAGGAGCGGCGCGGTCCTCGGGAGGCGGTTCTCCCACCGGTCGGACTGCGGTATCGGAGATCGGTGCCCGGGTCCGGGGGCGCCGCCGGAGACCCAGCGCCCAACCCAGGGTGATGGCGCCCGCCATGATCAGGACGAACAGGGCCACGTTGTCCGGGTAGGTGAGGTACGGAGACAGGAAGCTCAGGTAGCCCCCCAGGAACGAGACGTCGATGAGGCTCGAGTTGGTCCCCACCTCGGAATGGGTGAAGATCTGCGCTTCGACCAGGACCCGGTCGAACAGGTATGTCAACGGCACTCGGAAGCTCGCCTCGGCCCTCCCCGTGGTGTTGGTGGTGATGGTCACCGTCCTCAAGGGACTGGTGGAGGCGGCGGTGGAGGCATACGAAAGGAACGTGACGTTCACCGGGACATTCGCGAGCGGGCGGGACCCGTTCAGCACCGTGAGCGTGACCGTGAACGAGGAGCCGGGCTGCGCGGTCCCGGGAGAGAAGCCCATGCCGATGGACGCGAACCGGTCCGTCAGGTCCGCGAAGAGGGTGAGCGCGTTCGACGGGACCCCCCACCCCGTGACCGGGTCCCACCCTGGGCCCGGGCCGGCGGAGTACACGCAGTTGGCCCCCTGGTTGATCTCCCGGTAGGGGGCGGGACGGAACCCGCTCCCCTGCGCGGTCCCCAGGGTGTAGAGCCGGGGGTTGAGGAACCCCAACCGGTGGCCGGCGACGGCGTCCATCTCCGCCACCATCCCCGCCCACATGGGAGAGGCGAAGGAGGTGCCCTCCCCCTGCTGCGTCGCTCCGTTGAAGTAAAGCAGGTCGTCGGCCGCCGGGCCGGCCACGTCCGGCACGCCCCGGCGTCCGGGGCCGAACTGCTGGATCTCCTGGTAGGCCGAGCCGGATTGCTGCCAGGTGGGGGTGGAGTACGCCGAGGAGAACCCCCCCCCGCTATGGGGCCAGGCCACTTCCGAGGCGAGGCCCCCGAGGCTGTTCAAGGACGGGGCCGTCCCTCCCACCCCCGTGACCCAGGGGGAGGAGGCGGGATACATGGTGTCCACCGTCCCTTGGCAGGTGTTGGAGAGGACCCCTCCCTGTCCCCCGTCGTCCCCGGAGGCCGCGAAGACGCTGATGCCCTCCGCCGCCGCCTGCTCGAAGAGCGTGTCTGCGGTGCTCTGATAGGAGGTCCCGGCACTGTCCGGCGAGCCGAAGGACTCGGTGATCACGCTCACGTTCGCGGAGTTCACCAGGTAGGAGAGCCCGTCCAGGAGCTCGGTGGTGCTGGGGGAGTAGCTCGGGGCCGGTCCATCGGGAACGTAGGTCACCACGAGATGAGACCCCGGGGCCGCGGAGCCGGCCCATTCCATGTCCAGGGTGAGCTCGAAGGGGGCACGGCTGGGATCGTTGACGGCCCCCGCCGAGGGCGCCGGGGCCCCGTCCAGGGGGACCGCGGTGTAGTTGAACGGGGGTTCGCTGCCCGGATAGAACTGCTGCTCGAAGGTGGCGATGTCCTGGGGGGAGAAACCGTCCCCCCACAGGAGGATCCCGATGCTCGTGCCTTCCGCGTAACGTGGAAGGCTGCTGATGTTGTACAGGTCGTTCAGCCCGTAGAGGGCGTGCACCTCGTTCGGGGTGATGAGAGAGGACCCTCCCTGCAGGGGGGCCGAGGATCCAGGGAGCGAAGAGAACGGCAGCACGAAGGTCTGGGTCCCCTGGTCCAGCCCCGTGATGGCTTCCACATAGGGCTCAAGCGATGGCGGGAGGGAGGGGGGGATGGCCGGGAGCATGACCGTCCCGTTGGGCGATACCCCGGTGACCAGCCGGGTCGAGAGGAGCGTCTCGGCCCCCTCGACCGTCCCCCGGGCCGTCAAAAAGAGGCCCCCCGGGTAGGAGTGGACCACGGAGAAGCCCGCTCCCCTGAGCGTGGCCTCGACCCGGGACAGCGCCTGGGGACGCGGGCCGAAGCGCGCCGCAAATCCCCCGGGAGTGAGGTAGTGCCCGAACAGCGCGGTGCCCGGGGTGGAGACCTCCGTGGCGAACTGGGAGAGCGCGTTGGGGTCCCGGGGGTAGAGGCCCAGTCCGAGGAGCAGCGCCTGGGTCGCCGGGACCGGCTCTTCGCCACGGAGGGACCGCAGGGCGGCCGCGTGGTAGCCGAGCAGGGCCCCGGGGGCCACTGGAGGGGTGAGGAGCCCTCCCGCGACCGGGGCGGCAGGAGTCACCGTCCCGGGTTGAGCGGCGAGGGTGCCCCCCGCCGACGCAAGAAGGAGCAGAAGGCCGAGGGCCGGGCCCAACGCCCGGGGGAGGGGGGAGGGGCGGGGAGGCCGTCTCCCAGGGACATCCGCCATGGGCAAAACGAGGGGAGGAACCTCGCTTTATCCCTTTGTCCCGCGCCGGAAGCTGCCCTTCAGGCCCGGGGCTCCGGGTTCCAGAGAGGCTTGGTGTACCCGGCCGTCAGGTGAAAGGGGGTGGAGCCCCCGAACGGGTCGGGACGGGGGGCCGGGGCTTCTCCCCGCTTCGCCCGCAACCAACGGTCCACGGCCTCGGCGACCCGGGTCCCGGCGGCCATGGCGTAGACCACGGACTTCCCTCCCGCGGCAAAGACCCCGGGAAGGGCGGTGGCGTGACCCTCGGCCTTGCCCTCCACCCAGCCGCCCCGGGAACTTTGGAGGTCCAGCTCCGGTTCGATGCCGGTGAGGTCCGCTTGCTGCCCGACCGCCACGATGAGCGTGTCGCAGGGGATCGTCTCCTCCGACCCCGGCACGGGCACCAGGGCGGGGAGCCCGGCGCCGCTGGGAGGTCCCGGTTCCATCCGCTGGACCACCAGACCCTCCACATGGTCCGTTCCCACCACCCGGACCGGGGCTCGCTCGAAGAGGAAGTGGATCCCCTCCTCCTCGGCCCCCTTGAGCTCCTCTGGGTCCGCGGGCATGTGCTCCCGGGTGCGCCGGTAGACCAACGTCACGTCCCCTCCGGAGGAGAGGCGGATGGCGGAGCGCACCGCGTCCATGGCCACGTCCCCGCCCCCTACGACCACGATCTTCCGGCCGGCCTTCACGGGTCTCCCCCGGTGGACCTCCTTCAGCATGCGAAGAGCGGGGATCACCCCCGGAAGGTCCTCCCCGGGGACCCCCAAGGTCCGGTGCCGCGGGGTGCCCAAGGCGAGGATGACGGCCAGGTAGCCGGCCACGAGAAGGTCCTTCGGGTGGAGGGTAAGCCCGATCCTCTCCTCCTTGCGGAAGGTCACGTCGAGCGCCCGGAACCGCCGGAGGTCCTCCTCGAAGTCCTCTCCCCGGATCCGGTAGTTGGGGATGGTGCGGATGAGCCCCCCGAGCAGGTCCTCCTGTTCGAAGACCGTCACCGAGTACCCCCGGATGCCCAGTTCCCAGGCCGCCATGAGCCCGGTGGGGCCGGCGCCCACCACGGCCACCCGTTCGTCCCGGGGAGGGGCGGGGACATAGGTGAGGTCGCTCTTCCCCAACTCCAACGCCACCCGCTTGAGGTGGCGGATGGCGATGGGGACCCCCTTCTTCTTTACCACGCAGGCGTCCTCGCAATAGTGGTAGCAGACCTTGCAGAGGGTGGTGGCGAGCGGGTCCTCCCGGAGGGTCACCCGGGCGGCCTCGTCGAACTTCTTCTCGGCCACGAGCTTGATGTATTCCCGGCAGTCCTGATCGATGGGGCAGGCTTCCACGCACCAGGGCCGGCGGCATTGGATGCACCGCTTGGCCTCCAGGATGGCGTCCTCGAGCCGGTACGGGTGAAGGATCTCCCCGAAGTCCCGGACCCGTTGGGCCGGGAGGGTCTCCGGGATGGGCACCCGGACCGGGTTGAGCTTAGGGGGGACCACCTTCGGGGGAGGAGGGGAGGAGGACGCCGCCATCGGCCGGTCAAGGCTCGGGCCCGTATAAGGCGCCCCGCGAGAGGGTATCCCGCATGGGCCGGCCCCGCAGGCCCAGCGAGTGTGAGCCGACCTTAAGAGGAACGTCTTCCCGAAGCGTACCCAGAGGCCTCGGGGGGGGGACGGCCGGACCTCTTGAGGGAGGGGTTGTGCGGTCGGTCAGGGAAAAGGGGATAGCGCAGCGGTACTCTGGCTAGGGGAGGGGCCGGTCGGAGATGGTGTTGGATTCGCTGGGGAAGTCCCTACGGGCGGTGCTGGCCAAGGTGGCCCGGAGCACCAGCGTGGACGAGGCTCTGCTCTCGGAGGTGGCGAGGGACATCCAGCGCGCGCTCCTGCAGTCCGACGTGAACGTCGAGCTGACGGCTCGGTTGACCCAGCGGTTGAAGGCGCGGGCCACGGAGGAGAAGCCTCCCGCCGGGGCGAATATGCGGGACTTCCTCATCCGGATCATCTACGAGGAGATCCGGAACATCCTGGGGGAGAACCGTCCCTACGACGTGAAGCCCAAGCGCATCCTGCTGGTGGGGCTCTTCGGCCAGGGGAAGACCACTCACGCGGCCAAACTGGCCCGGTTCTACCAGAAGAAGGGGGTCCGGGCGGACCTCGTCGCCGCGGATGTCCATCGCCCCGCGGCCATCGACCAGCTGGAGCAGCTGGCCCGCAAAGTGAACGCCGGGTTCTACGCGGACCGGGCGGAGAAGCGGGCGGAGGTGATCGCCCGGGCGGGCCGGGAGCGCTTCCCGGAGTCGGATGTCCTCATCTTGGACACGGCCGGCCGTAGCGGCCTCGACGAGGAGCTGCTCGCCGAGGTCCGCCGCTGCAAGAGCGCCTTCGAGCCCCACGAGGTCCTCCTGGTCCTGGACGCGGCCATGGGGCAGGCGGCAGGCCGGTCCGCCGCGGCCTTCCACCAGGCCGTGGGCCTCACGGGGGTGATCCTGACGAAGATGGACGGGTCGGCGAAGGGTGGAGGGGCCCTCAGCGCAGTGGCGGCCAGCGGTGCCCCCATCCTCTTCCTAGGGACCGGGGAGCACGTGGAGGACCTGGAACCGTTCGACCCGGCGCGCTTCGTCTCCCGGCTGCTCGGGATGGGGGACATCAAGACGCTGCTAGAGCACTTCGAGTCCCTGGAAGGCAAGGAGGAGGCGGAGAAGGCGGCCGAGCACCTGCTCTCGGGCCGGTTCACGTTGAAGGATTTCTACGTCCAACTGGACTCGCTGGGGAAGATGGGCCCCTTCTCCAAGCTGTTGAACCTGATCCCGGGCTTCTCCTCCGCCAAGGTCGACGAGAGCCAGTTGAAGGAGACCCAGGCCCGGCTCCAGTCGTTCCGGGTGATCATGGACTCCATGACCCCGGAGGAGATGAAGGACCCCTCCCTGCTGAAGTCCGACCGGGTCCAGCGCATCGCCCGGGGGAGCGGTCACCGTCCCCAGGAGGTCCGGGCGCTGCTGAAGCATTACGAGCAGACCCGGAAGGCCGCTCACGGGCTCGCCTCGAACCGGAAGCTCCGCCGCCAGATGGAGCGGCAGATGGCGGGAGGGGAGCTCAAGCTCCCCAAGGCCTGATCGGGGGGCCTTCCTTGGTCGCGGGAGCCGTGGGGATCCTATTCGCCCTCGTGGCGCTGGCCCTGTTCTTCTTCCTACCGGGATTCGTGTGGGTCCGTGCCCTCTGGCCGGAGAAACGGTTCAAAGGCCCGCAAGCGCTGGAGAACGCGGTGGAGGGCCTGACGGCGAGCTTTCTCGTGAGCCTGGCGTTCACGATCCTCATCGGGTTCGGCCTGGGGAATGGCCCCGGGACCTTCCAGGCCGGCCCTGCCGACCCACTCTTGGAGACGATCCTCGGGGTCTTGACGCTAGGGGGGCTTGCGGCGGGGTGGTTCCGTGGGGGATGGGGTTCGCGGTTCCCCGTCCCGGGGACCGGGAGGGGGTCTCTGCCGGAGGACCTGGACGGGACGATCGTCCGCTTCGAAGCGATGGAGGAGGAAGAGCGGGAGCTTTCCCGGGCCCTGAAACGAGCCCCCGACGGAGGGGAAGCCGGGAGCCTCCGAAGACGGCTGGCGGAGTTGAGGGCACGACGCCGGGCGGCGGAACGGGAACAGCAGGAGGGTTTCCAACCATGACCGGGTCGGATCAGAAGATGGCGCTGGTGGTGCGCGGAGAGCTGCGATTGACCCCGGGGAAGATGGCCGCCCAGGTGGCGCACGCGGCGGTGATGCTCGTGACCCCGGAGCGGGCACGCCGTCGCCGGGAATACCAGGAGTGGCTCGTCCAAGGGCAAAAGAAGGTCGCGCTCCGGGTGGAGACCTTGGCCGAACTCAGGTCCCTTAAGCACCGGGCCGAGGGACTGGGGATCCCCACGGTCCTTGTGGAGGACGCCGGATTGACGGAAGTACCACCGGGGACCATCACCGTTCTCGGACTGGGCCCAGCGCCCCGGGACTTGCTCGATCGGGTGACCGGCAGCCTGGCGCTTGCCTAGGACCGCCGGGTCCGAGAAGGGGGCGTGCGGACCGCCTTCCCGCGCGGACGGCGTGTCTGAACCCATCAATACATAAATACCTCGTGCAGGTGTGGCATGTCGGTCCAAGACCGGGGCCGGCAGACCGGGGGAGGCAACCGATGAAGTTCTGGGTCTACATCACCCGCCGGTTGCTCTTGATGGTCCCCGTGCTCATCGGGGTCGTCACCATCGTCTTCCTCCTGCTGAGCTCCGTCCCGGTCGTGGATCAGCTCTCCGCGGGTTGTGCGACACCCCGGAGCGGGTGGATCAAGGGGACCCCCGCGTACAACCATTGCGCAAACCAACTCGGGTTGAACTCCCCCGCCCCCGTCCGATACGGGCTCTACCTCCTGCACACGTTCACCTTACAGTGGGGGTTCGTCAGCCCCTACAGCTTCATGGCGAAGAACGTCCCCGGGGTGCTGGCCTGCGCCACCCCGTGCGCCGTCCTCACGTTGATCCAGGCCTGGCTCCCGTACACCATCGAGCTGGCCGCCCTCTCCCTGCTCCTGATCCTGGCGATGGCCATTCCCCTGGGGAACTACTCCGCGGTCTTCCGGAACCGACCGCTGGACCAGGGGACGCGGGTCTTCTCGTTCTCCGGCTACGCGCTCCCCGGCTACCTGCTCGGGGCCATCGTCATCATCGCATTGATGTTCGCCTTGGGACTCTCCAGCACCCAATCCAGCGGTTGCGTCAACGGGGTGTACGGCCAACTGGTGGGGAGCTGGAGCAACTGCTTCGGGCAGTACTACCCTCACGGGGCGATCCCCGGGTTCATGAACGGGGTAGGCGCCACCCATCCTACGGGGTTCCCCACGGTGGACGCCCTCCTCTACGCGGCCACGCACAGCGCACCCCCCGGCGCCCCCGCCGACTACCTGTGGAGCGTGGCGGCCAACCACGTCCTGAGGCTTCTCCTCCCGGCGGTGGTCATCGCCTACGGGTCCACCGCCTCGATCCTCCGGTTCGTCCGCAACTCCATGCTCGAGGTGATGAACCTGGACTTCATCCGGACGGCCCGCTCCAAGGGGGTGCCGGAGCGGCGGGTCATCCGCTATCACGCCGGCCGGAACTCGCTGAACGTGACGGTGACGGTGCTCGGGCTCACCTTCGCGTTCTTCTTGGGAGGTTTCGCCGTGATCGAGGACCTCTTCCAGCTGAACGGGGTGGGACGGATGTTCACCTACGCCATCCTGCAGCCCGTGGACTTCGGGACTATCTTCGCCAGCACGGTGCTCTTCACCATCATCATCGTCATCGCGAACGTGATCGTGGACGTGGTCTACGGCTATCTGGACCCGAGGGTCCGGGTGGGCTGAGGGGAGCCGACCGCCGGTTCTTGGAAGGACATGAGACCGTTCTTCGCTTATCTCGCCGTCCTGATGATGGTCGTGGGCATCGTCCTGGGGGGCCTGTGGTATACCTCCCCACAAGCCGACACTCAGGTGGCGAACGGCCCCACCTTCCCGAGCTTCGTGGCCCAGGGCCAGGTCGGGGACCCCTTCGTGGGGAGCCTGGGGCTGGCCTTCACCAACCCCTACGGGGCCTCCGGCACGCCCTTCATCTACCATGTCTCCTATCAATATGGCAGTCCGCAGGCCCGTGTCTACGTGCAGGCCTGTTCCCCGGGGCAAACGTTCGCCTGCGGGAGCCCGGGACCCTCGGCCCCGCTCTTGTTGAACCTGACAGGCTCTTCCACCTCCGGAACCTTCACCGGGAAGGCCGGGAGTTGGTATGTGGTCGTCTCGAACGAGCCGGTCATTGTGACGGTCACGGCCAACCCAGAGCCGACGGAACTGGCCGCCGAGCTGGTAGCGGCCGTGCTCTTCTTCGGGGGAGGGGGGCTCCTGGTGGTGGGGCTCTTGCTCCGGGACCCCCAGGCGCGGCCCACGCCCCGCCTGGCGAGGCTGAAGCGGACACTGTACTTCTTCTTCCAAAGCAAGCTGGCGGTCTTCGGCCTCGCGATCTTGCTGTTCTACGTGGCGGTGGCCATCCTTTCGCCGGTCCTGGCCCCTTATTCTGGCACGAACACCACGCCCACCAATGGGGATGCCTCCACGCTCTCCACCTATTGCGCCTACACCCCTTCCTACGCTCAGCCCTCCACGCCCGCCGGGTGCAGCTTCCCGCAGTGCGTCTATGCCTCCAACAACCAGCCCCCCATGCCGGGGAACTGTGTGGCCTACCCGGTGACCGGCTTCCCGGCGCTGGGGAACCCGGCGAACGTCCCCCCCACGTGGAGCGGGACGAACTTAGGCCCTCTACCGATGGGGTCGATCCTTTACTCCCAGTCCTACTTCCTGAACACGTATCAGGCGGAGGTCCGGGCTACCCCTTGGGACCTGACCATCGCGGGGGCGGTGGTGTTGAGCGGGGCCACCATCGGGCTCTTGCTGGGGGCGGTGGCAGGGTTCTCCGGGGGGTACTTTGACGAAGTCGTCATGCGGGTCACGGACGTGTTCCTCTCCATCCCGGGGCTGTTCTTGGTGCTGGTGATCCTGGCGGTGTTCACGGCAAGCGTCTCCTCGAGCACGACGGCGCGGATCGCGCTGCTGATCGGGGCGTTCGTGATCACGTGGTGGCCGAGCTACACCCGTATCGTCCGGGGTCAGGTCTTGGTGACCCGGGAGCAGAAGTACGTGGAGGCAGCCCAGGCCAGCGGGGCGAAGTCAGGCCGCATCCTGCGCAAGCACATCATCCCGAACAGCCTCTACCCCGTGCTGGTGTCGATGTCGTTGGACATCGGGACGGTGCCGCTTCTGCTGGGGGCGATCGCGTTCCTGGGGTTCGCGGCGTACGTCTTCCCGAGCACGAGCACGCTCTTCCCGGAGTGGGGGGTGCTGTCAGCGTGGACGGTGAGCACGAGCGGACAGAACAGCAATAACGTCTTCTCGATCATTGTGGGAGGCCAACCGTTCCCGTGGTGGCAGATCCTGTTCCCGGGGCTGGCGCTGTTCATGTTCGCGATCTCGGTGAACTTCCTAGCGGACGGGCTCCGGGACGCGCTGGACCCGCGGTTGAGGAGGTAAGGATCCTGTCCACGTCGGAGGTCCAAAGCACCAGTCCCCCGCCTCCTGCCGAGGAAGTGACCAAGAGCCGGCAGGCTGGAGAGTCGGAGTTCCTCACCGGCGGGGCGCCGGAGGCGGGCTCGGTCCAACCGCGTCCGGCCCCGAGCGCCTCCGATGTGCTCCTCCGGGTCCAGGACCTGAAGACATACTTCTACACCTACGACGGGGTGGTCAAGGCCCTGGACGGGGTCACCTTCACCATCCGACGGGGGGAGACGATCGGGCTGGTGGGGGAGACGGGGTGTGGGAAGTCGGTCACAGCGTTCTCCATCACCCGGCTCGTGGCGGACCCCCCGGGCCGGATCGTGGGGGGGAAGATCCTGTTCAACCGGGCCAACCTGCTTTGGAACGTGGACCGGGAAGCGAAGATCAAGCCGATCAAGGGGACGGTGAGGGCCAAGGTGAGCCGGCGGTACCGCCGGATCCGGGAGGCCCAGAACCGCCTCACCTCGCTCCGGGGCTCGCAGATCTCCATGATCTTCCAGGAGCCCATGGCCGCGCTGAACCCGGTGTTCAGCATCTCCAACCAGATCGGGGAGACGCTGCAGCTCCACCGGATGGAGGCCATCTGCCGGCGCCTGTTGGAGGCGAGCCCGCCTCCCCTACGGGTCCCCGAGTACGCGCCGGTGTTGCTCAAGGCCGCTCAGGAGCCGGGGCAACCCCACCTGGCGGCCGTGGCCAAGACCCTGGCGGACCGGACCTTCCGCCCCGGGCTGGAGGGGAAGGTCCTGGAGCTCTTCCGGGGACACGAGGGAGATGCCCACGCGCAGCTACCCGCGCTGGAGCAGTATCTCCGCGAGGAGGGGTCCCCCCGGAAGCTGGACCTCAAAGGGACCGCGGGAAAGATTCTCGAGGCAGCCGGGGAACCCGCCCAGCCCCGGTTGAGGGCGGTCTGTCACGAGGTGGCCGGCCAGGTGGGTGTTCCCTCCCTGGAGACGGAGCTTTTTTACCTGTTCAAGGGCCGGACCCAGGACCCCCAGAAGATGCTCCCGGGCGTCGCTCGAGCCCTCCGCCGGGTGAGCCTCACGCCCTCCCAACGGAAGTACCTGGCGTACCGGGAGAAGCTCGCGAAACATCAGAAGGCCATCCGCGGGCTCTACCTCCGGGAGATGGAGCAGGGACGGAGCAGCCGGAACGACCGGAGGAAGCTGGGGATCCGGTTCCTCAAGACCTCCTCCGGTTCGTGGGGGCTACGGCTCCCCTTCTACCGGGGGCATAACCGCCGCCCCCTGGACCAAGAGATCTTCTGGCAGACCGTACGGCTCCTGGAGGGCGTGGGGATCGCCAACCCGGTACAGGTGGCCCGGGGTTACCCCCACGAGCTCTCTGGGGGCATGATCCAGCGGGTGATGATCGCCATGGCCCTCGCCCCGGAGCCAGCGCTGCTCATCGCCGACGAACCGACCACCGCCCTCGACGTGACCATCCAGGCGCAGATCCTCGAGCTGATGCGGGACCTGAAGGCCCGGATCGGGACCTCCATCCTGCTCATCACGCACGACCTGGGGGTGGTGGCCGAGGTCTGCGACCGCGTCTGCGTCATGTACGCCGGTAACATCGTGGAGGTGGCGCCGGTGAAGGACCTCTATACCCGTCCCCTGCATCCGTATAGCCAGGGCCTGCTCGCCTCCATCCCGAGGATGGATGATCCCAACAAGAAGCTCGAGAGCATCCCGGGTTCGGTGCCGAACCTCATCCGGCCCCCGAGCGGCTGCCGGTTCCACCCCCGGTGCCCCCACGCCATGGAGGTCTGCAAGGTGAAGCGGCCTCCCATGACCCAGGAGGGGCCCGGGCACGCGGTCGCCTGCTGGCTGTATTCCGGACCGGAGGTGAAGGACTATTAGCGCCACCCCGGCGCCTGCGGCGGCCGACGACGAAGGGGAGGAGCTGCCCCGGCTCGCGGCGTCCCTGGCCCCCCCCGGTAAGGAGATGCTCATGCTCTCCTGGCAGTTGCGGAAGTACTTCCCGCTGCGCGGGGGGGTGCTCTCCAGCCACATTGGCGACGTGAAGGCGGTCGACGGGGTCAGCTTCGACGTACGCCGGGGGGAGACCGTGGGCCTGGTAGGGGAGAGCGGCTGCGGGAAGACCACCGTCGGCCGGCTCATGCTCCGGCTCATCGAGCCTTCCGGTGGGCACACCTTCTTCCAGCCTCCCCCGGAAGTGGCTCGTCGCCTCACCGAGATCCGGGATGAGCTCCGGAAGCTCAACCCCCTGGGAACGGAGACCCTGGCCTCCGCCCTGAAGGCCGGGGGGGATTCCACCGACCCCACGGTTGGGGCCAGCCGGACCCTCCTCCGGGAGCTCGACCAGCTCGCCGACCAGTACTCGCTGTACCGGCTCTCCCCGAGCAAGATGCGCAAGCTCAGGGGAAAGCTCCAGATCGTCTTCCAGGACCCTTTCAGTTCCCTCTCCCCCCGTATGCTCGTCCGGGACATCATCTCCGAGCCCCTGACGATCCACCACTGGGGCAACCGGAAGAAGCGCTACGAACGGGTGGCGGAGCTGCTCACCGCGGTGGGGCTCAACCCGGAGCACCTCTGGCGCTTCCCCCACGAGTTCTCCGGGGGCCAGCGGCAGCGGATCGGGATCGCCCGGGCATTGGCGTTGCGCCCGGATTTCATCGTCCTGGACGAGCCCACCAGCGCGCTGGACGTCTCGGTCCAGGCCCAGATCTTGAACATCCTGCTCCGATTGCAGCGGGAGCAGAACCTCTCCTACCTGTTCATCTCCCACCACTTGAGCGTGGTCCGGGCGGTCTCCCACCGGGTGGTGGTGATGTATCTGGGGAAGGTGGCCGAATGGGCGAACACGGAGGAGCTCTTCGAGCACCCTCTCCACCCTTACACGCAGGCGCTCCTCTCGGCGATCCCGATCCCCGACCCCGCCCTCAAGCGGGAACGGATCATCCTCTCCGGCGACGTGCCGAGCCCGGCCTCTCCCCCCTCGGGTTGTCGGTTCCATACCCGTTGCCCCATGGTGATGCCGGTCTGTTCCAAGGTGGAACCCCCTTTGATCCCCACGGGGCGGCGCGGACACTACGTGGCCTGCCACCTGTACCCCGGCAGCTCGCTTCCGGAGTTCGGGCTGATTTCCAGCCGGTCGCCGGGGATCATCGAGATCCCCTCCAAGGCGCCCCCGGAAGAAGGGGAGGTGGCCCCCCTTCCCTCCGGGGAGGGGCTTCCCGCCCCGTCCCCGCCGACCGGGGCCGAGAGCGAAGGCGCTCCCACCTCGGTGGACCCGGTGGTGCTCCAATGGCTGGTGACAGGCTGGAGGGACGCGCCCGCGGGGCCCGGGGGATCGAAGACCCCCCTGGGGCCGGCGTCCTTCCCCCCGCCGGCCAGCGAGCCCGCGCCCCGAACCTGATGTGGCCGCCGCGAGGTCAGGATGACGTCTCCGGGATCGCCCCAGGGGTCCCACCTGAGAGGGGACGAGAGGAGGCGGGCACTGGCCCAGCCGGGGCTGGGTTGGAAGGAGTGGGCCCTCTACTCAGGTCTCAAGCCGTGGATCGGGCTCGGTCTCCTCATTGTGGACGTCTGGGCCCTGGTCACGGTGGTCGGACTGGCCTCCCAACCTACCTATGGGCTGTGGGCCGGGCTAGGATTGGAGCCCTTGACCGTGGTCCTTGTCTCCCTGCTCACCGCGTTGACCATCTACCTCAACCTGGTGGTCTGGAGCTATCTCTGGGCGAACCCCCGGGAGGGGGACCTGCGTCGTGGCACGTTCAACCCCACCGCCTTAAGACCGTTCGCCGTGGGACGATGGACCCCCGACTACCCTGCCTGGGCCTCCGGGAACCTCGGGAAGGTCGCCTCCGACGCCTCGATAGAGGAGTTCCTCTGATCCGCTGACTCCCGCCGCCCTTGTGAGAAGGGGTCGCGGGTCGTTGAGGTCTGCCCACCTAAGGGCCCAAGGAGCTCCGGCGGCCCCCGTCTCCCGGTCCCTCTCTCCTCGGTCTCCCCCCACCCAACGAGGACGGACGCGGGCGACTAGGCTTGGCCAGCGAACCCCCAAGGGCATTGAGGAAGTGGCCCACTCTGGAAACGGAAGGTTGGTAACACGGCCCTCCCTTCTGTCCTTGACCCCGATCTTTCGACAGGCGCGGAGCCTGCTTTGCCGTAGGGCCTCGTAGACCTGTTGACCCCTTCTATGCCGGACCCGGGTGAATCGTCCCACTCAAGACCCTTGGACTCCCTTCCCACAGCGAGCTGGGACCTGACCCTGGGCCTGCTTGGGCGGGCGCTCCGATTCGCCAAAGGGTAGGGTACCTGCGGTGGTCCTCTGGCTTCAAGACCTGGCTCTGGTCCATGCGTCCCTTCCGGGTCTCGGAAGGCCCCTGTGTGAAAGATTAGTGGAAAAGGGATGGAAAGGGTTCTTCCCGGGGGTTCGCCCCCCGGGACCAGGGGACTAAGGCTTACCTCAGAGGCCCCCGTTCTGGTACGTGATGGTGTACCAGGGCTGGTCTCCACCGCCGCCCTCCATGGGGTTCGTGTTGATCCCCGAGGGGTTGATCCAACTGGAGTAGCTGGAGATGGAGTTGGCCTGGAAGTTGTAGATGTAGAGCCCGAGCTTGTAGGCGATCTGCTCGGCGTTGTTGTAGATGAGGGCCCGCTGGGCGAGGCTGCAGCTCGGGGGAGCACAGGCGGCCCCCTCCGCCACCAGGTTCGTGAGCGCCTTGTAGGCCCACCCCTGGCAACCCAGGGTCACCGACATGTTCCACCCGTTCGGCGCAGACAGGACTTCCTTAGCCCCGGTGCCGATGTTCAAACAGGCCGTGGTGGTGACCCCGCCGTAGCCGTAGTACTGCCCGCTCATGGTCATGTTCCCGCCCACGCCTGAGGAGGCCAACCCTTCCATCACGGCGTCCCCGAAGGTGTAGGTGGAGTCCGGCTGGTAGAGTGGTGCCATGTAATCGGTGGGGTCGGGGTAGTCGGGAGCCCATCCCAGGTCGAAGATCGGCTGGGGGCCGTTCCCCGGGGCCTGGAAACTGTTGACGACCTCCGTGAAGAAGGGCAGGTCCTTCGGCACGATCTCGATCTTCCCGCCGGACAGCTTGAACACCTCGTTCGCGAAGAGCGTGTTCTCGATGTCGTAGGTGGGGGCTCCCGTCTGGCCCATCAGCGGCAGGATGCACGGCCCCTTCCCGGGGGCCAGGCAGCCGTTACCAGTGGAGAGCGCCTTGTAGATCGAGTCCTTCTGGAACTGCGCCCACCAGTACCCCGCCGTGCCCACCACGTTCGGGTTCGACGAGGGATTCGCCGTGGGCCAACTGATGTTCGCCGGATAGAAGTTCCCCATGAACTGCGGGATGGCTCCTCCGTACGGGAAGTCATACTGGATCCCATCCACGGTGTTCACCGTGGACTGGATGGTGGCGTACGGGAACGAGTTGATCAGGAACTGACGGAAGTTCAGGTCCTGCAGCATCGTGCCCGGGATGTTGATGGGGGTGGTGATGTACGATTGGGCTCCGGCCACGTTGAAGTTCATGTTGAAGGGCAGGAAGAAGATCGACAGCGACGGCGCCGCTGCGATCCCGATCGTCCCCTTCGCCTGCAACTGCAGCATGAAGTTCGTGTCCGTGGCCGGGATGCTGGCAAAGTCCGCCGTTCCCGCCACGTACGCCGACTCCCCCTGCGTCTGGCTCGTCTCCCAGATCACGTTCACCGTGGGGATGAACGTCGGGTTCGTGCTGCTGTACGGGCCCGGCAGGCAGCCAAGCGCCGCGCCTCCCACACAGGTGGTGCC
>JAKAVY010000056.1 GCA_021827405.1 Thermoplasmata archaeon
CCCATGACCGAGGAGTTCGGGCTGTTCATCGGAGGCCGCTGGACGATACCGGAGAATGCGCACCGGTTCCATACCCGGAGCCCCACCACCGGCGAGGAGCTAGGACACTTCGTGGCCGCCTCGGCCGCGGATGTGGACCGGGCGGTAACGGCGGCCCGGGAGGCCCTCCCCGCCTGGCGGGCCCTCCCCGCCCCCCGTCGGGGGGAGATCCTCCTGAACGTGGCCCGGATCTTCCGGGAGCGGAAGAACGCCCTCGGTCGTCGCGTCACCCAGGAGATGGGGAAGGTCATCGCGGAGGGGCTCGGCGACGTGCAGGAGGCCATCGACTTCGTCGAATACATGGCCGGGGAGGGACGACGCATGGCCGGGGAGACCGTCCCCAGCGAGCTTCCCGGGAAGTTCTGCATGACCGTCCGGCAACCCAAAGGGGTGGTGGCCGCCATCACCCCCTGGAACTTCCCCACCGCGATCCCCAACTGGAAGATCGCGGCGGCGCTGATCGCGGGAAACACCGTGGTGTTCAAGCCGGCCTCCAGCACCTCCCTCTGCGGCGCCCACGTGGTCAAGGTCTACGAGGACGCCGGCCTCCCCCCCGGGGTCCTCAACCTGGTCACCGGCTCGGGCGGGGTGGTGGGCGACGCCCTTCTCACGGACCCCCGGGTCAACGCCATCAGCTTCACCGGCGGGGTGGAGACCGGGCGCGAGGTCTATGCGAAAGGGGCCAAGGGGCTCAAGTCGGTCCACCTGGAGCTCGGGGGGAAGAATCCCCAGATCGTGCTGGACGACGCCCAAGAGGACCTGGCGCTGGAAGGCCTGCTCTTCGGCGCCTTCGGTTCCGCGGGCCAGCGCTGCACGGCCACGAGCCGCCTGATCCTGGAGAAGGGGATCTACCAAGAGTTCTTGGACAAGCTGGTCGCCCGGGTGGAGAGGCTGAAGGTCGGAGACCCCCTCGACCCTTCCGTGGACATGGGGCCCGTGGCCAGTCAGGACCAGGAGCGCAAGATCCTGGGGTACATGGACGTGGCCCGCCAGGAGGGGGACCGGCTCGTCACCGGGGGGAGGAAGCTCACGGGAGGGGCGTACGACCGCGGCTATTTCCTGGCCCCCACCATCTTCGAGACCACCCACGGGCACCGGATCTCCAAGGAGGAGATCTTCGGGCCCGTCCTGGCGGTGATCCGGGTGGACAGCTTCTCGGAGGCCGTGCGGGTGGCCAACGATGTGGACTACGGCCTCTCCTCCTCGATCTACACCCGGAACGTGAACCGGGCCTACCAGGCCGTGGACCTCCTGGAGGCCGGGATCACCTACGTGAACGCGCCCACCATCGGCGCCGAGGTGCAGCTTCCCTTCGGGGGCATCAAGAACACGGGCAACGGCGGCCGGGAGGCCGGGAGCGTGGCCCTGGACGAGTTCACGGAGATCAAGACGGTCTTCGTGGACTATTCCGGCCGGCTCCAGAAGGCCCAGATCGATCGCTGAGGGTCCCAGTACGGCCAGAGGTCAAGGTGGACGACCAAGAGCTGGAACGGGAGATCGAAGCGGTCCGGGAGATCCTGCAGGTCCGGCTCCGACGCTACAGCCGGGAGATGCGCGAACTGGAGCGCGACCTCAAGGAGCTGCGACGGCTGCAACGGGCGCGGCGGGGGGCCCGGGGGACCCTCCCCGAGAGGGAGACCTCTCCTCCCGTGCCGGAGGAGTCCTCGCCTTGACCGGGGGCCCGGGGGACCGGCAGACCTCCGGGGCGCTCCGACGGGTCCCCCCCCGAGAGGTGGCCCGGCGGCTTCGGCAGGCCCACTCCGAGGATTGGGACTTCCGGGCCGGCCGGATCCTCGGGAGCCTCTGCACCGAACCCCATCCGGCCGGGCGGCGGTGGCTCCTCCCCTTCCTCACCGCGAACCTGGGCAACCCGGGGCTCTGCCCGGGGACCGCCCGGCTCTCCGAGGAGCTGCTCGAGGAGCTCCTCCGGCTCTACCACGCCCCCTCTACGGGCGCCGGGGGCTGGTGGGTGAGCGGCGCCACCGAGGCGAATGTGACCGCCCTCTGGGTCTTCCGGAACCTCACCGGGGGGAGCGAGGTCGTGCTCCCCGTGAGCGCCCACTTCTCCTTCGTCAAGGCGCTGGACCTCTTGGGGCTCAAGCCCCGCTGGGTCCCCGTGGACCCTGCCGGCCGGATGGACCTGGGGAAGGCGCGGGCCTCCCTGGGCCGGCGGACGGCCGCCCTGGTGGCCTTGGCGGGGAGCACGGAGCTGGGGGCGGTGGACCCCCTCGAGGAGCTCTCCGCCCTCGCCGTGAACGCGGGGGTACCTCTCCACGTGGACGCGGCCCTGGGGGGCTTCCTCCTCCCGTTCCTACCCAGGAGGGCCCGGGACCGCCTCCCGTTCGACTTCCGGCTCCCCGGGGTCCGGAGCCTGGCCGTAGACCCCCACAAGCTGGGCCGGGCACCGATCCCCTCAGGGGTCCTGCTCTTCCGGCACCTGGCGGAGACGGCCAGCATCGAGGTCGCCTCGCCGTACTTGAGCGACCCCCGGGCGCGGGGGCTGTTGGGGACCCGCTTCTCCGCCAGCGTGGCGGCGACCTACGCCACGATCCGCACGCTGGGCGCGGAGGGGTACCGCCGGGAGGCCCGGAGGCTCCTTCGCCTCACCGGATGGCTGGTGAGGGAAGGACGGCGTCTCGGGCTCGAGCCGGTGACCGAGCCGACCCTCAACGTGGTGGCCTTCCACCACGAGAATCCCACCGGAGTGCAGGCCTGGATGCTGGAGCGGGGCTGGGACGTGAGCGCCATTGAGCGCCCCCGGGGGATCCGGTTCGCACTGATGCCTCATCTCCGGGAGGGGTCGCTGCCCGGGCTCCAAAAGGACCTCGCCGCCGGGCTCAGGCGCTTTCCCCCGCGGGGGGAGATCGCGGGGCCGGGGCGGCCTGGTGGGCGGGGGGGTCCTGCCCGTCGAACCGGAAGAGGCTCGTCTGCCCGGAAGTCCGCTGCTGGCTCAGCGGCTTGAGGAGCGGGTCCTCCTCCAGCGCCCGCAAGGTCTCATGACTGGGGACCGCGGAGGTGATGAGCCGGGTCCGCCCCCGTCGGCCGCCGGAGTAGATCTCCGCGTGGACCAGACCCAGGGTCTCCAGTTCGGAGACGTACTCGGCCAGGGTCCGGGCCACCAGGGGAGCGATCCCCAGCTGGTGGCAGACCGACTCGTAGCTTTTGTACGCCTCGCCCATGGTCACGCCGCTGCGCCGGCGCTCGTAGCCGGAGATGGTCACCCAGAGGAGGAGCTTGCAGTGGGCGGAGAGGGTCTTCACGCATTCCACGATGATGTCCAGCTCCAGGGTGTTCTTGGCCTGCACCACGTGTTCGGCGCGGATCTGTCGACCCCCGGCCCGGTCGGTGATCTGGGCGGCCAACCGGAGCAGGGCGAGCGCCCGGCGAGCGTCCCCGCTCTCCTGGGAGGCATAGAAGGCGCACCGGTCCAGCACGTCCGGGTCGAGGGCGTCCTCCTGGAAGACCTCGCGGGCCCGCTCCCGGAGGATGTCCCGTAGCTGTCCTTGGTTGTACGGGGCGAAGATGATGGATTCCTGGTTGAGGCGGCTGCGGACCCGGGCATCCAGCCCTTCCGTGAACTTCAGGTCGTTGGAGATCCCGACGATGGCCGATCGGGCCTTCTTGAGGTCCCGGTTCATCTGGGCAAGGGAGTAGAGGACATCCCCCCCGGCGTTGTGGACGAGCTTGTCGATCTCGTCAAGCACGAGCAGGAGGATCCCGCCCCGTTGGTCGGCCAGGGCGCAGAGGCTCCGGTACACCCGGTCCTGGGACCAGCCCGTCGGGATGGGTTCCTGCCCCGGGAGGATCTCCACCAGCTGGTTCCCGAGCGTCTGGAGCAGGGCGTAATTCGTGTCCACGTTGGCGCAATTGACCGACAAGAAGGTCACCGGGTTCTCGGGGACGACCCGACGGGAGATCTCCTTCTGGACCTGGGTGATGACGGCCGTCTTCCCGGTCCCGATCTTGCCGTAGACGAGCAGGTGCGAGGGGACCTCCCCCCGGAGCGCGGAGCGCAGGACCACCAGGACCTGGCTGATCTCCGCCTCCCGGTGGAGCAGACGCGGAGGCACGTAGTACTCCTGGAGGGGCTCCAGGCTCCCCTTGTAGAGAGGGGAATGGTGGGTGAGCAACTCCTCCATAGGGTCGGAGGGAGGAGGCTGGGAAGGGGGCTCTGGTGCGCCCTCGTCCGGTTCTTCCGAGGAGTGGTTACCCGACCCCATGACGGTCTTCGGCGCGCGGCCCGCGGCCCGCTCCGATCCCGGGCGGGGAAGCCGCGGGGATGAAGATAAAGGGTTAGGGTCGGCCCGGCCCCCTCGGGCCCGAAGCGCGACCGGAAGGGCTCCTTTCGGTCGGTTGCGCTCCCGGCACGGGA
Source organism: Thermoplasmata archaeon (assembly GCA_021827405.1). Classification (GTDB taxonomy): domain Archaea; phylum Thermoplasmatota; class Thermoplasmata; order Lutacidiplasmatales; family UBA184; genus JAKATE01. The sequence goes on from JAKAVY010000056.1 coordinate 4,412, forward strand.
GCGGCCCCCCGGTGCAAGCTTTCCTCAGGGGACCCGGGTCCAGCGGCACCGACGGGGTCCCGAAACGCTTAAGCACACCCCCCGGTCGGCCCCGCCATGGCCTTGGCCCAGCGGAACATCGTGGTCACGACCCTGAAGAGTCCCTTCATCGAGGACCTGCCGGTGGAGCTGGTCGAGCGGAAGGGGCTGGGCCACCCCGACAGCCTCTGCGACGGCATCTCGGAGGCCGTGAGCCGCGGGCTCTCGAAGATGTACCTGGACGCCTACGGCCGGATCCTTCACCACAACACGGACGAGACCCACATCGTGGGAGGTCAGGCCTCTCCCGCCTTCGGAGGGGGAAAGGTGACCCAGCCGGCCTACGTGGTGTTGGTGGGTCGCGCCACCACCGAGGTCGACGGGGAGAAGCTGCCGTTCCGGCAGACGGCCCTCACCGCGGCCAAGGAGTACGTGAAGTCCGTCTGTTCCCACCTCGACCTGGCCAAGCAGGTGGAGTTCGATTGTCGCATCGGCCAGGGTTCGGTGGACCTTCGGGGGGTGTTCGAGCAGGAGGGGTACCTGGCCAACGACACCTCGTTCGGCTGCGGGTATGCCCCGCTCTCCGAGACCGAGACGTTGGTCCTGGAGACGGAGCGTTTCCTCACCTTGCGGTTGAAGAAGCGCCTTCCCTCTCTGGGGGAGGATGTCAAGGTCATGGGATGCCGCCAGGGGGACAGGATCTCCCTCACCGTGGCGGCCGCCATGGTCGGCCGAGAGCTCCCGGACGCGGAGGCGTACCTGGACGCCATGTCGAAAGTGAAGGAGGAGGTGGTCAAGAACGCGTCCAAGCTGACCCACCGACACCTCGACGTTTCGGTCAACACCGGCGACTCGGTGGCCAAGAAGGTCTACTACCTGACCGTCACCGGGCTCTCCTTGGAGAACGGGGATGACGGGTCCACCGGGCGGGGGAACCGCGTCAACGGTCTCATCACCCCGTACCGGCCCATGAGCATGGAGGCCACGAGCGGGAAGAACCCCATCACCCACGTCGGGAAGATCTACAACCTGCTCTCCCGGGAGATCGCCCGGGACGTGGTGCAGGAGGCCGGAGGGAACATCCGGGAGGTCCACGTGCGGATCCTCTCCCAGATCGGGAAGCCTGTGGACCACCCCCTGGTCGCCGCCCTGGAGGTCCTCCCGGCGGAGGGGGTGCCCCTGGAGAAGGTGGAGACCCAGGCCCGGGACGTGGCCGACCGTTGGCTCGCGCATGCGGACACGGTCCCACAGAAGCTCCTCACGGGGAAGTTCACCACGTTCTGAGAGGGGGGGTTTGCCCCAAACGGGAGGCTCCCGGTGCGCGTCTACGTGGAGTCCTACGGCTGCTCTCAGAACCAGGGGGAGGCGGACCGGCTGATCCGGGCGACCGCGGAGGCAGGGCACACCATCGCCTCCCTCCCCCAGGAGGCCGACGTGGCGGTCCTGGTCACCTGTGCCGTCATCGCCGGGACCGAGGAGCGCATGGTCCGCCGTTGGCGGGAGCTTTGCCGGTCGGTCCCGGACACCGTGGTCACCGGCTGCATGGTCCCCTTGAGGAACGAGCGCTTCCGGGAGGCGAGGCCCTCCGGACGGACCCATCTTCTATCGATCCGCGAACAGGGAGACCTTCCTCGCCTCTTGGGAGGGATGGGACCTGGGGTCGGCGCCCGTCCCGCCGGCGGGACGTGGCCGCCCCCGGACCGGACCGCCCCCCTGCACCGGGAGATCGTCTTGAACCAGGGATGTGCCAGCGCCTGTAGCTACTGCTTCAGCCGCCTTGCCAGAGGCCCCCTCTCAAGCGTCCCCTTCGGTTCGCTCGTGCGGCAGGGGGAGACGGCGCTTAAGGAAGGCGCCGTGGAGCTCCGGCTGAGCTCCCTGGACACCGCGTGTTGGGGGAAGGAGATCGGAACGGGAGGGCCCCGGCTACCGGAGTTGGTCACGGCGATGGCGCGGTTGCCTGCCCCCCACGAGTTCCGGGTCCGGGTGGGCATGATGAGCCCGCAGACCCTCCTGGACCTGGTGCCCCGGTATTGGGACCGGCTGGTCCAAGAGCCCCGGGTCTATCGGTTCCTGCATCTCCCGGTCCAGTCTGGGTCGGACAGGGTCCTGAAGGGGATGCATCGAGGTTACCGGGCCGAGGACTTCCGTCGCCTCGTTCAGGAGGCCCGAGAGCGGGTCAAGGACCTCACGCTGGCGACCGACGTGATCACCGGGTTCCCCGGGGAGCGCGAGGAGGACCACCGGGCCACGTTGGACCTGGTGCGCGAGCTGGAACCGGAGATCGTGAACGTGACGCGTTACTCCCCCCGGCCGGGGACCTGGGCCGCACGACAGGCCCCGGTGCCTTCGCGGGTGGCCAAGGAGCGCAGCCGGGACCTCACCCACCTCCGGCTCGAACAGGCCCGGCGACGCATGGAACGTTGGGTAGGGCGCCGGGAGGTCGCGCTGGTGGTGGAGAGGGGTCTCGGGGAGACGGTGATGGCCCGGCTGGGCTCCTATCTTCCGGTCATCCTCCGGTCCGGCCCCCCGCTTGGTTCGATGGTCCCCGTCCGGATCTACGGGGCCCGGTCCACCTATCTTCTCGGAGAGACAGTGGGCACGGCCCGAGGGTAGACCGGTGCTTGACGGGGACCGGGCCCAAGAGTGAGGGAGGGGCCGGGTGCCGGCGCGAGCCAACCGTTTATAGAACTTCCTTCCATCTTGAATACGGTGGCGGGGGCTCTGGGGCCCCTCCCGGGAACCTAGGTCTTGGCATCGGTGGATCTGACCCTCATCATTGTGCTGGTGGTGATCGTTGGGGGGGTGGCGATCCTCATCTTCCTGGTGGCCAACCAGTACATCAACCGGTGGAAACGGGACTTCGCCTCCGGCCAGCAACCCCGGTTCCGGGCGGACCGGGCCCACAACAGCTTGAATGCCACCCGGGCCCTGGCCTCCCTGGTGGCGAGGGAGGGGGGCGACACTCGGGGCGCCGAGGTCCTCCTCGCCCGGGCGCAGCTGAAGTATGAGGGCCGG
>JAKAVY010000057.1 GCA_021827405.1 Thermoplasmata archaeon
TCTACATGATCATCGGAGCCCTGTTCACCTTCTTGGGCCCAGCCGCCCGGACCCTGGCCATCCCGCTGTGGGAGCTGGGCCTGGCCATCCTCGGCGGAGGCGCGCTCCTCTTCCTCACCCAACCGTTCTATGGACGCTTGGCCGACCGCTGGGGCCGCGACCCCCTCATGCGCCTCGGCATCGCCGGGTTCCTGGGGGTGCTCACTGCCGCCTCCCTCCTGGTGGAGCTCGGGAACGGAAGGCCCCTCGTCGCGGACCTCTGCTACGCCGGCATTGGCCTCTCGGCGATCGCCGCCCTCGCCTTCGGACCGGCCTCCCTCGCGGCCCTGGCCGACCTCTCCCGGAGGCTGAGCCGGGCCACCACCATGGCCCTCTACAGCATGATGATCTCGGCCGGGATGACCGTGGGGATCCTCCTCGCGAGCGCCCTCTTCACGGCCCTGGGGAACCCCGGGGTGGTCGCCTTCTTCGTCCTCGTCGGGGCCTTCCTCGCCGGGATCACCCTTTGGCGGAGGGCCCGTCTCCTGGCCGCTCCGGCCGCTCCCGGGACCGGGGCCGGCTAGGCGGCAGGGGCGGGGAGGTCCCCCGCGTGGGTTCCGCCTGGAGGGAGACCGGCTGGATGATCAGATGCCGTACCTGCCCATGCGAGCCCTTCACGAACTGCTGGAGCTGATCGATGTGGATCTCGATGTCGTCCGTGCTCAGTTCGTCCAGGAAGTTCACTTGGAGCGTGACGAGGGCCTCCTCGGGCCCCAGCATCATGCTCTGCATGCCCACGACCCGCCGGACGAAGGGATAGTCGGAGACCAGGTCCAGGATCTCCCGCCCTTCTCTCTCGCTCATCGCCCGCCCCACCAGAAGGGCCCGGGACTCTGCGGCCAGGGTGAACCCGGTGAGCAGGAGGAGGAAGCCCACCACCGCCGCGGAGAGGCCATCGTAGAACGCCTGCCCGCTGATCCGGACCAGCCCCAGCCCGACTAAGGCCACCCCGGCCCCCGCCACGGAGACCACGTCCTGAAGGAAGATGGTCTTCATCCCCTGGAAGTCGCTCGCCAGGAGAGATTCGACCGTCTCCCCGTCCCGCCGCAGCTCGAAGATCACCACCAGCAGGCTCCCGAGACTGGAAGCCAGCGTTCCTGCCACCGTCAAGAGACCCGGGACCAGGTCGGTGATGGGGCGAGGGGCGAGGATCTGGAGCCCCCCTTCCACCAGGACCAGGGCCCCCGCGAGCGAGAAGGTGACCAAGCCGGCAGTGAACGCCCAGAAGAAACGCTCCTTGCCCCGACCGAAGGGGTGCTGCGGGGTCGCCGGTCGCTCACTGGCCCGGTGCCCCAGGAGGATCATCACCGCCCCGATGAGGTCGGTGACCGTGTAGACCGCCTGGGAGAGCACCGCCCGGCTACCCCCGGAGATTGCCACGCTGAGATTGAGGACGAAGAAGATCCCGTCCAGGAGCAGGGTCGCGCTGATCACCAGGGAAGGGCGCAAAGGGTTCCCCCGTGGCTTAAGGTGGGATGGCCAGCCATAAATCCACCGTTGACCACTGGGCGGCCCCGGGAGCCCTCCGGCCACCCCGGCGATACTTATGTACTGGGCCCGGGTCGCTCGGGCGGTGGACCCTATGACCACGACCCCCCTGAAGAAGGGTGACCTGGCCCCCGACTTCGCGCTGGAATCGACCCTGGGACACCCGGTGCGCCTGAAGGACTACCGGGAGAAGGGTCCCGTGGTCGTCTACTTCTACCCCAAGGCCGGGACCTCGGTCTGCACCGCGGAGGCCTGCAGCTTCCGCGACCACTTGCCCGAGTTCACCGGGAGGGGAGCGACGGTCCTCGGCATCTCCACCGACGACCTTCCCGCCTTGCAGAAGTTCCAAGCGGATAACCACCTGAACTTCCCGCTGCTCTCGGACCGGGACGGCAAGGTGGCCGAGGCCTACGGGGTCCGGGCCACCATGAAGGGGCAGACCGTTGCCCAACGGGTCACCTATCTCGTGGACCGGGAGGGCCGCATCGAGGAGGCCCAGGTCCTTTGGGATGTGGGGACCCCGATCTCCGACCTCCCCTCCCACACCCAGGGCGTGGTGGACCACGTGGGGAAGCTCGTCCACCAACTCCCCCGGAAGGGGTAGGGACCCTCCTGCGGGCTCCATGGGGGTGACCACCGGAGGCGACGGGCCTCCGGCCGGGGGACCGCTGCTCCGGGCCCCGTTCGCGGAGTACCTCTCCACCCTGCGGCCCGTCTCCCTCGCGTGGGCCCTGGTAGGGGTCTTCTTCTTCCTGCTCACCGCGGTGAGTTCCCTCCTTTCGCCTCATCCCTTGGACCCCGGGACGTGGGGCGCCCTGGCCTACGACGGGGTCTGGGTCGTCGTCGCGGTCACGTTCCTGGCCCGCCTCCCGGCCCTGCGCTCCGCCTGGGACCGGAAGGACCTCGCCCGGATCCGGGAGACCACCCTCGTGTGGGGGATCCTCGGACTCCTCTTCGGGGTGGTCCTGGGGCTGCTGGTCCTGGTGGCGTTCCTTCACGTCACCTTACGACGTCCGGTCTTCGCCTCCGACCCGGCGTGAGCGAAAGGGCGAGGGACGGACGTAGGGGGCTAATACCTCCCCCCGGTCGGGTAGACATACGTTTAAGAGAGAGGAAAACTGCGGTTACACGGTGCAGCCTCCCTCGTACCCCGAGCCCTACCCCGGGCTAGCTTCCGGTCCCGCCCAGAGCGCCCAGGAGTGGGTCCACGTGGGCCGGCTCCTGACCCTGGTCCTCCTCCTCGTCGAGCTCGTAGTGGGGATCGTCGCCCTGGCGGTGAGCCTCCTCTTTGGTCTGTTCTACGGGGTGTTCTTCGTGGTGGGGGCCCTCATTGGGTTCTTCATCTACGCGAAGCTCGGGGAAGTGGAGGCCCAGATCGGGGCGGGTCAGTACGGGGCGGCCAAGGACGGCCTGATCCTCTGGGGGATCCTCGCGGTGATCTTCGTCTGGGTCCTTCCCGGCATCTTCCTCCTGCTCGCCTACCTGAAGCTAGACGAGGCCATGCGCCCGGCGGCCCCCGCCTACGGATACCCCCTGCCGGGCTACGCCGGCGCGGCTCCGGCGGGTACACCCCCTTCCGCCCCCGGTACGGTTCCGGCCCCGGGGCCTGCCCCCCCACCCCCTCCGCCCCCGCCCGCGGTGCCGCTCTGTCCGACCTGTGGACAGCCGGCCACCTTCATCCCTCAATACGGCCGGTACTACTGCTACCGCTGCCAGCGGTATCTCTAGGTCCGAGTCGTCTTTTTAGCCTGCCGACCCCTCGTCTTGAGAGGTGTTCCAACATGGCGAACGAGTCCCTCTCCGCGGCCCGGGTCACGGGGCCTGTGGGCCGCGCGGCCCCGCCCCTTCCCCGTCCCACCTTCGACCAGATGAGCCTCTCTCCGGGGAAGCGCGTCCGACTCACCCGCATGATGTACGAGCACGGCCCCGGGGGGGGCATGCTCTTGATCCTGCCGATCGACCATGGCCTGGAACATGGCCCGGGGGACTTCTTCCGGAACCCCGACGCCGAGGACCCGGAGTACGAGTTCCGCCTGGCCCTGGAAGGTAACTTCTCCGCGATCGCCCTGCATGTGGGGCTCGCCGAGAAGTTCCACGCCCGCTACGCTGGCCGGGTCCCGCTCCTTCTCAAGATCAACGGCAAGACCAACGTGCCGAGCGATGCCCAGGCCTTCTCTCCCCTCACCGCCACCGTGGAGGACGCGGTTCGCCTGGGGGCCGACGCGGTGGGCTACACCCTCTACGTGGGGTCCCCGGCCCAGGACCGGGACCTGGCGCAGGCCATGACGGTCCGGCGGGACTGCGATCGTTTCGGTATGCCCTTGGTGGTCTGGGCCTACCCTCGGGGGGACGCCATCGCGAAGAAGGGGGGCAAGGAGTCCCCGTTCGCGGTGGAGTACGCGGCCCGCGTCGCCCAGGAGATCGGGGCGGACGTGGTGAAGGTCAATTATCCGCTACCGGGAGAGAAGGACAAGGAATCCCCCGGACCGTACGCTACCCTTTCCCTGACCCCCGAAGGGGCCTTCCGACGCGTCGTGCGGGCCGCGGGCCGGACGTTCGTCCTGGTGTCCGGGGGCGAGGAGATGCCGGAAGCGTCCATGATGGAGAAGATCCGGGACTCGCTGGAGAGCGGGGCCACGGGCATCATCTTCGGTCGCAACGTCTGGCAGCGCCCCTATGCCGAGGCCCTGGCCATCACCCGACGGACCCACGCTCTCTTCCAGGAGTACGGGAACGCTTCCCCGTGAGCCCCGGGCCGCCCCGGAGACGGGGCGCCTTTGGGTGCAACGCGCCTGCGAGGACGACCCCCGTCGCTGCAGCGGGAGGAAGCTCCTCACCCTCGGTCTGGCGGAGGAGTTCAGAACCTCCCACCGGCCGCCGGCCGGGACCGTCGTCCTGGACCCGCACGCCCTGGTCCCCCTCAGCGTCCGGGACCGACCCGCCGCAGAGGTCTCCGGGCTCCTGGTGGTGGACTGCTCCTGGAACCGCCTGGGCGCCCGGGGCACCTTCCCTCCGGGCCTCCCCCGACCCCCTCCCCCGGCCGTCCGCCGGCGGCTACCCTTTCTCCTGGCCGGGAACCCCCAGCACTTCGGCCGGGTCGGAGAGCTCAACACCGCCGAGGCGCTGGGCGCCGGCGTCTACTTGACGTTCGGGCCCGAGGCCGCCGAACGCTTCTTCCGACGCCTGAGCGGCGGGCAGAGCTTCCTCGACCTCAACCGGGAGCGTTTGAGCGCCTATCGGGCCTGCCCGGGCCCCGCCGAGGTCCGGTCCCGGGAGATCGCCTTCTTCCCCTGACCGACGGAGGCGGGCAGCGGGGCCGGCTCGACCCGCCTGAGTTCCAAAGGGTGCCGTTCCACGTCCCGGGAACCGAGCGGAACGCTCGCCACCCACAGCCCGGCCCAGTCGAACACCCGGGAGGTATGCAGGGTCAGCACCCGACCCTCGAAGCGATACTGACCGGCGAGGTAGGGGTCGTGGCCCCGGAGGAATTGCCGGGCCCCGGCGGCCTTCAGGAAGGCTTCGAGCTCTGGCCCCGTGAAGGGAGGGATCGGGAGGCCCCGCTTCCCGGCCACGGGAGACCCGTCCACATCGTTCCACACCACCTGGAAGAGCAGGTCCTCGTCCTCCCGCTCGAACCGCTGTCGCCAGGATTGGCCCGCCCCCCGAGGGAAGCCGGCGTGGGCCAGGTAGTAGCCGGACTCCAGGGAGGCCGCCAAGGGAAGCCTCCCGAAGGCGTCCTCGAGACGCTCCCCCACCGGGGTCCCGACCCCAAAGAGCTCCTGGGCCTCCGCGTGGGCCTCCCGCAAGACCCCCGGGATCTGGCGCTGGGTCTCGTGGTTCCCCCGAAGCAGTTGCACCCGCTCCGGCCACGCCGCGTTGAGCGAGAGGAGGTAAAGGGCGTTCACTAGCGAGCCCTGGGGGAGCGTGTCCGGGGTCCGGTCCACGTAGTCCCCCAGGAGGATGGCCCGGTCCCGGCCGCCTTCCCGAAGTACGTGCTCCCTCAATTGCGCCTCCGCCGTGGGCCAGTCCCCGTGCGTGTCCCCCAGGACCCAGACCCGGACCCCCGGCCGGTCCGGGACATCCACCAGACTCCGCCCCGGAAGGGCGGGGAGGATCCGGTCCAAGGCCTCCAGGACGTCGGCTTCCGCGAGGCTGGGGATCGAGAGGGGGTCCAAAGGGAGCGCCCGGGCCCCCCTCATGAGGCCCCGGATCCCTCCGGTCCTTGTGCCCGTTGGGGCCGGAAGCCTCTGCCCGACCCCCGGCGACCGGTCGGGGGGACCTGCGGGGGGCCGGATTCGAACCGGCGAACGCCTTCGCGACAAGGTCCTAAGCCTTGCCTCTGGGGCCCCCGGACGCGACGAACGCTTCCAGGTTTGGCCGGGCTTGAGTACCCCCGCAACGAGCCTCCCCCAAGGACCGTCGCCTTATACCCGCTCTCCTTGGAAAAGAAGAGTAGCCCCGGCAGGAATTTCGGAGAGGAGGCGGGGCGGCCTCCTTCCCTTCGAACCTGCGTCGCGAGATCCAGAGTCTCGCATGATTGTCCACTACACTACGGGGCTACGGCCCCGCGGGAGTCCCTCTCCAAGATAAACCCATTGCCCGGGCCGCCTCATGCGCCCTCCCGGGAGGAAACCGTCCCTTGCCGCGTTCCCCGCGGGCTCGCCCTACGGGAGGTTAATAGACCGGACCGAGGTAAGGGCGCGGGCGTCGCATGACCGATCCGGAGATCCGTCTACCGCTGGAACCGTACCGGATCAAGACCGTGGAGCCTCTGAAACGGCCCGACCGGGCCGCCCGGGAAGCGGCGCTCGAACGCGCGGGGTACAACCTCTTCCAGCTCCGCTCCTCCGAGGTCTTCATCGACCTGCTGACCGACTCCGGGACCTCGGCGATGAGCGACCGACAATGGGGCGCGCTCTTGATGGGGGACGAGAGCTACGCGGGGAGCCTGAACTACGAGCACCTGGAATCCACGGTACGGGAGCTCACCGGTTTCCCCGAGGTGGTACCGGTCCATCAGGGACGGGCGGGCGAGCATCTCCTCATGGAGGCCCTGGTCCCCGCCGGCAGCATCGTCCCGAACAACATGCACTTCGACACCACCCGCGCCCACGTGGAGAACCGGGGGGCCACCGCCTTGGACCTGCCCACCCCGGAGGCCCTTGACCTTGGCAGCGACGCCCCGTTCAAAGGGAACCTGGACCTTCCCGGGCTCCGTCGTCTCCTCGAGGGTCCGGCGCGAGAGAAGGTCCCGCTCGTGCTCCTCACCTTGACCAACAATACCGGCGGGGGGCAGCCGGTCTCCCTTTCCAATGCCTCCGCGGTCTCGGAGCTCTGCCACCGGGTAGGGGTCCCGTTCTTCCTGGACATCTGCCGGTGGGCCGAGAACGCCTACCTGGTCCGGGAACGCGAGCCCGGGCAGGCGGCCCGCTCCATCCCCGAGATCGGCCGTAGTTTCTTCGACCTCGCCGACGGGGTCAACATGAGCGCCAAGAAGGACGGGCTGGTCAACATGGGAGGCTTCCTGGCCACCCGGGACCGGGCCCTGGCCGGCCGGCTCCGGGAGCGCCTCATCCTGTACGAGGGCTTTCCCACCTATGGCGGCCTGGCCCGTAGGGACCTAGAGGCGATGGCGGTGGGTCTCCGGGAGGCCACCGACCTCGAGTACCTTGCCCACCGGATCGGGCAGGTACGGTTCCTGGCCAGCCTGCTCGAGCCCGAGGGGATC
>JAKAVY010000016.1 GCA_021827405.1 Thermoplasmata archaeon
CACCAGCACCAGGGCGGCGGGGCATTCGTAGGTCTCCCGGGACTTGATACCGACCACCCGGTCCTCCACGTGGTCGATCCGACCGACCCCGTGGGCGCCGGCCCGCCGGTTGAGCTCCTGGATGAGCGGGACGGGCGCGAGGGGGCGTCCATCGAGCCGCTCGGGGACCCCCCGGACGAACCCCACGCTGACCTCCTCGGGTTCACGGGGCCAGCGGTCCGGATGCCCCGTCCACTGGAAGACCTCCTCCGGGGGAGGGCTCGCCGGGTCCTCCAGGCTCCCCCCCTCGATGGACCGTCCCCACAGGTTCTCGTCCACGGAATAAGGGGACTCCGGCTTCACGTGGATCCGCAGCCGGTGCTCGGCCGCGTAGGCGATCTCGTCCGCCCGGTTCATGTTCCACTCCCGCACCGGGGCCACCACCCTGAGGTGAGGGGCCAGGGTCTGGACGCCGAGATCGAACCGGACCTGGTCGTTCCCCTTTCCGGTGCAGCCGTGGGCCACCGCGTCGGCCTTGCTCCGGAGCGCGGCCTGCACTAGGTGGCGCACGATGAGGGGACGGGCCAGGGCCGTGGACAAGGGGTAGGTCCCCTGGTACAGGCAGTTCGCCTTGAGCGCCGGGAAGAGGAACTCTTCCGCCAGCGTCTCGCGGGCGTCCACGAAGAGCGCCTCTCGTGCCCCGTTCGCCCGGGCGCGCTCCAAGGCGTCCCCCAGTTCCCCTTCCTGGCCCACGTTCACCGTAAGCGTCGTCACCTCGGCCCCGTAATGCTCCCGGATCCAGGGGATCGCCACAGAGGTGTCCAATCCGCCGGAGTAGGCCAAGACCACGTGCTCGAGCTTCCCGTTCATCCTCGTACCTCAGACTCCCTCGCTTCCCGTACGGGCGGGGGAGAAGAGCGAGGGAAGACCCCTCTTCGGGCGGGGGGACGAGCGGGGCCCGCCCTGGTCGGGGAAAGGGCGGGGGATGCCTGTCCCCCGGAGCCCGCTCACGGAGGCCAGGGAGAGTTGACCGATCCCGGCCCATGGGCAGCCGCCCTCCAGGGCCTCGATGGCCCCGGTGAGCTTCGGGATCATCCCGTCCCGGGCGGTCCCGTCCTCGACCCAGGCCCGCGCCTCCAACAGGTCCAACGAGTCGCGGTAGGTCCCTTGGGCATCCCGCACCCCCGGGACGTCGGTGATCAGCAAGAGAGGGGACTTCAGGGTCCGCGCGAGCCCCCCCGCGAAGAGGTCTGCGTTCACATTCAGCACCCTCCCTTCGGGCCCCGCGGCCAGCGGGGCCAGGACCGGGACGAGCCCTTGCCGCAACCAGCCAGAGATCCAGTCCCCCCGGACCACGGTCGGCCTCCCGACGAGGCCCAGGCGCGCCCGGTCGAGGAACTCCGCCTTCACCAGCCCCCCGCCAACCCCCGACGTCCCGAAGGCTTCGACCCCGGCCGCGCCCAGCGCCTGGAGGAGCCGGACCTGGACCGGCCCCAGAAGCACCGCCTGAACGAGAGGTAACAGTTCTTCCGTGGTCTTCCGTTGCCCGTCCACCTTCTCGCTACCCAGGTCCAACCGCCGGGCCCACTCGGTCACCTCCTCGCCGCCTCCGTGGACGATCACCAGGGAGGTCCCCCGGTCCCTTTGCTCCCGGACCCAGCGGGCCAATGCCTCGAGCGACGGGCCCGGCGCGACCTCGCGCCCTCCGACCTTGACCACCCAGCTCCGAGGGGCGGTCCCGGAGACTCCCGTCATGTCCGGTACTGGGCGTTGATCTGGACGTACGCGTAGGACAGGTCGCATCCCCAGGCGGTGGCCGAGGCGGGCCCCTCTCCGAGCTTCACTTCCAGGACCACCTCCTCCAGCCGCTGTAGGACGGAGTGCAGGCGCTTCCCTTGGCCGTTCTCCAGCCCGGGCAGGGGCATGCCGGACTGGATGAGGGGCCAGCGACGGGACCCCTCCACCAGGTCCACCCCCAGACGGTCCGCCTCGAAGTCCGCCCCGGAATACCCCAAGGCGGCGGCGATCCGGCCCACGTTCGGATCCGCCCCGAAGAGCGCCGTCTTTACCAAGAGGGAGCTGGCGACGGCCCGCGCGGCCCGGCGCGCCTCGCCGACGTCGTGGGCGCCCTCGACCCGCACGGTGAGCAGCTTCGTGGCCCCCTCCCCGTCCCGGGCTACGGACCGGGCCAGTTGCTCGAGCACGGACCCGAAGGCCTGGCGAAGCGCCGGCTCGTCGTCGGCCAGCGGTCCTCCGGCCGCCCCGTTGGCCAGGGCCAACAGGGTATCGTTCGTGGACGTGTCCCCATCCACGCTGACCATGTTGAACGTGCGATCGGCCTCCCGGTGCAGGATCTGCTCGAGCCCCGGGCGGCTCACCCGCGCATCGGTCGTAAGGAAGGCGAGCGTGGTCGCGTGGGGCGCCCCAAGCGCCGGGGCGATCATCCCGCTGCCTTTGGCCATGCCCCCCACGTGCACCCGGGTGCCGTCCGAGAGGCGGACGGAGACCCCCGCCTCCTTGGCCGTCGTGTCCGTGGTGAGGATGGCCTGGGCCGCCCGGTGCGCGCCCTCCGGGGAGCGCTCCAGCCGGGAGGCGAGCACGGGCAGGGCCCCCAGGACCTTCGGTACCGGGATGCGGGGCCCGATCACTCCCGTGGCGGCGTGCAGGACAGACCCAAAGGGGACTCCCAAGGCCTTCGCGGTGGCGTCCATCACCTGTCGGCTGTCCTCCTCGCCGGCGGTACCGGTCATGGCGTTCGCCACGCCGGAGACCACCACCACCGCCCGGGCGTCCTCCGCGTGGTCGTGGAGTTGCCGGGCCGTCAGGACCACCGGGGCGGCCTTGACCCGGTTGGTGGTGAACAGGCCCGCCGCGGTGGCGGGCCGCTCGCTCACCAGCAAGGCGAGGTCGGGTCGGAGGGACCTCTTGATCCCGCAGGACATCCCGCCGGCCAAGAATCCCTTGGGAAGGGTGACGCCCGGGGCCGGGGCGCTCATGGTCCGAGCCCTCCCCGGGGGAGTCCCTCGTCCTCCGGGAGTCCCAGCATGAGGTTGGCGTTCTGGATGGCCTGCCCCGCCCCCCCCTTGACAAGGTTGTCCAGAGCGCTGTATACGATCCCCGAGGGGGGAGAGGACTCCAGCGCCAACAGACAGCGGTTGGACCCGACGGCCCAAGGGAGCCGCGGGACCGGGCCCACCCGGACGAATGGGCTCTTTCCGTAGAACCCCTGGAACGCCGGTGCCCAGGCGTCGAACTGGCCAGGGCTGACCCCGGGGAGGTAGACCGACGAGAGGAGACCTCGCACCACGGGGACCAGGTGCGGAGAGAAAGTGACCCCGGGGGTCGCCCCCAGCGCCGCCAGCTCCTGGAGGATCTCGGGCAGGTGACGGTGGTGCCCCCCTCCGTAGGGGTTCACCGAGGCACCGGCGACCGAATGATGGGTCGCCGGTCCCGGGCTCGCGCCCGCCCCTGAGCTCCCGCTCTTGGCATCGATGATGACGTGCCCGGGTAAGAGTCCCGCCCGGGCCAAAGGGGCCAGCGCGAGGAGGGCGGAGGTGGGGTAGCAACCCGGGTTGGCCACGAGCGGGGAGCGCCGGATCCGTTCCCGGTTCAGCTCCGGGAGACCGTAGACGGCCTCGGAGAGCCCCTCCGGGTCGGTGTGGGCCCGGCCGTAGGTCTCCTGATAGATCCGGGGGTCCTGGAGGCGGTAATCCGGCCCGAGGTCCACCACTTTGATCCCTCGGGCACGAAGACCCGGGACCACCGCGAGGGCCTCCCCGGGGGGAAGGGCCAGGAACACGAGCTCCCCGGTGAGCCCTCCCGGATCCTCGAGGAGGACCTGGTCGTCCGCATCGGCGAGGAACGGGAGGACGTCCGAGAGCCGGGCCCCGCCATGGCTTCGGCTCACCACTTGCGTTACCTGGACCTCCGGGTGGTCCGCGAGGAGGCGGAGCAACTCCCCGCCCAAGTAGCCGGTGGCCCCCACTACGCCCACGTCGTGCACGTTCTGTCGCTCCGAGCTGGGTTCTCAGGGGTCCTGCGCAGACAGAGCACGGAGGGCTCATCTCTCTTCAGTCCCGGCGGGAACGCGAGCGCAGAGGGGCGTCCCCCGGCGAGCGTCGTGTTCCCCGGGGGTCCGGCCCCTGGGGCCGGGGTCGCCGGGGCATCACGGATGTCGCAAGAGCGACTCCGGGTCTTCCATCTCGTCGCCCGGGTGGGGGTGGATCAATTCGCCCAGCACCTGGAAGGCGTTGAGCAGGTCTTTCTCCTTCAGCACGAACGTGCTGTCCGTGTGGGAGCTCACGATCTCCAGGCAGTTGATCCCTCGACGCGAGAGGGCCCCGGACAGGAACGCGAGGACCCCCGGAGTCTCCACGATGGTCTTGGGGGACCGCACCGTGAGGGCGGCCAGGCCCCGGAACACCTCGAGGACGAAGTCCTTGCCCAGCCCGTGGACCACGTCGGTGAGCAGGTCGTCCTCCAAGAGCACGGTGAGGGCCCCGGGGCCCTGGATGAGCTGGAGGAGATGGCGTCGGTCCTTCAAGAGGGCCCCGGCCGCCTCGTCCACCTTGAGCAGGGCTTCCCAGTCGTTCCGTGCGGTGACGATGGCCACCCGGGTCCGCACCTCCAGCCGGCTGCCCCGGATCACCTTGAGGAGGCCGGCGTCCTGGAGGGCCTCCTGGGACATCTGGCGCTGGTAGCGCCGGCAGGCGACGGTGACGGCCTCCTCGTTCTTGAGACCGCGTTCCTCCTGGATCCGGCGGGCCAGGGCGGTGAAGTTCACCACGTCCAGGCTCAAGCAGTCCCGGATGGACGGGTGCTCATCGATGTACCGACGTGTCACGTCGGCGGCCGTGGGGCCTTCCGGCTTGGGGACCCGGCGGGGCATGGTCGGACGCCAGACGCCCGAGAGGGCTTCAAGCTGTGCCCCGGTCCCGCTACCGGAACCGGCCGCCCCTCATCCAGAGTTCGGAGATCCGCTCTCCGAGGGAGATTCCCAGCCCCTCCCCCACTCCCCGGCCGAGGGAAGCGAGCGGACCGCCGAGGATCCGCTCGAGCAAAGGCCTCGGGGGGGAGAGCTCGACGCGCCGCCGGGGGGAGATGCCGGTGTTCCGCGCCAGTTCCTCCCAGGCCGCCTCCCGGTCCCCCAGCGCGTCGACGAGCCCAAGGGCTAGCGCCTGCCGTCCGGTCCAGAACTCCCCGGTGGCCAGGGGGATCACCTTCTCCCGGGCCATCCGGCGCTCCCGGGCCACGGTGTCGATGAAGCTCTGATAGATCACGTCGGTGACGCGGCCGAGCTTCTCGCGCTCCTCCTCGGTGAGGGGGCGGAGCCCCTGATAGGCGTCCTTGTGCCGTCCCTGATGGAGCAGTTCCACCTGGACGCCCAGCCTCTCGAGGAGTCCCTGGACCGCGACATGGGGCATGACCACCCCGATGGACCCGACCTCCGACTCCTCGTAGGCAAAGATCCGGTGGGCCCCCAGGGCGGCCAGGTAGGCGCCGGAGGCCGCCAGCGACCCCACGGAGGCGACCACCGGTTTGACCGCCGCCACCCGCTTGATCCCCAGGTAAAGGTCCTGGGAGGCCACCACTTCCCCGCCGCCGCTGGAAATATCCACCAGAAGGCCCCGGAACTTCGCGCGTCGCCGGACCTCCTCGAGCCGTCTCAGCAGGGGTTCCACCGAGCGTTCCCGGAGCGCCCCCCGGACCTTTAGCTGGGCGAGCAAGGGGCCGACCATGTCCCCGAGAGGGCCCGGGAGCTATATGGAACTCCGGGGGAAGGGAGGACAGTGGTCCCCCATCTTAGCCCGGGGGGAGGGGGTTTGCCGCAAGCCCTATCTCCCGGGCGAGTTGGGAACGCCCATGGCCTCCCCCTCGCATCCGGTCCGGACGTTGGAATGGGCGGTCCTGGGCCTGGTCCTCATCTTCGTGCTCGGGTTCGTGGCCTACGAGGTGGTCTCCGCCTACCACCTCCTTCCCCTCTCCTTCCACGAGGTCTTTCTCATCCTCCTGACCGTCGTCCTGGGGGCCCTGGTCATCCGGCTCCTCGACCGGGCGGTGGCCCGGGCCGGCCACCGCTGGCAAAACCCCCGGCGGACCTCCCTGGCCCGCAGCGTGGTCAGCTTCGCGGCGTACATCCTCCTCGCGGTGGTGGTCATCGGCGAGGTCGGGGTCGGGGGGGTGGAGCTCCTCGCGGCCGGCGGGTTCCTCGGGATCATCTTAGGCCTGGCCAGCCAGACCGCCCTCGCCAACCTCGTGGCGGGCATCGTGCTGCTGTTCGTCCGGCCCATGGCCCCCCAGGACCGGGTGACCGTCACCACCTGGCAGTATGGTCTGCTCGCCCCGGCCTACCCTCCCAAGTTCTACTCCCAGGACTTCCTGATCCCCGGGTTCACCGGGGAGGTGGTGCGGCTGGGGATCATGTACTCGGACCTCCGGCTGGATGACGGGACCCTCATCAAGATCCCCAACAACATCCTCATCCAGGCCGCGGTGGTGGTCCACCCGGTGGAGGGGCGCTGGGTCCGGGTGAAGTACGAGGTACCCCCCACGGTGGACCCCGCGCTGCTCATCCCCCGGGTCAAGGAAGCCCTCGCCCATGACCCGTGGATCCTCGAGCCGGACCGGGTGCAGGTCTACGTGGACCAGGCCACCCAGACCTCCTACGTGATCTCGTTGGACGCCCATTGTCGGGGCACCCTGGAGGGACCTCCCCGCAGCTCCATCCTCATGACCCTCATGAGGCTGGTCCGGACCGCCCCGAAAGCGACGGGAAACTGAGAGAGGCGCCGGCCGGGCTGGCCCGGTAGGGGTGGGGGCGGGGATTCCGTTCATCTACTGTCCCGGTTTCCCGGGGACCATTGCACCCGGTTCCCCTGGGCCTCGGCAGCGCGTTCGTCGGGTTCGTGACGGCGAAGAACTCCTTCTCCATCCTTCTGGACCTGTTGGCGCTCGCGTCCTTCCTGGTCCCCTGGCTGGTCCGGCGGTCGCGTGTCGCCTATGCACGGGCCCTCCCGTACGTGGCCGCGTTCTCCCTCGCGCTGGGGGTCTTCTCCATCGGGACCGGGATCTTCAACAATGGGACCGACGAGCCGTACGCGGCCGCCTACTGGTTGGGCGTTCTCCTCAGCGGGCATAATCCGTACATTTACCACTTGACCATCACGTACACCCAGTACCAGCTCTTCCCTCCCCCGGAGTTCCGGACCCTCTCCCCGACCACCACCTTCGTGTACATGCCCCTCGCGGCCTTCCTGGACATCCCCGGGGGAGGGACGGGTTTCAAGGCGTTCTCCCTCCTGCTCTGGGCGGGCACGCTCTATCTGGTCCGGCGGGAGCGCTGGACCGCGCTCGTCTGGGGAAGCCCGGTGATCGCGCTCATGGCCGCCAACGGCTTCAACGACACGGTGGCCATCCTGCTCCTGACGGTGGCCCTGGTGCGCCCGGGGCCCTTCGCCACCTCGAAGGCCGCCGAGTATGTCGCCTTCGGGATGAAGCAGTTCGCGCCCTACCTCATGGGGGTCTACTACTTCGCCCGGCGCCAGTGGTTGAACATCGGGGCCACGTTGGGGGTGACCTTCCTCCTCCTCCTCCCGTTCATCCTTTGGGGCCCGGCCTTCGATGTCCTCTGCACGGCGTTCGTGGTGGTCCCGTTCCACTCCTGCCCGGCGTCCTATCCCCTGCCCATGGCCGCCGTCGTGCATTGGAACTACTACTTCTGGCCGGTCTGGCTGGGGGCGCTCTTCCTTCCGCGCCTCTCCCGGTGGGTCCGCTCGGAGGTCGGTCGCTCCCACTACGCCTGGGCGACCCGGTGGGTAGCGCCGGGTCGACCGGGGCTCTGGGGTCATATTCGGTTGACGGTGGCCTACGTCCTGGCCTATCTGCATTGGTGGGTCCGTCCCCGCTATGCCCTGGCGGGGGGAGGAGCGCCCGAGAGGGCGGGTCCCTCCCGAGGGAGTTCCCCTACGGAGCCCGAAGACCCGTTCGGGGACTGGGCCCCCCCGTCCCCTACGGCCCCATCCCCCGCTCCTTGACCGCGCTCGCGAGGCCGGAGAGAGGCGAGGCGGACCGGTCCGCTCCTTTCCCGGGCGGGGAGGCTTCGTAGGGACGCTGGGCGCGAGGGTCGCCCTTTCCCTGAGGACGCAGGGCTTTCATAGGTCCCCGGGTCTGGAGCCGTCCCGTGCCGGTGCTGGTCACGGGGGCGGAGGGTTTCATCGGCAGCCGGCTCGTCAACGCGCTGGCGGACGACGGAGAGGAGGTCGTCGCCGGGCTTTACCAACCCACCGGACGCTACGAACCGGTGGACCGGGCCCGATCCTTTCCCTTGGACATCACGCACGAGGACGAGGTCCGACGCCTCATCGCGGAGGTCCGACCCGAGGTGGTCTACCACCTGGCGGGGATGAGCAACCCGATGCTCTCCTGGACCCGACCGGCGGACGCCCTGGAGATCAACGTGGGAGGGACGCTCCACCTCCTGGACGCGCTCCGGTCCGCCGGGGTTCCCGCCCGGGTGTTCCTCGCGGGGTCGAGCGCGGAGTACGGCTACTCCTGCCGGGAGCAGCATGCTCTTGGGGAGGACGATCCGCTGTTACCCGTCCATCCGTACGGGCTGAGCAAGCTCGCGGTGGACCTCCTGGGCCTCCAGTACTTTCGGGCGTACGGCATGCCTGTCATCCGCGGGCGGATCTTCAATACCATCGGGCCCCGGAAGATCATTGATGCGCCCAGCGACTTCGCGCGGCAGCTCGTGGCCGTAGAGCGGGGCCAGCGCGCCGCCCTGGCGGTGGGGAACACGGAGACCGTCCGGGACTTCACGGACGTCCGGGACATGGTGGGGGCCATTCGAGCGGTGACGGTCCACGGGAGCCCGGGGGAGGTCTACAACCTCTGCAGCGCGCGCCCCACCCGGATCCAAGAGGTCTTGGACGGCCTCCTGGCCCGTTCAGCACGGGCGGTCCCCGTGGAGCGCCCGGCCGAGCTCCGGCGTCCCTCGGACGAGCCCTGGATCGTGGGCGACAATTCGCGGCTCCGGTCCGTGGCCGACTGGCATCCCCGGATCCCCCTGGCCCTGACGTTGGCCGATATCCTGGACTATTGGCGGAGCGCGACGACTTGAGCCCCGGTGCCCCGACCCGGTCCTTGCCCGAAGCCGCTGCCGTGCGCTCGGCTCCGGTGGAGGAGGGGAAGGCAAAGACCCCCCCGGCCCCGGAGATCAGCGTCCTCGCCGCGGTGCTGAACGAGGGGGGAAACATCCTGCCCTTCTTCGAACGTCTCACCCGGGCGCTCCAGGGGCTTACGTGGGAGACCATCGTCGTGGATGACGCCAGTACCGACGGGACCTTGGAAAAGGTGGAGGCCCTCTCCCGCCGGGACCCTCGAGTGCGGCTGCTGCGGAGGCCGGCCCGAGGAGGGACGGCCTCGGCCCAGTATGATGGCTGGAAGGTCTCCCGGGGCCGGATCATCGTGGTCCTCGATGCCGACCTCCAACACCGCCCCGAGGAGGTCCCCACGGTGATCGGGCCGGTCCGTTCTGGCTCGGCCGTCCTGTCCATCGGGTCCCGGTACCTGCCCGGCGGCGGGTTCGAGAAGCGTCCGCCGCTGCGGGGGCTCATCTCCCGTACCGGGGAAGTGCTGGCCCGGTTGATCTTGCCGGAGACACGGGGCCGGTCCGACCCCATGAGCGGCTTCTTCGCCTTCCGCCGGGAGGTCCTAGACGGTCCTGAGATCGCCCCTCAGGGCATGAAGTTCCTCTTCTATCTTCTCGTGCGCGTCCCCCCGTCCCGGATCCGGGAGGTCCCGATCCGCTTCCAGCGGAGGGAGCAGGGGCAGAGCAAGCTGGTCGGGAGGCAGAGCCGGCTGGTCCGTGCCCTCCTCTCCAGCGCCCTCCACGCAAAACGGGGACGCCCTCGAAGGGACCCTGTCCCCCCCTGAGAAGGGGGAGCGGGGGCGTAGGGAAGCGGCCGTCGGGCTCAGGGAGGATCGGGCCCCTTCAGGCCTCCGCGTGCCTTCCCTCTCCGGGGGAACCCTAAAGGTCCTCCCCGGACCTCCCTGGTCGACCGGGGACATCCGCGACCGGGACCTCTCCGGGCCCCGCTCCGGTCGCCCGGAGCAGGGCTCTCAAGGGGATGTCCACCCATCCGGGGCGGTACTGGAGCTCGTAGCTGAGCTCGTACAGCGCCTTCTCGGTCACGTGGAAACGCAAGAGCCGGGGGAGCGCAGGGTCCTTCGGGTCCACCCACCGCGGCCGCGCAGCCCCGGCCACGGCCCAGTACCGCTCCAGGAAGCGCTCTTGCATTTCCCGGGAAGAGCGCTCGGGGAGGGAGGGGTCCTCCAGGGGCCGAGCGGAACCGGGGAAGGGCGCTCGGACCGCCGCATGGGCGGCATAGTCCAACGATCGCAACATCCCGGCCACGTCCTTCAAAGGGCTCTGCTTGGCCCGCCGTTCCTCGAGGGAGCGCAGCGGCTCCCCCTCGAAGTCCAGGATGATCAGCCCGGTTCGGGTCCGCATCACCTGACCCAGATGGTAGTCCCCGTGGATGCGGGTCCGGAGCGAATCCCGTAGGCCTTCTTCCCACCGGAGGGCGGTACGGGCGGGAAGCTGGGGAAGGCAGCGGCCCACCTTCTCCGCCAGGTCCCGAACCGGGGGTGGCAACCGGTCGCGCGCCTGGGAAAGCTCGGCCCTTGCGCGCTCGTAGGTGGTGTCCCACGAGGCCTGCCAACGGGCCACGTCGGCCTCCCGGACGGGTTCCGGGGAGAACGCGGTCAGGTCGGCCGGCGCGGAGGCCAGGGCCGCGTGGAGCTGCCCGGTGACGGAAGCGAGCTCCGTCACCAGCGAGAGGACGGAGGGCGGGGGCGTCCCCCCCGCCCCGGCAAGCTCCTTACGGAAGCCGGTCCAAAGGTCCCCCTCGTTGGGCACGAAGACCTGGGTGGTCCCGACGAGCGCCAGAGGGAACTTCGGGCCGCTGTAGGCCAGGGACCCCAAAGGGCGGGGGACGTTCCTGAACGGACTGCGGGACCAAAGATACTCCGGGACCTCGACGTCCGGGTTCTCGCCGGGAGCGATCCGCCGGAGGTGCTTGTGGATGGTCCGCCCGTCGATCACCACCGAGGTATTGCTCTGTTCCGACGTGATCTGGCGCACCTGCTGTACCCGGGCGGGGAGGGCTTCCCCCCCGTCGGCCGGTCCGGAGGGTCGGAAGGTGAGGGAGCCCCGCTCGGTGGGTACGCGAGAAGCGGCCCTAAGCCCGGCCAGGAGGTACTCCGCCAGATCCGGGTGGTCCTCGGCCGGCCGGAGCGCGTCCTCCTCCCGCCGGTAAAAGGCGCTGTAGTAGGAGGGCGCCCGGCCCGGGAAGGTCGCTTCCAGAAGGAACCAACCCACCGGGCTCGGGCCCCCGATCAAGGGGGCGTGGTCGACCACGGACAACCCGGTCAGCGGAAGGGACTTCTCGGCGAACCAGCGCATCCCCGGGAGGGACCCCTTCAGTTCCTCCAGGAGCTGGGAGAGCGTATCTTCCCCCCAGGGGTCCCCGAAGGTACCGGGTCTCCCCGTCTCAGCCGGCGGGCTCATGGGGACCCTGGAGCCGGAACCAGAAGAAGGCGTGGGGGCCGAGGGTGAAGAAGTACGGGAGCTCCCCGATCTTGGGGAAGGGGGTCCCGCTGAGCGCCTCCACCGGGGTCCAGCCGTTGAACTCCGGGAGGGAGATCTCCGCGGCCGTGGGGCTCTTCGAGAGATTGTAGACGCACAGCAGGTGCTCAGACCCTCGGGAACGCAGATAGGCGAGCACCTTGCGGTTGGGCAGGTCGAGGAAGCGGATCTCCCCCTCCCCGAGGATCGGGTCGAGTTCGTGGCGGACCTGGATGAGGTAGCGGACCCAGCGCAGGAGCGACGTGGGCAGGCGCATCTCCGCCTCCACGTTGCGCGCCTCGTAGTGGAAGTTGGGGTTCACGATGACGGGATTGTAGAGCAGCTCGGTGTCCGCCCGGGAGAAGCCGGCGTTGCGGTCCGGGGACCATTGCATCGGGGTTCGGACCCCGTTGCGGTCCCCCAGATAGATGTTGTCCCCCATGCCCAGTTCGTCCCCGTAGTAGAGGATGGGGACCCCGGGCAGGCTGAAGAGCAGCCCGTGGAGCATCTCCAAGGTGGCCCGGTCGTCGTCCACGAGCGGGGCGAGCCTACGGCGGATCCCCAGGTTCAAACGCATCTTCGGGTGGCGGGCGTACTCGTGGTACATGAAGTCCCGCTCCTCGTCCGTGACCATCTCCAGCGTGAGCTCGTCGTGGTTCCTCAGGAAGATCCCCCAGGCGCAGCTCTTCGGGATCGGCAAGGTCTGCTGGATGATGTCCACCACCGCCGTCCGGTCCTCCTTCCTCAACGCCATGAAGATCCGGGGCATCAGGGGGAAGTTGAAGGCCATCTGGAACTCGTCCTCCTGGCCGAAGTAGGCCTTCACGTCCGAGGGCCACTGGTTGGCCTCGGCGAGGAGCACGCATCCGGGGAACTCCCGGTCCACGAGGGCCCGGATCTCCTTGAGGAAGGCGTGGGTCTCCGGCAGGTTCTCGCAGGAGGTCCCCTCCCGTTCGAACAGGTAGGGCACGGCGTCGCACCGGAAGCCGTCCAGCCCCACCTTCAGCCAGAACCGCACCACGTTCTTCATCTCCTCCCGGACGGCGGGGTTGTCGTAGTTGAGGTCGGGCTGGTGGCCGTAGAACCGGTGCCAGAAGTACTGTCCCGCCACCGGGTCCCAGGTCCAGTTGGAACGCTCCGTGTCCAGGAAGATGACCCGGGTGCCGGAGTACTTGCGGTCCGTGTCGCTCCAGACGAACCAGTCCCGTTTCGGGGACTTCGGGTTCACCCGGGCCTCCTGGAACCAGGGGCACTGGTCGGAGACGTGGTTCATCACCAGGTCCGCGATGACCTTGAGCCCCCGTCGGTGCGCCTCGTGAAGGAAGGTCTGGAAGTCCTCCAGGGTGCCGTAGTCCGGGTTGATGTTGTAATAGTCCGCGATGTCGTAGCCGTCGTCCTTCAAGGGGGACCGGTAGAAGGGGAGGAGCCAGAGGCAGTTCACCCCCAGGTCCACGAGGTACTCCAGCTTCTGGGTGAGACCCGGGAAGTCGCCGATACCGTCCGCGTTGCTGTCGAAGAACGACTTGACCGAGACCTCGTAGAAGATCGCCTTGCGGTACCACAGCGGGTCCGGGGCTCCCGCGCTCATGGCTCCACCCGGAGCACGTGGGCGACTCGGACCGCCGGATCCAGCTTGACGTAGTTGCGTCGGCCCCTCCAGAGATACACTTCGTCGGTGAGCAGGTCCCGGACCCGGTAGGCGGCGTCCACCGGGAGGCCCAGAGCCTCCAAGGGGACCTCGACCATGGACTCGAGGGTGGCCTCCGGCACCACGTTCGCCACCACCAGCAGGTGGCTCTTCCCGTCCGGACTGGACCGATGGTAGCCCAGCAGCCGGGGATGGTCCACGGGGAAGAATCCCAGACCGGCTCCCGCCTGGAGGGCCCGGTTCTCCCGCCGGATCCGGTTCAGGCGCGTGAGCAAGGGGCGGAGGGTGCCGGGGGCCGAAGGGTCCCGGTGCACGATCCGGTACTTCTCCGAGTCCTGGTATTCCTCGGACCCCGGGACCCCTTCCCGTTCCAGGAACTCATAGCCGCTGTAGACCCCCCAGAGCGGGGAGAGGGTGGCGGCCAGGATCGCCCGGACCTGGAAGGCTGGGCGCCCCAACCGCTGCAGCAGCGGGGGCAGGATGTCCGGCGTGTTCACGAAGAGCATGGGCCGGAAGAAGTCGCGCACGGGAGGTCCGTAGAGCTCGAGGAAGTACTCCCTTAGCTCGTTCGGCTCGTTCCTCCAGGTGAAATAGGTGTACGACTCGCTGAAGCCCCGCTTGGCCAGCTGGTACATGATCTTGGGACGGGTGAAAGCCTCCGCCAGGAAGACCAGGTCCGGGTACCTCTCCTGGGCTCCCCGGATCATCTCCTCCCAGAAGGGAAAGGGTTTCGTGTGCGGGTTGTCCACCCGGAAGATCCGGACCCCTCGTTCCGCCCAAAACCCCACCACCCCTTCGAGCTCGGTCCAAAGCTCCCGCCAATGGGGGTTGCCGAAGTCCAACGGATAGATGTCCCGGTAGCGCTTGGGAGGGTTCTCGGCGTACCGTATGCTCCCGTCCGGGCGGTGGTAGAACCACTCGGGGTGCTCCCGTACCCAGGGATGGTCGGGCGAGCACTGGAACGCCAGGTCGAGCGCGACCTCCAATCCCAGCTCCTCCGCCCGGGCTCGGAAATGGTCGAAGTCCGCCAGCGTCCCCAGCTCCGGATGGACGGAGAGGTGCCCCCCTTCCCCTGAACCGATGGCCCACGGGCTGCCCGGGTCTCCCGGCCCGGCGGGGGCCTGGTTGTTCCTCCCCCGCCGGCCGGTGATGCCGATGGGGTGGATGGGAGGCAAGTAGAGCACATCAAAACCGAGGGCCGCGATCTCCGGTAGCCTCTCCTCGGCCTGGCGGAAGGTCGCGGAATGCTCCGTCCCCGGCCCCAGGGAGCGGGGAAAGACCTCGTACCAGGCGGCGAAGCCGGCCCGACCCCGCTCCACCCGCACCGGGTACTCCTTGGGGGAAACGACCCGGTCGGGACGGGGTTGGTTTCGACGGATGAGCTCCCGGAGGGGCTCCGTGCCGGCCCGCGATAGAGCGCTGGCGAGGTCGCGCCCTTCGAAGGCCGCCTGCAGGGATTCCACTTCCCTACGTTCCGCCTCGGGGAGGCGGGGAGCCACCGCCCGGAGGATCTCGAGCCCGGGGTCCAGGTCCTGGGAGATGTCCTCCCCCGCCTGCATCCACTTGGAAAGGTCCGTGACCCAGGTCTGGTAGCGGTCCGTCCAGGCCGAGAGCGTGAAGTGGTACAAACCGGGGACTGCGGGGATGAACGTCCCCTCCCACCGGTCGTTGCCCACCGGCCGCAAAGACCGCTCGGTCCTGTCGGTCTGCCCGGGGCCGCTGAGGGTGAAGGATGCGTCGAGGACCTCGGCCCCGGGCCTGAGCACATCCACGGAGATCTCCACCGTCTCCCCGACGAGCCGTCGGACAGGGTAGCAGCCGTCCTCGACCGCCGGGGCGACCGCCTCGAGCACGATGGTGCTCGGGGGAGCTTGGGCCCCTCGCCCACCTCCGGGGTGGGGGGAGGCCTTCCGTCGGGACGGGCCTCTTCTCGCACGGGAAGAAAGGGAGGCCGGGGCCCCCGCGGGATCCGCTTCCGGAGCCATGCGCAGGTGCCTGCCGCCTCGCCGTGCCCGCTATTTAACCCTGGCCCGGTCGCCGGGGGGCCCAGGAGCTAGAGGGCCCCTCTCTCTGGAACGCGGGGCACGCCCTGGTCCGGAACCCCCGGTTCTCCGTCGACCTTTAATCGACCCTAGGGTTCTTCGGGGGTCATGGGGCGGTGGGTCGGGCCGAGCCATCCTCGGGGAAGGAGGAGCCCCGGACCCGCCGGCGAGCCATCGTTCGGCCGGGCCCGGAGAGGGGGCCCTCCCTCGTGAGCCCGTCTCCCTCAGGCTCGCCGGGCCGGTTCAGCCTGCTCACCGGCGAGGACCTCTATTGGTTCAACGAGGGCACGCACTCCCACCTGTACGAGAAGCTGGGAGCCCATCCGGCGACCTGGGAGGGACAGCCGGGGACCTACTTCGCCGTCTGGGCCCCGAACGCGGAGGCGGTCAGCGTCATCGGAGACTTCAACGATTGGGGGCCCGGGCGGAACCCCTTGTCCCCCCGCGCCTCCTCGGGGATCTGGGAGGGGTTCCAACCGGACGTGCTCCCGGGGGCCCTCTACAAGTTCCGGATCCGCTCTCGGGTGAACGGGTACACCGTCGACAAGGCCGATCCCTTCGCCTTCGCCACGGAGCTCCCCCCCCGGACCGCCTCTCAGGTCACGGACCTTTCCTATGCCTGGGGAGATTCCCGCTGGATGGCCGAGCGTGCCCGGGCCAACGCCCTGGATGCCCCGGTGAGCATCTACGAGATGCATCTGGGCTCCTGGCGGAGGGTCCCCGAGCAGGGACACCGGTCCTTAAGCTATCGCGAGCTCGGCCCCCAGCTCGCCGACTATCTGGAAGACCTGGGATTCACCCACGTGGAGTTCCTTCCCGTCATGGAGCATCCCTTCTACGGGTCGTGGGGTTACCAGACCACGGGCTACTTCGCCCCGACTCGCCGGTACGGGGACCCTGCCGAGTTCATGGGATTGGTGGACCTCCTCCATCAACGGGGGATCGGGGTGCTCCTCGACTGGGTCCCCTCGCATTTTCCCACCGACCAGCACGCCCTCGGCTTCTTCGACGGGACCCACCTCTACGAGCACGCGGACCCCCGTCAGGGGGTCCATCCGGACTGGAACAGCTACATCTTCAACTACGGGCGGAGGGAGATCCCCTCCTTCCTGCTGAGCAGTGCGAACTTCTGGTTGGAGACCTACCACGCGGACGGGCTCCGGGTCGACGCCGTCGCCTCCATGCTCTACCTGGACTATTCCCGGAAGGCCGGGGAGTGGGTCCCCAACGAGAGGGGAGGACGCGAGAACCTGCCGGCCATCGCCTTCCTGCGTCGTTTGAACGAGTCTGCCTACGGCGACGACCGGCCGATCCTCATGATCGCCGAGGAGTCCACGGCCTGGCCCATGGTCTCCCGGCCCCCGTACCTGGGGGGCCTGGGGTTCGGGCTCAAGTGGGACATGGGCTGGATGCACGACACCTTAGTCTACCTCGCGCGGGACCCCCTTTTCCGGAAGTACCATCACCATGAACTCACGTTCCGGACCCTCTACGCGTTCCACGAGAACTTCGTCCTGCCCCTTTCCCACGACGAGGTGGTCTACGGGAAGCGGTCCCTCTTGGGGAAGATGCCCGGGGACCGCTGGCAACGGTTCGCGAACCTCCGGCTCCTCCTCGGTTACCAGTACTCCCAGCCCGGCAAGAAGCTCCTGTTCATGGGGGGGGAGTTCGGCAGCGAACGGGAGTGGGAGCACGAGGGAAGCCTGGACTGGGACCTGCTGAAGGACCCCCTAAACCGGGGCGCCCAACGCTACGTCCAAGACCTGAACCGGCTCTACCGTGCCCTCCCGGCCCTCTACCAGCAGGAATTCGAGCCCCGGGGCTTCCAGTGGATCGTCGCCAACGACCACACCCAGAGCGTCTACGCGTACCTCCGTCAGGGCCTCCGGGGGGAACGGCTCCTCGCCGTGGGGAACTTCACCCCGGAGATCCGGAGGGACTACCGCATCGGGGTCCCGGTCGGGGGATTCTGGTCGGAGGTCTTGAACGGGGATGCCACCGAGTACGGGGGCAGCGGGGTGGGGAACTACGGCGGCGTGGAAACGGAGGGGCGGCCCGAGCACGGGTTCTCCCAGTCGGTCCGTCTGACCCTGCCCCCGCTGGCCTGGCTCTTCCTCGTTCCCGGCCGACGGGGATGAGCGCGGAACTCGCCCTCGGGGCCATCCCGTCCGCCCGGGGCCGCACCCGTTTCCTGGTCTGGGCCCCCCGGGCCCAGGAGGTGTCCGTCCGCCTGGAGCGTGCCCCATCCCAGCTCATTCCCTTGACCCCCTGCCCGGAAGGCTACTTCTCCGGGGAGGTGGAAGACTGTCGTCCCGGGGAGCGTTACCGCTATGTCCTCGACGGGAAGCAGGCTCTGGCGGACCCGGCCTCGCGGCGCCAGCCCCTGGGGGTCGCCGGGCCCTCGGAGGTGGTCTCGAACCGACCCGTCCCGGTCCCGGAGCGCTGGGGGGCCGGACGCCCCCTGTCCCAGTACGTCTTCTACGAACTGCACGTGGGATGCTTCTCCACCCCCGGGACCTTCGCCGGGGTGCTCCCGCGGCTTGCCTCCCTTAAGGAGGTCGGGGTCACGGCGGTGGAGCTCATGCCGGTGAGCCCCTTTCCCGGGGCGCGGAACTGGGGCTACGACGGGGTGTTTCCCCACGGGGTTGAGGAGAGCTACGGTGGCCCAGAGGCGCTTAAGTCCCTGGTCCGGTCCCTCCACCTTCGGGGTTTCGCGGCGGTGCTGGACGTGGTCTTCAACCACCTGGGCCCTGAGGGGAATGTCCTGGACGCCTTTGGGCCGTACTTCACGGATTCCTACCAGAGCCCCTGGGGCCGGGGGATCAACTTCGACGGTCCAGAATCCGGGCCGGTGCGCCGTTACTTCCGGGAGTGTGCCCTGCGCTTCCTGGAGGAGTTCTCCTTCGATGGACTGCGACTGGACGCCGTGCACGCCATCCTGGACCGCTCGGCCGTACCCTTCTTAGAGGAGCTTCAGGAATCCGTGAACGGCCTCTCGCGCCGGCTCCATCGCCGGCTCTACCTGATCGCCGAAAGCGACCTGAACGACCCTCGGCTCCTCCGCCCGCCCCGCCAGGGGGGTTTCGGGCTGGCGGCCCAGTGGAACGACGACTTCCACCACGCGTTGCACGCCTGGCTCACCGGGGAGAGGGATGGGTACTATCAGGACTTCGGGTCGGTCGCCCTTCTCGCCAAGGCGTTCCAGGAGGGGTATGTATTCACCGGTGAGCCCTCGCGGTTCAGGGGTCGCCCGCACGGCCGATCCGCGGCAGGCCTCCGGCCCGGGGCGTTCGTGGTCTACGACCAGGACCATGACCAGGTGGGGAACCGGCGGGACGGGGAGCGCCTGGTCCGGCTGGTCGACCCCCGGCGGGCCCGCCTGGCTCTCGGCCTCACCTTGTTGAACCCCGCGCTCCCCCTCCTTTTCATGGGGGAGGAGTACGGGGAGGAGCGCCCTTTCCTCTTCTTCAGCGACTACCAGGGACCGGCCCTCGCCTCGGCGGTTCGGGAAGGAAGGCGCCGGGAGTTTGCCTCGTTCGCCTGGAAGGGCGATCCCCCCGATCCCCAGGCCGAGGCGACCTACCGAAGGAGCCGGCTGAGCCCATGGTCCGCGCTGTCCCGCTCTCAGCGGCAACGCAGGGCCTATTGCCGGGAATTGCTCCGGGTCCGGCAGGAGAACGGGGGGGCCGCCGAGAGCTGGCCTCGTGTCCGAACGGGGAGCGACCCGGAAGGGGACTGGCTCTCCGTGCAGTCCGCTCCGGCCTCCGGTGGGGGGCTCCTGGTCGCCGTCCTTACCCGAAAGGAGGAGAAGGTTCCCGTGCCCATGCCTCCGGGTCCCTGGGAGAAGCGACTGGACTCGGAGGAACCCCGGTGGGGGGGAACGGGCCCGTCCGCGCCGGGGAGGTTCGTTGGACCCGGGCGGACCTTATGCTCCCGCGGGGGACTGACCTTCTGGCGGCGGGGCCGTCAACGAGGGGGATGAATGGAGCGTTACCTCTGCGTGCATGGGCACTTCTACCAGCCCCCCCGGGAGAACCCGTGGCTGGAGCGGGTGGAAGTGGAGGACTCTGCCGAGCCCTACCATGACTGGAACGCCCGGATCACCGCCGAGTGCTACGAACCGAACACCGCCTCCCGGATCATGGATCCCCAGGGCCGGATCCTGCGGATCTCGGACAACTATTCCCGGATGAGCTTCAACGTGGGTCCCACGCTGCTGGCCTGGATGGAGGCCCAGGCCCCCGAGGTCTACCGCCAGATCCTGGCGGCGGACCATCGGAGCCGGGAGACCTTTGGTGGGCATGGCTCGGCCCTGGCCCAGGCCTACAACCACGTGATCCTTCCCCTCGCCAACCCCCGGGACCAGCGGACGGAGATCGTCTGGGGCATCCGGGACTTCGAGCACCGCTTTGGCCGGCCCCCGGAAGGGCTCTGGCTGCCGGAGACCGCCGTGGATCTGGCCTCGCTCGAGATCTGTGCCGAGCAGGGGATCCGGTTCGTCGTGCTCGCCCCGCACCAGGCCCTTCGGGTGCGTCCGCTGAACGGGAATGCCCCCTGGAGCGACGTGACGGGGGGCCGGATAGACCCCACCTGCGCGTACCTTGTGCGGCTCGCCTCCGGCCGCTCCCTTTCCGCGTTCTTCTACGACGGTCCGATCTCCCAGGCGGTCGCGTTCGGTCACCTGCTGGACAACGGCGAGGAGCTCGCCCAACGTCTGGTGGGCGCGTTCTCGGAGGAGGGGAAGTTCGGCCGCACCTGGCCTCAACTGGTGCATATCGCCACCGATGGGGAGACCTACGGACATCACCACCCTCATGGGGACATGGCCCTCGCCTACGCCCTCCACGTCGTGGAGACCCGCTCCCAGGCCCGGTTGACGAACTACGGGGAGTACCTCACCCTGACGCCCCCGGTGCAGGAGGTGGAGATCGCCGAGAGCACCTCCTGGAGCTGCCCCCACGGGGTGGAGCGCTGGCGTTCGAACTGTGGCTGCCAAACGGGGCTCCACCCGGGGTGGAACCAGGCCTGGCGGGCGCCGCTGCGGGCGGCGCTAGACTGGCTCCGGGATGAGGTGGCCCCCCGCTTCGAGGAGAAGGGCCATGCGCTCTTCCACGACCCGTGGGCGGCCCGGGACGATTACGTGCAGCTGGTCCTCGACCGCTCCGAGCCCTCCCGGGAGGGGTTCTTCTCCCGCCACGCGAGGATCCCGCTGAGCCCCGAGCAGCGGGTCGAGGCGCTGAAGCTCCTGGAGCTCCAGCGGCACTCCTTGCTGATGTACACGAGTTGCGGGTGGTTCTTTGACGAGGTCTCGGGCCTCGAGACGGTCCAGGTGCTCCGGTACGCGGGACGCGTCATCCAACTCGCCGAAGAGCTCTTTGGGGTCCGGTTGGAACCGGAGTTCCTGGAGCGCCTCCGCCTGGCCCGGAGCAACCTGCCGGAGCAGGGGGATGGCGCGGACGTGTACCGGCGCTACGTGGTCCCGTCCCGGGTGGACCTGGGGAAGGTGGCGGCCCACTACGCCATCAGTTCCCTGTTCGAGCCATACGAGCCGGACCGGAGGATCTACTGCTACCGAGTCCAGAGGGGAGACCACCGACGGGTCGAGCAGGGCCGGACCCGGCTGGCCCTGGGGTGGGTGACCATCGCGTCCGAGACCACTGGGGAGAGCGGCCGGTTCAGCTACGGGGTGGTCCATTTCGGGGACCATAACCTGAACGCCGGGATCCGGGAGTTCCGGGGCAAGGAGGCCTACGAGGCGTTCGCCCGGGAGGTGGAGGAGTCCTTCTCCCATGCCGACCTGGCCCAGGTCATCCGGCAGCTCGACGAACACTTTGGCGGGGTGACCTACTCCTTCCGCTCCCTCTTCCGGGACGAGCAGCGGGCGATCTTGGGCCGCCTCATCCAGGAAGGGATGACCGAGGCCGAGAACGGCTACCAGGCCATCTACCTGCAATACACCCCGTTCATGCGCTTCCTCCAGGACCTGAACTTCCCTCTCCCCCGGGCCTTCCAGACGGCGGTGGAGTTCACCTTGAACGCCAACCTGAGACGGACCTTCGCCGCGGAGGAGCTCGACCTGGACCGGGCCGAGGCGCTGCTGAAGGAACTGAACCGCTGGAAGGTCACCGTCGATGCCTCCGGGCTCGGCTACGCTCCCCAACGGTTTCTCGAACGGAGCCTGGAACGCTTCACGAAGAGCCCCGAGGACCTGCGGCTTCTCTCCCACTTGAACCGGGCCATGGCCCTCGTGAAGGTCCTTCCATACACCCCCAACCTCTGGAAGGTCCAGAACCTCTATTTCGAGCTCTTCCGGCAGGTCTATCCCGCCATGAAGGAACGGGCGCAACGGGGAGACCCGGGGGCCGTCAGCTGGGAACGGGGCTTCCTGGACCTGGGAAGACAGCTGTCGGTCCGCGTGGACTGACATGCCGTCCTCGCCGGTCCCCGGCAGTGCCTACCGGCTGCAGTTGAACGGGGGCTTCCCGCTCTCGCGGGCTACCGCGCTCTTGGACTACTTGAGGGACCTGGGCGTACGGACCCTCTACCTCTCCCCGCTGCTGGCGGCGCGGCCGGGAAGCTCCCATGGCTACGACGTGACGGACCCCAAACATCTCTGGGCGGACCTGGGCACCGAAGCGGACCTGGAGTCCCTCGCGGAGGCGGCGGCGCGCCGCGAGATGAGCGTCCTGGTGGACCTGGTGCCGAACCACATGTACGCCGGCGCGGAGAACCCCTGGTGGGCGGACGTCCTGGAGTTCGGGAGAGACTCTCCCTATGCGGACTATTTCGATATCGATTGGGCCCCGGCCCACGGCCGCTTCTCCGGAAGGGTCTTCCTGCCGATCTTGGACGAACCGCTGGAGGACACGGTCCGCAAGGGGTCGGCCCGATGGTCTCTGGGACCCGAAGGGGTCCGTCTGCATCTTTCCGGGATCTCCTTGCCCGTCTCTCCCGCGAGCCTGGTCCCGCTGGTCGACGAGGCGCTCTCGAGGGTGCGGGGTGGCCCCGGGACCGCGCCCCTGGCCCGGGCCCTGGACGCGTCCCCCGAGAGCCCCCGTACGTGGGCGCAACGGCTGAAGGAGGCGCTGGGCCAGGCGACACAGCGGGACCCCGATTTCGCTGCCGCTTGGAGGCAGGCCCTCACCACGCTCAACGACCCGGCGCGCTGGCGCGCTTCGTTGGGCCTCCTCGGGCGCCAGCCCTACTTGCCGGGGCCCTGGAAGGACGCCCACCGGTATGTCAACTACCGTCGCTTCTTCCAGGTGAACGACCTGGTGGGGATGAGGGTGGAGGACCCCGTGGTTTTCCAAGCGATGCATGCCCTCCCCCTTAACTGGGCAGCCCGGGGTTGGGTCGGGGGCTTCCGCATCGACCATATCGACGGCCTGCGGGACCCCGAGGAGTACCTGGACCGGCTCTCCCATGGGATCGGGGGAACGCGGTTCCCCCGAGACCCCGGGAGACCGTACGTGGTGGTGGAGAAGATCCTGCTCGGAGACGAGCACCTTCCCGAGCGATGGGCGGTGGACGGGACCACCGGCTACGACTTCCTGGCCTCCGTTCCCCACGCGCTGGTGGACCCGGAGGGCCTGGAGCGCCTGCAGGAGGTCTACCAGCGGTTCGTGGGGGCGCCGGTGGACTACCGGGAGATCGTCCACGCCGAGAAGCGCCGCGCCCTTGAAGAGTTCTTCCCGGGACGGTTGGAGCGACTCTTGTCGCAGCTCTTACCGCTCTCCCGGGAGGTCCCCGGGCTTTCTGGCCTCCCTGCCGAGGTGCTTCGCCGGGTCCTCTCGGAGACCCTCGCGAGCTATCCCCGGTATCGGACCTACCTGCGTTCGCCCCCACCGGACCCGTCGGACGTGGACGTGGTGTCCCGGGCCACCTCCGAGGCCTCCCGGTGGAACCGGGACCTGCCGGACCCGGCGTTCCAGGCCCTCGGAGAGCTCCTGCTTCTTCGGCGGCCGGAGCTCAGGGAGGACCCGCGGGCCCGGACCTTCGCGCTCGATGTCCAGCAGTTCACCGGCGGGGTCATGGCCAAGGGGACGGAGGACGCCGCGCTGTACCGGTATCACCGGCTGGTGGCCTTGAACGAGGTGGGCGGCGACCCCGCCCCGAAGAGGTTGGGACCGGAGCTCTTCCACCAGCACCAGGCCCGGACCCTGGCCCATCATCCGCATACCTTGACCACCACCTCCACCCACGACACGAAGCGTAGCGAGGATGTCCGCGCCCGGCTCTTCGTCCTCGCGGAGATGCCCGGGGAGTGGGAGTCCCTGGGGCGGGACCTGCACGGGTACGCCCAAGGCGGCTTCCAAGAGGGCCCCTGGGGGTGTTGTCCGCTCCCCAACCAGGAGTACTTCCTCTACCAGACCCTGGTGGGGGCCTGGCCCAACGGGCCGGACCTGGGGGATTTCCCGGAACGGCTCTACACCTATCTCACCAAGGCCCTCCGGGAGGGAGGGGTCTCCTCGAGCTGGGGAACCCCCGATCTGAGGTACGAAGCGGCCTTCCTCGCCTTCGCCCGTCGACTGGTGGAGGGGCCGGAAGGGGAGGGGTTCCGGCATCGGTTCCTCCCCTTCCAGCGTCGTGTCGCCTACCTGGGGGCCTGGAATTCCCTCTCTCAGGTGCTCCTGAAGGTCACGGCCCCCGGGATCCCGGACCTCTACCAAGGGTGTGAGCTCTTCGACCTGAGCCTGGTGGACCCGGACAATCGTCGGCCGGTCGACTTCGCTCTTAGGGAACGTCTCTTGAGAGCGTTCCCTCCCGACGGAACGCCGCCCCCGGGGCTCCTTCCCGAGCTCCGGCGAAACTGGTCGGACGGCCGGATCAAGCTGTACCTGACGCAACGGTCCCTCCTCGCCCGGGCCGTCGACCCCGGGCTCTTCACGGAGGGGAGATACCTACCCCTGTCCACGGAGGGAAGCGAGGGTGTCTTAGCCTTCGCGCGGGAGAAGGGGGGACGTTGGGCGGTGACCGCGGTGCCTCGCCTCCCGACCCGGTGGGCGTCTCCAGAGGCCGGGGACTTTACCCTGAAGGAGGGGCTCGCGGGCCGGCTCTCCCTGCCACCCGGGGTACCGGGAAGGCTACGCAACGCCCTCACGGGAGAGGAGATGCGCCCGGAAGGGCCGGACCGCACGCTCTCCCTTGCCGCCCTCTTCCAAGCCTTCCCGGTGGCCCTTCTGGTGGGGTAGGTCGCCTCGGCCCATCCTCCGCTGGTCGGGAGCGTTCTCCTAAAGCCCTTTCTGCCCGGTCGCTTCCCTCCCCCGATGACGAAGGGAACGGAGCCACCTCGGGAAGAGGATTGGAGCGTGGGGGCCATCGGGCTCGCGGCCGGCGAGGTCTGGCAGCTCCTGAAACAGAAGGGGCGGATGAGCCTCCGCACCGTCGAACGCGGCGTCCCCGGCCCCCGGCCCCGGGTGTTGATGGCCCTCGGCTGGCTGGCCCGGGAAGGCAAGATCGCGCTGGAGCATCGGGGCCACGAGCTGGAGTTCTGGCTCACCGAAGCGTGAGGGGGCTGCCCCCTCCGGCGGGGGCCGGGCCCAAGGTCCTTATATCCCGCCGAACCGACTGAGCCCGCGGGGGAACCCATGGACGTCCACGCCGGGGAGATCTGGATCGAGAAGTACCGACCCCACTCCCTCAGGGAGATGGTCGGACAGCCCAGGGTGGTCCCGCTGCTCGAGGCCTACGTGGCGAAGAGGACCCTCCCGCACCTGCTCTTTGCCGGGCCACCCGGGACCGGGAAGACCACGGCCGCCCTGGCGCTCGCCCGGGACCTTTACGGGCCCGCCTGGCGGGACTCCTTCCTGGAACTGAACGCCTCGGACGAACGGGGGATCGAGACGGTCCGCAACACGATCAAGAACTATGTGAGGAGCGCCCCCCTGGCCTCGGTGCCCTTCAAGCTCCTCTTCCTGGATGAGGCAGACCAGCTCACCAACGATGCGCAGGCGTCGCTCCGCCGGATGATGGAGCGCTATTCCACCTCCAGCCGGTTCATCCTATCCTGCAACTACTCGTCCCGGATCATCGAGCCCATCCAATCCCGCTGTGCCGTCTTCCGGTTCAAGACCTTCAGCGTGGAGGAGATGCGGGGCTACCTCGGACGGATCGCCCGGGCCGAAGGTCGCACAGTCGAGCCCGAGGCCATGGAGGCCCTGGTCAAGCTTGCGGAGGGGGACCTCCGGCGGGCGGTGAACCTTCTCCAGCTCGCCTCGGCCCTTTCCGAGAAGATCACCGCGGACAGCCTGTACGAGAGCGCCTCCACCCCCCTCCCCCGGGAGGTGGAGCAGATGATGGGGAAGGCCCTCGCCGGTGACTTTGAGGGGTCCCGAGAGGCGCTTTACAGCCTGTTGACCGACCGGGGGGCCAGCGGGGAGGATGTGGTCCGGGCCCTGCATCGCCACCTGCCGAACCTCGCCTTGCCTGAGGAGGAGAAGATCCGCCTCCTCGAGGTCCTGGCGGAGGTCGATTTCCGTCTCGCCATGGGAGCCTCCGACCGGGTGCAACTGGAGGCCTTCCTGGCCCGCTTGGGGCTCCTGGGCCGGCGGGGCACGGGAGCCCCCGCATGACCGCGCGGTCCTCGGTGGTGACCCGGCAGCGAAACGTGGGGGGAAAGCCCTCGTTGGCCCGGGAGGCGGAGGCCGAAGGGTCCCTTTCCTTGGGACCCAAGAGCCGGCGGGCGATCCGGGAGGGAGCCGTGGAGAAGGGGGACCCGCTGGCTGCCGGAGGACTGGCCGGCCTCCTGGCCATGAAAAGGACCGCCGGGCTCCTGCCCCACTGCCACCTGGTGGCCCTGACGAACAGTTCCGTCACGCTGACCCGGACCGGGGGAGGCGTGCGGGCCATCGCCCGGGCGGAAGCGTACGGTCCTACCGGAGTGGAGATGGAGACGCTCGTGGGGGTCTCGGTGGCGCTCTTGACCGTCTGGGACATGGTCAAATATCTGGAGAAGGATGCGCGCGGCCAGTACCCGCACACGCTCCTGGGACCGGTACGCGTGGTCCGGAAGAGCAAGGGCGGGGACCCTCCTCCGTGACGGTGAAGCGATGACCCCCGGTTCGAACTACCACCCGCTCTCCCATGCGAACCTCCCGCCCCCCGGGGCCGCTCCGGCCCCCGAGAGCCCTTCCCGGCATCACCTCGGGACGAGCCGCCCCATCGGCTTCGGCGTGCTCACCACCTCGGACACCCATACCGAGGAGGACGACGAGAGCGGGACCCTGGTGAAGAAGCTCTTGACCGAGGGAGGGCAGCGGGTGGAGGAGTACCATCTGGTGGCCAACAGCGTGGCGGACATCCGGGAGTGCCTCGACCGCTGGTTCGCCAACCCCGAGGTGGAAGCGGTGATCACCATTGGCGGGACGGGGGTGAGCTCCCGGGACGTCACCATCGAGGCTTTGGCGGGGGGAGGGGGCAAGGCGCTGGAGGGCTTCGGGGACCTCTACCGGATGCTGAGCTACCAGGAGGTCGGCCCGCTGGCGGTCTTGAGCCGGGCCAGCCTCTTCGCCCTGCACAACCGCCCCGTCTTCGCGGTCCCGGGCTCGGCTCGCGCCTGTCAGCTGGCCGTCCGGGAACTGATCCTTCCCACCGTGGAGCACCTGGTCGAGGAATTGGCCCGGTGAACCCCTACCCGGCCGGCCCGTGGAGGGCTTTATAGCCCGGAAGGGTCACTTTCCCTAGAGGTGTCCCCCATGACCATTCCTGACCTCACGGACAAGACCTTCGCCAAGTTCCCCCAGGACAACCGTGTCGCCCTGGTGGACGTCTGGGCTCCCTGGTGTGGTCCCTGCCGCATGGTCTCCCCCATCGTCGAGCGCCTGGCGGAGAAGTATCACGGCAAGGTGGGCGTCGGCAAGCTCAATTCGGACGACAACTCCGCGACGGCCCAGCAGCTGGGGGTGATGAGCATCCCCACCCTGCTCTTCTACAAGGAGGGCAAGTTGGTGGACCGGATCGTGGGCGCCTATCCCGAAGAGGTCATCGAGGAGCACCTCTCGAAGCTCCTATAGCAGGGGGAGCCCCGGGGGAGCCGGGGCGCGGACCTCAGGTCCGCCCGGGGAAGGGCCAGGACCGAGGGGGCCTGAACCATGGCGGAAGGGGAAAAGGACCCCCAGCTCCGGCGCTACGAGTTCCGTCGGTTGGTCGAGGAGATCAAGGACATCCGGGGCCGCGCCACCGAGCTCGTCACTCTCTACGTGCCCCCCGGCCGGGCCATCTCCGACGTGATGGGCTACCTGCGGAACGAGTACGCCCAGGCCGGCAACATCAAGAGCCGGACCACCCGGAAGAGCGTGCTCTCCGCGCTGGAGACCATCATGAACCGGCTGAAGCAGTACCGGCAGGCCCCGGAGCACGGGCTCGCGTTCTTCGTGGGGGCCAAACCGGTGGGCGCGGACAAGAGCGAGCAGGTGGTCTACGTGATCGAGCCGCCGGAGCCGCTGGGCACGTACATGTACCGCTGCGACTCGCAGTTCGTGCTGGAACCGCTCCTGGCCATGGTCCACGAGCCGGAGCTCTGGGGGCTCATCGTCATCGACCGGGCGGAGGTCACCTTGGGGTTCCTGCGCGGTACCCGGGTGGAGGCGGTGCGCAACCGGCAGAGCCAGGTCCCGAGCAAGCATGGCCGGGGGGGGCAGTCCGCCCATCGTTTCGAACGTCTCATCGAGCACGCGGCGCACGACTTCTTCGTCCGCTCGGCGGAGCTGGCCGCCGAGATCTTCCTGCCGGTGAAGGACACCCTCAAGGGGATCCTGGTCGGGGGCCCGGGGGCCACCAAGGAATATTTCGTGAAGGAGCACTACCTGCACTACGAGCTCCAGGAGAAGGTGGTGGAGCCCCTGTTCGACGTGGGGTACACGGACGAGTACGGGCTCAAGGAGCTCGTGGAGAAGGCGGGGAGCACGCTGCACGGGCTGGAGATCACCGAGGAGAAGAGGCTGGTCCAACGCCTCCTGGTGGAGATCCGCAAGGCCGGGGGAGGCCTGGCGGCCTATGGGGAAAGGGAGGTCCTCCGGGCGCTGGAGATGGGGGCGGTCGAGGTGCTTTTGCTCTCCTCGGGGTTGAAGCGAAAACGGCTGACCCTGCGGTGCGGGCAGTGCGGCAAGGAGACGGTCCGCAGTCTGGAGGATGCCCAGGTCTCCCAGGCCCAATGGGGGCCCTGCCCGGTCTGCGGCGCCGACGCGCTGTCGTTGAAGGAGACGGAGGACTACGTGGCCCGGCTCTTCCAGGAGGCCGACCGACACGGGGCCACGGTCCGCATGGTCAGCGTAGAGAGCGACGAGGGAGGGATGCTCCTCAAGGCCTTCGGAGGCATCGCGGCGATCTTGCGCTATCCGCTCCCCCCTCCCGTGAAGGAGGCCGGGGTAGCGGCCCCGGGTTGAACCCGAGAGGGGCAAGGGCTAAGGCATAGAGGGCTGGTCTTGGGGCGGGACCGGAATGCCGCGCGCCACCTCGCAAGGGTCGCCGCCGGCCCCACGGGGCCGGAACGGGCAGCCTGGGCGGGTGGGTAGCGCCGGGCGGGGGCGACGGGCCGACCCTGGGGGACGGCAGCCGCCGGGTCCGGGCCCGGCGCGGAGGTCCGGGGATGGGAGAACGGGCGAGTGGCTTAGCTTGGATAGAGCACCGGATTCCTAATCCGGCGGCCGCGGGTTCGAATCCCGCCTCGCCCGCTTCCCGGAGGGTCTCCCCGACCGGCGGGCACCTCCCTCCCCGGGAACGATTCCTTCGGCTTCCCCCGGCCCGGGCGCGGCGGGAGTGGTCCCGGTACGAGGGTACCCCCCAACGGACCCTCTGGCTGGCCCTGCGCCGGCGGTTCCTGGCCCGGGCCCTTAAGGGACTTCCCTCCCACCCCGCCACCCTCCTCGAGGTGGGCCCCGGGCCCGGACGCTTCTCCGACCTCCTGCTCGCGACCGGCCGGTCGGTGATCTCGTTGGAGCTCTCTCTCGCCATGATCCGGGAGGCCCGCCGGCACCCGGGGCCCTCCGGCGGACCCCACTGGGTCCTCGGGGACGGCCTCCGGCTTCCCGTTCGTCCAGGCGGCCTTGCCGGCCTCGTGGCCCTGGGCAACGTTTTGGGCTTCGGGGGGGACCGGGCGGGCCTCCTGCTCCGGGAGTGGAAGGAGAGCCTGGCTCCCGGGGGGACCTGGGTGATCGAGACGAGCGTGGCCGGGACCCTTCCTGCGCAGGGCAGCGCACGGGACGCCCATGCCTCCCTCCGGCGGGCCCGGAAAGAGCCGTCTTTCGCCCCACCCACCGCGTTGCTTCGGTTCCCCCGGGCGGAACTGGACCGGTGGTTCGACCTCCTAGGCTGGGAGCTCTTGGAGGCCACACCCGTGGCGCCCGAGGCCGGCAGTTCACCGGAGCGCGCCCGGCAGGCGCTCGCGCGAGCCGGTGGCCGTTGGGAGAGCCTCCTGGAGACGGAGGAACGGGCCGGGCGGCAACGAGAGGCGGAGGGCCTGCCCGGGCCCTGGCTGTTCCGCGGAAGAGCTCTCGGGAGGAGGGGATGAGCGGCGGCCCTCGCTCAGGGGCCTCCGACCGGCCGACCCCTCTCGCCGCGGGGAAGATCTCCCCGGCGGTCTTCCGACGGGCGGTGTCCTCTCATCTGGGTGCCCACCGAAAGGACGTGCTGCTCGGACCCGCCACGGGCGTGGACGTGGGGGCGGTCCGCCTGGGAGCCGGGGCGGTCGGTCTGTTCACCACGGACCCGATCTACGTGGAACCGGCGTTGGGGTGGGAACACGCCTGTTGGGTGGCCTTCCACCTGGTGGCCAACGACATCACCACCTCCGGCCACCCGCCCACGCACATCCTCGTGGACCTGAACCTCCCGCTGGACCTTCCGGAACGTCGGCTCTCCACGTTCATGCGGGTCTGGCACCAGGAGGCCCGGCGTCTGGGGGCCGCGATTCTGGGCGGGCATACCGGCCGCTACCCCGGGGCCCAGGTCCCCGTGTTGGGGGGGGCCACCTTCTTCGCAAAGGTCCCGTCAGGATCGTTCGCCGCGACGCCCTTGCTGCGCCCGGGATTGAGCCTGGTCATGAGCAAGGCCGCGGGGATCGAGACCGCCGTCTGGCTCGCGCATCTCTTGCCCCGGGACCCCCGGACCGCAGGATCGAAGGGGAGTTGGAGGGCCGCCCGCGGCCGGTGGCGCGAGCTCGCGACCACGCCCGAGGCGCTCCTCGCGGCCTCCCTCGGTCTGGGCCGGGGTGGAGTGGAAGCGATGCACGACGCCGCCGAAGGGGGGGTCCTCCGCGCCCTCCAGGAGATGGTCGACGCCTCGGGGGTAGGGCTCCTCGTGGATCTCTCCCGGCTCCCCATCGATCCCCAGGCCGCCGAGGTCTGTTCCCTCTACGGTCTTGACCCCCTCTCGGTCAGCAGCAGCGGCGCGCTCTTTGTCGCCCTGCCCCCGGGCCGGGTCCGGTCGCTCCTCTCCCTGTGGAAGGACCGGGGGATCCCGGGAGCGCTGGTGGGGCGGTTCGTGTCCGGCCCAGCGGTGGTCCAAGACCGCGGTCGGCGACTCCCCCCTCCTCCCCCGGACCGGTGGTACCAGCCCCTGGGAGCCTGGAGTCCCAAGGCCGTCCCCCGCTCTCGCGACTGAGCCGGGGGTGCGAAACGGAACGCCGGGGCCCCCGGCTTCCCAGGAAGAGCGAAGAGGGCCTGGGTCGACACCAAGCCCACCGGAGAGCCCGGACCCGTCCGGCAGCGGCCCAGGGCGGTGGACCTAGATCTCATCCCTTTGCCCGAGAAGAGGTCCTCCTCGGCAAGGGCGCTCCGGTCCCGCTCTCCCCAGCCTCATCCCCCTCGGGCCCCATCTTCATAAACTGGCCCCCCCTCCGCCCCCCTGCGGGGGAGCCCCACCATGGAGCTGAGAGGGCAGGGAAGCACTGCCGACCCCTTGAACCTGATCCGGGTAATTCCGGCGAAGGGACGAACATGGCCCGGGTGACCGGGACCTCCGCGGGAAGCGGAGGATGAGCACTTCGACGAGCCTTCCCCCTCCCTCCGCCGTCCGACACCGGTCCTGGGGACGGCGCTCCCGGGTCGTGGAGGTCCTTCTGGTGGCCGTGATCGTGGGGGGCGCCGCTTACGGCGTCGGCCAGTACGAGTCCCTGAGGGCCCCCAGTGGGCCTACTCTCACGGTCTGGACCTATCCGAGCTTCTTCGCCTCCGGGAACGACCCGAACGGGACGCTGGCCACCATCGTAGGGGGTTTCGAGAACCTCACCGGTGCCCGGGTGGTCCTGGAATACCCCTCCGGGGACCTCGCCAGCGCGCTACTGTCCGCGCGTCCCGGGACGTTGCCGGACGTGGTCCTGGGGCTGGACGAGATCACCGCCGGGCAGGTGGAGAGCGCGGGCCTGCTCCTCCCCTACACCCCTCCGAACCTCGCGTCGGTCAACACTACGCTCGCCGGGGCCTTGGGCCCGCCGGGCGAGGTCACTCCCTACGAGTTCGGGTACCTCGGACTGGACTACCAACGGGATTTCAATAACGCCTCCGGTCAGCCATTCGGCGCGGGAGACTTCTTCACGAACCTCAGCACCCACCCCTCCCTGGCCTCCCGGTTCATCTATGAGGACCCGGTGGCCGGCAGCATCGTCGGGGAGGAGTTCCTCGCCTGGCAAGTGGAGTTCTACACCCACGTCCTCCACGAGAACTGGACGAGCTTCTGGACCGGACTGCGCTCCGGGTGCCCTGCCCTTTGCCCGACCGCTTCGCCCGATTGGACGGACGCGTTCGACGCGTTCTCCTCCGGTCAGGGACAGGCCGTGGTGAGCTATACCACCGACACGGCGTACAACGCCTATTTCGGGTACGGGGGGTCCGTCAACTCCACCGTCGCCTTCGTGGGAGGCCACGCCTATGGCTGGGAGACCGTCTACGGAGCCGGGATCCTCCGGTCGAGCCCGAGGCTCCCCTTGGCCGAACGTTTCGTGAACTGGATGCTCAGCGGCACCGTCCAGCGC
This sequence comes from Thermoplasmata archaeon, assembly GCA_021827405.1. Lineage (GTDB taxonomy): Archaea > Thermoplasmatota > Thermoplasmata > Lutacidiplasmatales > UBA184 > JAKATE01. The sequence goes on from JAKAVY010000016.1 coordinate 32,262, forward strand.
CTAGTGGCCACGAACGAGTGGGAGTACCCGGCGAACCAGACGGCCCTGTCGGAGCTCCCCCCGGTCTTCTCCCTCTCCCTCTCCCCTTCGGCGATCATCCCCCTGGATGGCTATCTGCCTCCCTCCCAGGCCTCCCAAGAGATCTCCCAGTGGATACTGCAGCTCCTCGCCATGGGGGCTTAGGGCGTCTCCATGCTCGGCTCTCGGGCCACGTGGAGGGATGAGCTCGCCGAGACCTTCGCCCTCGCTCCGGTCTTCCTCTTCGTCCTCCTCGTCACGGTCCTCCCCCTGCTCTTCCTTCTCCTCTCCGCCTGGGACGACTTCGGGGGCCTCGGGGGGCTCTTTGCCCAGCTCTGGGGCAACTCCCTGGCGGCCGAGGCGGCCCGCTCGGCCCTTCAGAACTCCCTGGTCCAGGGGGGATTGAGCGCGCTCTTCGCTTTCGCCATCGGTTACCCAGTGGGACTGTTCGTCGGCCGGCATCGCTTCCCCGGGCGAGGGCTTTTGCTCTCCCTGCTGCTGGTGACCTTTCTGCTTCCGAGCTTGGTGGTCGTGCTAGGGATCAAGGACCTCTTCGGCCCCCTGGGGTTCGCCGAGGACCTTCTCCCGGGCCTGGGCTCCGGCCTCGCGGGGATCGTCCTCGCCAACGTCTACTTCAACGTGGGGGTCGTCGCGCTGTTCACGGTCGGTTCCGTGGAGAACGCCTCCCTCCCCCAGGAGGAGGCGGCCAGCGTCCTGGGGGCCTCGCCGGGCCGGATCTACCGTGACGTCTGGGGAGGGCCCTCGCTGCTAGGGGGCGGGGCCGGGGCGCTCCTCACCTTCCTGTTCTCCTTCCTGAGCTTTGCTCCCCCGCTCCTCCTGGGCGGACCTGGCTCCTACACCGTGGAGGTCTGGATCTACACGCTCGCCCGAGGGGTGTTCGCGAGCACCCCCCTCGCATTCGCCCTGGCCAGCTGGGTGGTGCTCTTCCTGGCCCTGCCGAGCCTCGTCTACCTCTCCATCGCCCGGCGGACCGCCCTCCTGGGCGGGGTCTCCCGGGGCTTCCCGCGTCTCCGACCGGTGTCCTGGCGGGCGCCGGCGACCTATGGGTTCCTCGCCTTGACCGGGGTCGTCGTCCTGGGGACCCTGGCCCTGCTGGGAAGCGTCCTTCTCTCCGGATTCCGCGGGCCGGAGGGCACGCTGGGCCTCGGCAACGTGGAGGCGCTCTTCTCCGGCCGGGTCACCGGGGTGGTACAGATCTCGACCCTCTCCGCCCTGGGGAACTCCCTGTTCTTCGCTACCCTTTCCGTCCTGCTGGTCCTGGGGCTCTCCCTTGTCACCGCGTTCGCGAGGCCGCGGCACCGGAGGCTGGGGACGGGAGGGGACCTCCTGCTCTTCCTTCCCCTCTTGGTCTCCCCGGTCATCCTGGCGCTGGCCCTGGAGGGGTTCTACGCCTCCACGCTGGCGCAGCCGCCGTACCTCTGGATGCTCATCGTCCTCAGCGAGTCCGCTTTGGCCTTGCCCTTCGCCCTGCAGGCCGTGACCCTGGGGCTGCGGTCCCTTCCCCCGGAGCCCACGGGGGCGGCCCGGACGCTGGGCGCGTCCTCTTGGCGGGCCTTCGTGGACACCCAGGTCCTCGGGCTTAAGGTCCCGATCCTCTCGGCCGCCCTCTTCACCTTTGCCCTGGGGCTGGGCGAGTTCACCGCCACCAACTTCCTCTACGTCCCCCCGTACACCACCTGGGTGGTGGAGATCTACGTCCTGGGGGGGTCACGGCTCGTCGGACCGGAGGCGGCCCTCGCGGCGCTCCTGGTCCTGGTGAGCCTGGCGTTGTTCCTGGGGATCCACGCGATCTCCAGCCGGAGGGCGGGTGGCTGAGGGTCCGGTCCTCGAGGTCCGGGCCCTGAGGGCGAGGAGCGGGACCTTCACCCTCGGGCCGATCGACCTCACCCTCTCTCCCGGGGAGGTGTTAGCCGTCCTGGGGCCGAACGGGGCGGGCAAGTCCACCCTTCTCCGCGTGCTGGCCGGGCTCGAGCCGGCGTCCGGTGGCTCCATCCGCCTTCAAGGGGAGGAGGTCTCCCACCTCCCGCCGCCGCGGCGGAAGGTAGGCCTGGTCTTCCAGGATCTCGCCCTCTTCCCCCAACGGACGGTGGAAGAGAACGTGGGTTATGGTCTGACCTTAAGAGGCCCCTGGACGGAAGAGAAGGAGCGGGTCCTTCAAGGTCTGCTCGTCCGATTCAACCTCACGGCCCTTGCCCGACGCCTCCCTCAAGCCCTGTCCGGGGGAGAACGGCAGCGCGTCGCCCTGGCACGGGCCCTCGCTCCCGCGCCCCGGTTGCTCCTTCTGGACGAACCTCTGGCCGCCGCCGACCCCCGGAGAAGGCGAGAGCTCCAGGGGGAGCTTTCCGAGTGGCTAGGGCTCAGCGAGGTGCCGGCCATCTACGTCACCCACGAACTGGAGGAGGCTCTCCTCCTAGGAGACCGGCTCCTGGTGCTCTGGGGCGGCGAGGTCCTGAGGGTGGGACCGGCGGCGGAGGTGCTCGAGGATCCCCGGGACCCCCGGGTGGCCTGGTTCCTGGGGTACAACGTGATCCGTGAGGAGGGGCAGCTCAGGGGCGTCCATCCCACCGACCTCGAGGTCGTTCCACCCGGGACGCCCGGGGGACTTCCGGCACGGGTGGTCAGGACGGTCGAGACCGTCGGCGGGACCCGGTGGGTCCTTCGAAGGGAGGGAGGGGATCCGGGGGATAGCCTTTGGGAAGCCTTCTCGGGAAGGGCCCCGGGCACCCCCCGCTTCCCGCCCGGATCGTCGGTCGGGGTCATTCCGCGCAGGAGAGTATCGCTCAACGGGCCCTGGCCGGCGCCGGAATGAAGAGCCTATATGGCCGGAACGTTCAGAGGTCCGTCGCATGACCGCAGCGGATACCCCTCCCGTGGTCCTCCTCGGAGGGCCGGAGGAAGAGCGGAGGACCCTCAAGGGCTACCTGGAGCGAAATCGCATCGGCGTTCTGGCCGAGGCCACGAACCCCTCCGAGGCCTTGCCCTCGCTGGCCCAGCGACCCGACGCGACGCTCGTCTTCCTACACCCCAGCGACCTGACCGCCACCGCGAGCTGGCTGACCCAGCGACGCGAACAGGGCTTCACGGGTCGGGTGGGGGTGATCGTGCAGCCGGCCCGGATCTTGGAGTTGGTCGGTCCGGGTCGGTTCAATGACTTCGCGCTCAAGAGCCCCGTCTCCGAGCCGGATCTCTGCGGCGCGGCGCGGTCGGCCTCCCGGATCGCCGACCGGGGCTGAATCCTTATCCGCTGGCCCGGCCGCTCCTCCCCCGTTCCCATGGGCGACACAGCGACCCTCGTGGAGGCGACCGGGGTATGGAAGTCCTACCCGTCCGAGGCCGGACCGGTCGACGCCTTGAAGGGGATCGACCTTGAGATCTACTCCGGGGAGATGGTGGCCGTCATGGGCCCGTCCGGTTGCGGGAAGACCACCCTGTTGAACTGCTTCTCCGGCCTCGATGACATCAGCCGGGGCCAGGTCCTTTTGGAGGGCACCAACATCCACCAGATGACCGACCGGGCCCGGACGCTCTACCGGGCGCGGCGGATGGGCTTCGTCTTCCAGTCCTATAACCTGCTCCCCGTGCTCTCCGCCGAGGAGAACGTGGAGTTCCCCCTGCTGGTCTCGGGGGTCCGCCCCCGGGAGGCCCGGCAGCGGGCGCGGGCCTGGTTGTCGGAGCTGGGGCTGAAGGAACGCGAGGGGCTCCGGCCCTCCTCCCTCTCCGGGGGCGAACAGCAACGGGTCACGCTCGCCCGGGCGCTGGTGAACCAACCGGCGATCGTCTGGGCCGACGAACCCACCGGGAACCTGGACGCGGAGAACGCCCGGGAGGTCGTCACCCTCTTGCGCTCGCTGAACCGGGCTCACCACCAGACGTTCGTGGTGGTGACCCATGACCCGGACGTGGCCCGCCAGTGCGATCGGACCGTACGGATGCGCGATGGTCGGATGGTCGCTTCTTAGCACCCTGGGCCTCGGGGACCCCCTTGCCGGCGGGCTCCTCTTGGCGCTGGTGGTGGTCGGGCTCGTGTCCCTCGTCCTCGCCCTCCGGGACCCCATCGTGGCCCGCATCGGGCTAAGGAACGTCTCCCGGGCCCGGTCCCGGACCGTGATCTTGCTCCTGGGGCTCCTGGTGGGGAGCACCATCATCTCCTCGAGCCTCGTGGTGGGGACCACGGTCAACACCCTCGCCACCCACTTTGTGTACCAGAGCGACGGGGCGGTGAACGAGGCCGTCTACGCCCCCGGCGCCTCCGTGAGCATCCTCGGGGGGCTCAGCTTCTCCCCGTTCCCCGCCGCGCTCTTCACCGGGTTCAACCGGAGCGCGTCCACGATCCCCGGTGTGCAGGCGGTCACTCCCATGGTCCTCGGTACCCTGGGGCTGGTCGACCGGTCCTCCGGGGTGGCCCAACCGGGGCTGAACTTGGTGGGCGTCAACCCGTCGGCAGCCTCGGCCTTGGGGGCGTTCACCAGCGTGGCGGGACGCAGCTACCCCGGTCCCGGTCCCGGAGAGGTGCTCCTGAACACCCAGGCCGCGAACGCGCTCTCCGCCAAGGCGGGCGACCCGGTCACCCTGGTCGGACCAGGGGGGAACCTCAGCGCCACGGTCGAGGCCATCGTCCTGAGCGACACCCGGGGAGGCTTCCAGGACACCACCGGACAGGGGAACGTCTTCGTTCCCATCCCCGCCGCGCAGAACTTGACCGGGCTGGAGGGCGCCTACGATTACCTGGCGGTCACCAACGTGGGGGGGGTTTCCGCCTCGGGAGTGGCCCTGACCTCCCAGGTCTGGCCCCGGCTCAACCAGAGCCTCTCGCAGGTCCTGGGGACCCTCCCCCCTCTGCCCAACCCGCCCGGCGTCCACAGCGTCCTCGCCGCGGATCTGGCCAGCG
>JAKAVY010000058.1 GCA_021827405.1 Thermoplasmata archaeon
GATCTGATGCCGTTCTCCATCAGGCGAAGGGCGAGCGCCTGCCCCATGGTCCCCAGGCCCACGAACCCGACCCGGGGGGAGGCCTCTGTGGCTGCCATCATGCCGGTCGGCAGCCCGCGCCAGCGCAAATCGTTAGCGAGCCGGGAGCACGGGCCGCCGGTGCGGCTCCCGGAGCCCGCTCTGTTCCGCCCGGGTCAGGTGGCCCACCAGGTCCACTACCACCCGGGGCCCGGGCCGGACCCGCCGTGACCCCAACTGCCGTTCCAAAAAGGACAGGATCCCCTGCCGGTCCGAAAAGGAAAGCCCCTCCAACGCCTCCAGCGAGCCTCCCTCCACCACCCGGCCCAGATGCCGGGCGAGGGTGGGGTCGGAGGAGCGCGTGGCCGCCGGGAGCAGGTGCTCCTGGAGGAACCGGAGCGTCTCCCGCCCCTGGCGGGTCGTGGCGGGGTGTCCCTCCCGGGTACCGGGGGACCTCGAGGTCATCTTGCCCGGGGGAGCGGGACGACGTTACTTAACGGTAGGGTCGCCCGGGGGACGGGCGAGACGTTCGCACCGGGGAAGGCCCCGGTCAGGGGCGGGGGCCCGGGGAGGTCCCGGCCTTCGGCTTCCCCATCTCCGCCCGGGCATCCTCCACGGCGGCCTGGGGGTCCTTGTAGTAGGAGGCCACCACCCGTCCCACATCCCGGTGGGAGAAGGGGTTCTGCCGGGTGGCCTTGCTCTCCTTCCAGCGGAGGTACTCGAGGATCTCCGTCCGGCGCTTGACCTCCTTGTCCATGTCCCGCATGGTCCAGTTCTTGGAGATGGCCACGCGCTCGTAGATGTACGAGTGTCCGCTGTAGAGGAAGGTGTCGTCGGCGGGGTTCCAGCTGTAGACCGCGTTGGTGATGAGCTCGTTGGTCTCCGGGTCGAGCCCCACGATCTCCGTGAGGTTCTGCACCCGCCGGGTCATCTTCGTCCCCACCTTCACCTGCTTCTGCAGGAGCACCAGGTTCAGGGCCGCCACCAGGGACCGGGGGAGCGAGATGGGCGGGTTCTCCATCCGGTGGACCATGGCGCTGACGGACTCCGCGTGGAAGGTGGTGTAGCAGGTCTTCCCGGTGGCCATGGCCTGGAAGACGATGAACGCCTCCGCCCCCCGGACCTCCCCGACCATCAGGTACTGGGGCCGCTGCCGGAGCGCGGCGGCCAACAGGTCGAACATGTCGATCTCCCCGGGCGCCTTCCCGGTGATCACGTTCTTGCTCCCGAACCCTCCCCGGGTCAAGGAAGGGATCCAGTTCTCGTGCGGGAGGTTCAGCTCCCGGGTGTCCTCGATGGAGACGATCTTCATCTGCGGCGGGATGAAGAGGAGCACGGCGTTGAGCGTGGTGGTCTTCCCGGAGGCGGTACCTCCGCAGACCATCATGGACTGCCCGTTCTCGATGGCCACCCAGAGGTAGGCCATCATCTCCGGGCTCATGGTCTTGAACTTGAGCAGGTCCACGGGGGTGAACGGGTTGTCCCGGAACCGCCGGATGGTGAACGAGCTCCCCCGCTTGGTCACGTGGGTACCTAACGTGGCCTGCAGCCGGCTCCCGTCAGGGACCGTGGCGTCCAGCATGGGGTTCGCCACGGAAATGTGCCGGCCGGACCGCTGGGCCAACCAGACCACATAGGCGTCCAGGTCGGTGGCGTCCAGGAACTTCAGGTTGGAGCGGATGGACTGGTGCTTCCGGTGGTAGATGTAAAGCGGGATCCCCACCCCGTCGCAGGAGATGTCCTCCACCTCGGGGTCGACCATGGGCGCGTCGATGACCCCGTACCCGATGAAGTCCCGTTCCAGGTAGTAGAGGATCCGCCCCTTCACCAGGGGGGAGGGGGCCATCTGCCAGAGCTGGAACTGCTCGTCCACCATCCGCCGCATCTCCCGGCGCTTGGTCTCCTCGTCCACGTCCGGCAGCGGGCGGAACCGGTCGATGAGCGCCACCTTGAGGTTCTTCAGCACGTCCACATCGGCCGGGGTGAGGGGGGGCTCGATGACCTCGTAGAGGTACTCGTTCCGGAAATTGTTGTAGCTGATCCGGATGAAGGAGTACGGGTCCCGCGCCGGGTAGGTCTCGATCTCGGTGGACTCGGCGTCGGGGAGCGGCGGCTTCGGGGTGGCCACGTCCCCTTCGGGGCCTCCCTCCCCGAACCCCAACCGGGCCATCCGGACCGGTCGGACGCTCCCTTCGGACGGGGCGAGGGCGGCGGCCATGCGCAGGTGGAGGGGGAAGGAGGCCCGGCGCCGGCGCTCCTCCGGCGTGAGCGGGGGGTTCTCCGGGGCCGGGGGAGGAGTGGTGCTTGCCATGCGGGACCTCCCTCAGACCGAGATGGGGACCAAGAAGCGCATGAAGACCCAGCCGACGATGAGCATGAGCCCACCGTGGATCATGCCCTCCTGGAGCTTCCCGGAGTGGATGACCCCCGCCATCATGCCGTCCCCGACGGCGTGGGCGATGACCGCGGCGAGGAAGGCGAGGAAGACGGCGGGGATGTACTGGGCGGAGACCCCCACGGCCCCGCCGGTCCCCCCGACCCCCGCATTGCTGAGCCCCTGGGCCGCGATGACCATCTGGGGGAGGAACGTGAAGGCCATGATGAGGATGGTCGCCAGGAACACCCCGAACGAGATGTAGATCACCGTGAGGTAGGTGACCATGGTGATCTTCCGCTGCTCCTCGGAGAGCTGGACCTCCCGGGTGTCATGGGCCACCATGTTCAGGACGTCCGCCACGTTCCCGCCGGCCTCGTTGGCCTTCACGATGATGGAGACCACGCGGCTGGTCAGCGGGGTCTGGATCCGGTCCTCGAAGAGCCGCAGCGCCTGGGCCACGGGGACCCCCCACTCCAGCTGGCTGGCCATGTGCTGGATCTCCTCCGTGAGGGGACCGTAGCGTCCCTTGCTGGCCACGATGATGGCCTCCGGGAGGGTCATCCCGAAGCGTCCCGCCTCCGCCACGTCCCGGAGGAAGTCCGGCAGCCGGGCCTCGATGGCGGCGATGCGGCTGGCGCGCCGGGTGGCGAGGATCCCGTAGGGAAGGAGCAGCACCAGCGTGCCGATGACGCCGAAGTCGATGGCGGCGTTGATGTGGTCCACCGAGCCCGCGGGGTCCTCCCCGGGCCGGAACTCGAAGGCGAAGTGGCCGGTCGCCGCCAGGAAAGCGAGCACCAGGCAGACCGCAAAGACGGCCGCCCCGGCATAGAGGACGTAGATGTCCTGAAAGCCGGGGGGGTTCTTGAGCGCGGTGGCGTTCCTCCGGGCCAGGGCGGTGGCCCGGGCCGCGCGCCGGGAGGCCGGCAACACCGTGCCGGAGGGGCTTCCGTACTCCGCCGGCATCTCAGCCTCCCTCGTTCATGATGAGGTACATGAAGATAATGAAACCAATCTCTCCCATCGGGATAAACCCTCCCACGATGGCCCACAGGAACGTGATGACCGTGGCCCCGTAGTTCCCAATGATGGCGAAGATGCTCAGCATGATCACCAGGAACAGGGGAAACGCGACGACGGTGGTGACGAAGACCTCTGCCAGCAGGCCCAGGGTCTCCACCCGCTTCAGCAGCTCGAGCTTGTTCTCCCGCTCGTACTGCTCGGCCTTCAAGAGGAAGTAGGGTTTGAGCTGGCCGCCGCTGGTGGCCGTGGTGACCACGCCCTGCAGGAAGTCCTGGAACCGCTTCGAGGGGGTCCGGGCGGCCCCGTCCTTGATCGCCGTGAGGATGTCCACCCCCAACAGCTCGGTGTCCCGGGTGATCCACGCGGCCTCCTCGGCCACCTGCCCGTAGATCTTCTGCTTGGAGAGCTCCTTGAAGATGGCGTCGATGTTCACGTCCGCGCTGGCCATGGCGGAGATGAAGCTCATGGCGGCGGAGATCTTGAGATCGATCTTCTTCCCCCGGGACTTGGCCTGGGTGGCCGGGGCGCTCTTGAGCGCCACGTTCCCCATGACCACCACCACGATGGCGAGGACCACGCCCAGGGCCACGGCGAGGATCCCGAGCCCGGCGAGGAGGCCTAAGACCACGTAGACCACCGCCGCGAGGACGACCCCCACCGGCAGGAGGATGAACCAGGTGAGGAAGAGCACGTAGGCGGTGTACTCGTCGGCCCGGATCCGGATGTGGGCCTTGAGCAGGTCGTCCTCCAGCGTGGGGTTGACGGCCTCGGGGCGCCGGGCCCGGTCCTTGAAGACCCGCCAGGCGATGGCCTGCAGCGGGGTGAGCCCGGGGAATTCCGGCTGCGCCCCCCGCTTCATCCGGACGGGGCGGGCGGGGCCCTCCCCGCTGCCCACCGTCCGGGCGTGGGTGGTGTAGAGCGACCGCTCGGTGGCCTCCAGGCGCTGGAACGTGCTGTCGACCTCGGGAGGGGGCATCCTTAGGCCGTGACCTCGGGCACGTAGCCGATGCGTTGCATGACCTCGGCGGGGTCCTTGTAGTAGCTGGTGATGATCTGCCAGATCTGCCGGTGGTCGGTGAACTTGTTATCGGCCATGTAGCGGACCACGGCCACCCGGCGACGGAACTCCGCCTCCATCTCCTCGTGGGTCAGGTTCTTCAGTTCCATCAACGAGTCGAACAGGAAGCTGTGGCCCTTGAACAGGAACGTGTCCTTCCCCGCGTCCCATTCGTAGACGGTGTTGGTGATGAGCTCGTTGGTCTCCGGCTCGAACCCCACGATCTCCAGGATCTGCTTGATGCGTCGGACCACCGCGTTGCCGCTGCGGGCCTGGACCTGGATGATGACGTTCTTGAGCGCGGAGAGGAGGATCCGGGGGGTGTTGATGGGGGGATTCTCCAGGCGGTTCACCATGCTCTTCACGCTGTCCGCGTGCATGGTGGAGTAAGTGGTGTGCCCGGTGGCCATGGCCTGGAACATGGTGTAGGTCTCCTTCCCCCGGACCTCCCCCACGATGATGTAGTTCGGGCGCTGCCGGAGCGCCGCCCGGACCAGGTCGAACATGTCCACCTCGCCCGCGGCCTTCCCATCGGGGCCCCGGTCGCCGGTCCCGGACCGGGTCGCCCCGGGGATCCAGTTCTCGTGCGGCAGGTTCACCTCCCGGGTGTCCTCCAGGGAGACCACCTTCGCCGTGGGGGGGATGAAGAGCGCCGCCGCGTTGAGCGTGGAGGTCTTTCCCGCGGCCGGCCCGCCGCAGATGATCATGCTCTCGCCGTTCTCGGCGGCCAGCCACAGGTAGGCCACCATCTCGTCGCTGGCGGTCCCCTGGAGGATGAGGTCCACCGGGGTGAAGGGCTTCTCCTTGAAGCGGCGGATGGTGAAGCTCGCCCCGCGGGTGGTCACCTCCCGGGCGTACGTCGCCTGGACCCGGTGGCCCTCCGGGGTGGTCCCGTCGAGGATGGGGTTGGAGACGGAGACCTGCTTCCCGCAGCGCTGCCCCAGGCTGACCACGAAGCTGTTGAGGACGTCCTCGGAGTCGAAGATCACGTTGGTCTTCACGGACTCGTAGCGCTTGTGGAAGACGTACAGCGGGATCTCCACCCCGTCGCAGGAGATGTCCTCGATGGACTCGTCCCCGATGAGCACGTCCACGGGGCCGTAGCCCACGAAGTCCCGCAGGATGTAGTAGTTGATCCGCTCCGTGGAGAGGGGGGAGAGCGTCACCCCCCGGGTCTTCAGGTAGTTCTCCACGCTGGCCCGGAGATAGGCCCGCTTGTCCGCGGCGCCCATGATGGTCCCTTCGGAACCGAGGATGTGGACCAAGGTCTCCTTCAGGTGCTTGAGGAGCTGGGCCTCGCTGGAGGAGAGCTGCGGCTCGATGACCTCGTAGAGGTACTCCTTCTTCCGCTCGTTGTAGCTCAGCCGGGCGAAGGAGTAGGGGGGTTGGACGGCCAGGAACTCCACTTCGGTCATGGCCGCCTCGGCGAGGGGCGGGACCGCCGTGATGTAGGTCCCGGGGAGGTCCGAGCTGCCCCCGGCCAGGGTGGCGTCCTTCTTCGGCTCGGCCCGGGAGACCCCGCCCCGGGTGATCTCGGCCAGGCCACCGGTCCGGCTCTTCGGCACTCGGACCTTGAACGATGTGGCTGCGGCCATCAGCTCTCTTTCCTCCTCAGCCCGGGGTCCCGAAACCCAAGGTCACGTCAAAGCTCACCATCGTGAGCACGAACTGGTGGACCGGCGGGAAGGCCACCGAGACCCGGCTCACCTGGCCCACGCCCAGCGAGGTGGGGCAGGCGGAGGGGGTCAGGGCCGGGACCACCCCGGAAGCCTTGAACGTGCTGTTCAGGTAGTGGATCCAGGCGCAGGGGTACGGGGTGGTGAAGTTGAGGTCGACCGAGGTGTCGGTCCCCCGGTAGCTCTGGGTGGCCGCGTACGCCGTGTAGACCTCCTCGGTCCCCGTCGAGGTGAGCCGGGTCCCGTTCCCGAGCATCTCGTAGAGCGTCAGGTACAGGGTGGTGCTGGTCCCCACGGTGATCGCCTGGAAGCTGGGGGCGAAGAGCATGGACGAGGAACCGCCGGATTGCTGGCTGACCACGGCCCCGTTGCTCAGCGAGAAGGTGGTGGGGACGTAGTAGCGGTTCGGGATGTCCATGCTGATCTCCCCGGGAGTGAAGTTCTGGTAGAAGTCCTGCGCGTGGGAGGTCCTGGGGAGGGAGACCCCGGTCAGGTTGAACGAGATGTTGGTGTACAGGGACAGCGAGCTCTGGTAGGCCAGGACCCCTTGGGTCGCCTGGGCCATGACGGGGATGTTCCCAGATTCCATGGTGACGGCGGCGGCCAGGGACCGGACGTTGCCCCCGTCCAAGGCCAGCAGGTCCAGGTTCTGCTTGATGGTGCCGAACTGGCCCTGGACGGTGGCCGTGAAGCTCGCCTCGTTGTCCGTCATCCAGAGCGTGACGAACTGGGTG
>JAKAVY010000017.1 GCA_021827405.1 Thermoplasmata archaeon
GGACCCTTGGTCCTTCCGGTACGACCCGGGGGTCACGGTACGCTCGAAGCCACAGCGCACGCACAGGAGGACGAGGCTCTCCTCGGAAAGCCGGTCCCGAACGGCCCGCAGCAAGGTCGGAGGCGGAACATCCCCTAGCTCCTGCCAGCTCAGGCGCCCCAGGACCTCATGCCCGAGCGCCGTCGGTCCTCCGGGGACCTCGACCAACTTCACCCCGCCCGACCGCAGTCGCCGGAACACCTCCATCGTCCCCTCCGGATCGAACCGGTCGTGCAAGGTCTTCTCCAGCACCTCCTCCCCCAGCGGGGTCTCCCGGGCATGCTCCAGCAGGGGCTCCAGCGTCCTGAGGTCCCTTCCCTTTGACTCCAGGGAGATCACCCCCAGTTTGCGGGCCACGGTCGTGAAGGTCCACCGGTACTCCAGGGAAGCCGGGACCAGCCGGCGCAGGAGCTCCGGGACCGCTTCCGGGTCCAGGAGCAGGAGTTCCGCCACTTCCCGGGGGGTAGGATGCGAAGGAACCCCGAGGATGAGCCAGGTCGGCTCGGACAGGAGCACTTCGCTCCGGATCCCGAACCGGCTGGTGGCCAACCCCGACCACAAGAGCCCCAGGGTGTGGTTCACCCGCGTCCCGAAGCAGACCCCGAGGACCGCTTGCCCGCCGTACAGTTCCAGGGTCACGGTCCGGTCATCCGGTATGGCGGGGGCCTCCTGGAGCCGCTGGCTGCGCCGGGTGAGCCGCTCCCGGGCCGCCGGCGACAGGGGGTAGGGCCTGAGGTCCCCTTCGCGGCGGTACCGCCCGATCTCCTGCGCGACCGGGAAGGGGACGGGGATGTCCTCGCCCACCCACCGGGGTTCCGACCCGATCTCCTTGACCGATTCCACCAAAAGCTCCTCCTCCCGGAACTCCACCACGCGCCAGGTGGAGCCGTGGAGGAGGAAGGTGAAATCCGGGCGGGAGAGGATCTGGGTGACGACGAACCGTTCGTCGAGGGTGCCCAGGACCCGGCGGGTGCCCAGGTCCCGTAAGGGATAGGTCTTCTCCTCGGGGATGAGGGAGAGCGCCTGGTAGAAACGGGTCAGGGTCCCTCGACCGGGCCGGATGCGCCCCCCCTCCCGCCGAAGACTGCCCAGCTCCTGGAGGAAACCCACCAGACCGTCCACCTCCAGGTCCGTCAGGCCCCGGACCGGCACGGCGAGACGCAGCCGGGCCAGGAGGGGCTCCAAGGGGATCTCCCCCTCTGCCCTCAAGGAAGCCACGATCTGCTGGGCCAGCGCTAAGCGGTTCCGCCTCCGCACCCGGATCTCCTCCACCTCGCGGGCCAGAGCCCGCCGGGAAAGGACCATGGCCTCCTCCAGGTCCTCGTCGTCCAGCCCGATCACGGTGCCAGAAGAGACCTCCCCCATCCGGTGCCCGGCCCTGCCCACCCGTTGGAGAAGACGGGAGGCCTGATGGGGGGAACCGAACTGGACCACGTGGTCGACACTACCCACATCGATCCCGAGCTCCAGGGAGCTGGTGGCGATCAAGACCCGGAGCCGACCGCCGCGGAACGCCTCCTCGGTCTCCTCGCGGACCTGGCGGGAGAGCGACCCGTGATGGACCGCCAGCGGGAGATCCGGAGCGAGGAGCCGGAGCCGGGCTCCCAGGGACTCGGCTGTGGGCCGGGTGTTCACAAAGAGAAGGGTGGAACGATGCGCCCGTACCTCCTCCAGGAGGGCCGAAAGGGCCCGGAGCAGGAGGTCGTCCGCCTTCAGGTCCTGCCGGAGCCCCGGGGAGAGCGGAAGGACCTCGTCGGCCGGGGGACGGACCTCGATGGCGAAGGCCTTCGCGGAGGGCGCGGAGATGACCACCCTCCCGGCCCCGTGGGGGGAGAGGAACTCGGCGATCTCCTCGGGGTTTCCCACGGTGGCGGAAAGCCCGATCCGACGGACCGGGTGCCCGGCCCAGGCCTCCAGGCGTTCGAGGGAGAGCGCGAGCTGCGCCCCCCGGTCCGAACTGGCGAGCTCGTGGATCTCATCCACCACCACGGTTTGGACCCCCTTGAGCCCCTGGCGGAGGTGCTTGCCGACCAGAAGGAGCTGGAGCGTCTCCGGGGTGGTGAGGAGGAGGTCCGGCGGGGCCCGGGACTGCCGCAACCGTTCCTTGGGGAGCGTGTCGCCGTGCCGGACCGCCGCCGTCAGGCCGAGGTCCCTGGCCCACCGGAGAAGACGGGCCTCCAGGTCCCGGTTGAGCGCCCGGAGGGGGGTCACGTAGAGAAGGCTCACCGGCGGATGCGGGTCGGCCAACAGACGGGAGAGGACGGGCAGGAGCGCTGCCTCGGTCTTCCCGGTCCCGGTAGGGGCGACGAGGAGGGCGTCCTGACCGGCCTGAAGGGCCGGCCAGGCGAGGGCCTGGATCTCCGTGGGCTGAGCAAAGCCCCGGACGGCCAACAGTCCCCGGATCCGAGGATGGAGGGCCCCCTCAGGGGGCGGGCCCGACGCGGCCATAGGGCCGAGGCACCCGGGATAGGGGCGATTACCTTTGCGGCGAGGGGGCCCTGCCAGACGCCCCGGTGGGCGAGCCTTCAAACCATCCCGGCCTCTGGGGAGGGGTCCACCTATGGCCGCTCCCCTGGCAACCCCCCGGCTTGAGCAGCGCCTCGCCACCGTCCTGGAGGGGCTGACCCCGTGTGTCGTCGCCTTCTCCGGAGGGGTGGATTCCGGGGTGGTCGGCGCCCTCGCTCATGCACGAGACCCTTCCGGCGTGCTCCTGGTCACCTTCACCGGGCCCGCGGTGGCGCGGGAAGAGGTGGATCGAGCGGTGCGTACGGCCCGATTCATCGGGGCCCCGCATCGTCGGGTCCCGTTGGACCCAGTGAACGATCGCCGTTACGCTTCGAACCCCCTTGACCGCTGTTACTTCTGCCGTTCCCTGGAGGGGGATGCCCTCGCCTCCCTGGCCCGGTCGGAAGGGTTCCCCTGGGTATTGGACGGCATCCATAGGGACGATCTGGGAGACGACCGCCCCGGGGTCCGGGCCATGGACGAGCGCGGGATCCGTCACCCCCTTCTGGAGGCGGGCCTCGGGAAGGCCGATGTCCGGGCGCTCGCCCGGGAGATCGGTCTTCCGAACTGGGACACCCCCTCCAACAGCTGCCTCGCCTCCCGCATCCGGACCGGAGAGCCCATCACCCGCGAGATGCTCACCCGGGTGGAAGCGGCGGAGGCGATCCTCCATCGGGAAGGGTTCAGACAGGTGCGGGTCCGGACGAGCCAGGGAATGGCCACCCTCGAGTTGGACCGCCAGGAGCTTCCCCGGCTCGCGATCGGAGGGCTCCTGCCTCGAATCGCCGAGGAGGTCCGGCGGCTGGGCTTCACAGAGGTCACGGTCGATCCCGAGGGGTACCGGCCCGCCGGGCTGAGGCGACGGGGTCCCCGGGCGGAGCCGCCATGAGCGGGACGGGAGCCGTCTCTGTCGACCCCGCGCGCGCCCCGGGTCGGCGGGGGGGGTCGCTCCCCCCCTCAGGGGGCCAGTTCCATCTCCGGTCCCCTTTGACCCCCCGGGGTGACCAGCCCGAAGCCATTGGGAAGCTCGTGGAGAGCCTGCGCGCGGGCGAACGGTTCCAGACCCTGCTGGGCGTGACGGGCTCCGGGAAGACCTTCACCATGGCCCACGTGGTCCAGGCCCTCCAGCGCCCCACCCTGGTGATCTCCCCCAACAAGACCCTGGCGGCCCAACTGGTCAGCGAGTTCCGGGACTTCTTCCCGGACAACGCCGTGGAGTACTTCGTGAGCTACTACGACTACTTCCAGCCGGAGGCCTACGTACCGGCCGTCGACCTCTACATCGAGAAGGACGCCTCCGTCAACGAGGAGATCGACCGACTGCGGCACCGGGCCACCCAGGCCCTCCTCACCCGGCGCGACGTCCTGATCGTCGCCTCGGTGAGCTGCATCTACGGCTTGGGCTCCCCCGAGGACTACCGGGAGCATGTGCTGGTCCTGCGGAAGGGGGAGAACTGGCCCCGGCGGGAGTTGGTCCGTCAAATGGTCCGGCTCCGGTACGAGCGGAACGACCTGGAGCTCAAGCGGGGGCGCTTCGCCGTGCGAGGTTCCACCGTGGACCTCCAGGGGGCGAACGAGGAGGCCCATCGGCTCTTCTTCGAGGGCGACGTCCTTTCCGAGATCCGGCCCCTGGCCCCGGGGAGCCGGGAGGAGGGGCCGGCCATGGACGCCTTGGCCATCTTCCCCGCCAGCCATTTCCTCACCGACGAGGGCCGCCGGGAGCAGGCGCTCCAGGAGATCGAGAGGGACCTGGGGCCCCGGGTGGCGGAGCTGAAGGAACAAGGGAAGGCCCTCGAGGCCCAGCGGCTGAAGAGCCGGACCGAGTACGACCTCGAGATGATCCGGGAGACCGGCTACTGCACGGGCATCGAGAACTATTCGCGCTACCTGACCGGCCGGGCCCCGGGGGCCCCTCCGTACACCCTGCTCGACTTTTTCCCGGAGGACCTTTTGGTCTTCCTCGACGAGTCCCATGTGACGGTCCCCCAGCTCAAGGGGATGTACGAGGGGGACCGGAGCCGCAAGGACAACCTGGTGGAGTTCGGCTGGCGGCTCCCCTCCTGCCGGGACAACCGACCGCTCCGTTGGCCGGAGTTCCTGGAGCGGATCCCGCAGATGGTCTTCGTCTCCGCCACCCCAGGGGCCCTGGAGCTCAAGCTCAGCGGCGCGCACGTGGCCGAGCAGATCATCCGGCCCACAGGGCTGGTCGACCCTCCGGTGGAGGTGCGCCCCTTGAAGGGCCACATCGCGGACCTGGTCCGGGAGCTCCGGGCCCGGGTGGAGAAGGAGCAGCGGGCGCTCGTGACCACGCTGACGAAGGCCACGGCGGAGGAGCTGGCGAACTACCTGAGCGGGCTCGGGCTGAAGGTCCGCTATCTTCACGCCGACGTGGAGACGCTTAAGCGGACAGAGATCCTGCGGGACCTGCGGCTCGGCCGCTTCGACATCCTGGTGGGGATCAACCTCCTCCGGGAGGGGCTCGACCTGCCGGAAGTCAGCCTGGTGGCGATCCTCGACGCCGACAAGGAGGGGTACCTCCGGTCGGAGACCTCGCTCATCCAGACGGCGGGGCGGGCCTCCCGGAACCTGGACGGACGGGTGATCCTCTACGCCGACCGGATGACCGGGTCCATGGCCCGGGCGCTCCAGGAGACCGGCCGGCGCCGGGCGCGACAGCTCGCCTACAACGCCGAGCATGGGATCGTCCCTGAGACCATCATCAAGGAGGTCCGGGACCTGCTCACCGGGGAGGAGTCGGTCGCCTCCGGGGAGCTTTCCACCCAGGGACTGGGCCCCCACTGGAAGGACCGGCTCCCCCTGCTGATCGCGAACCTGGAGGAGGAGATGCGTATCGCGGCCGAGCGGCTGGAGTTCGAGCGGGCTGCGGAGATCCGGGACCGGATCCGGGCCCTCCAGCAGGACTCCGGGAAGCGGCGGTCCCGGGAGAGCGCGGCCCCCTGAGGCGACCCGGGGTCACCGGGGCATGTGATAGACCGTTCCGCTGCGCTCCAGTTGGGCCCGGAGCTTACGGACCTCGTTCTCCAGCCGGGCCACCTCGGCCTCGAGCGCCTCCACCAGCACCTCCGCGTGCACGTGGTCGGGGCAGTGGCCCCCGTTCCCCCCCTGGCAGGCCCGGTAGGCCTGCCGGGCCCCCGGCAAGGAGCTCGTTCGTTCCGGGACTGCCATCCCCCAGCCGGCAGTTCCCGGGGCTCATGAAGCCACCGCCTCCCCGCCCGGGCGCCGGGGAGCGCGTCGTCAGGCCGACGGACGGAGGAACGCGCTGAGGGCCTCCCGGTCCTCCGCCTCGAACCAGGGAGGCGATCCCGCCTGGGCGTTCTCCGCGGTGCGCTCCGGCCGGGAAGTGGCGGGCAGCACCACGTGGACCCGGGGATCGCTCAGGACCCATTTGAGGAGGGCTTGGGCCAGGGAGGTGACGCCTTTGTCCCGGAACCTCCGTTCCAGGGAAGAGGGCAGGGGACGGGAGAGGAGTCGGCCGCTGCCCAAGGGGACCATCACCAGGACGCCGAGGCCGAGTTCCTCTGCCAGGGGAAGCAACCGCTCCTCGGCCCGGCGGTCGAGCGCATTGTACGGGAATTGTACGGTATCCACCTCCCCCTTCTCCATCCACGACGCCAGGGCGTCGAAGGAGGAGGGGTCCCAATGGGTGAGCCCCACCCGGCCGACCGTCCCGGTCTCCTTCAGGCGCTTCAGCCGGGGAAGGACCTCTTCGATCCTCGACAGGTTGTGGACCTGATAGAGATCGATGGTGCCGGCGTAGTAGCTCAGCGCGTCGGCGATCTGGCGCTCACACTCCCCCGGAGCCTTCGCCCAGACCTTGGTGGCGACAAAGGCCTCTTTCCGACGAGCGCCTAGCCCGGCCCCCAGGACCCGTTCGGCCTCCCCGTACATGGGGGAACTGTCAAAGACCCGAATGCCGGCATCCAGGGCCGCCTGTACCACCCGGTGACGTTCCTCCTCCAGGGCGGGACCCCTCACGTCGAGGACCTTCCACGTCCCCATCCCGACCACGGGGAGCTCAGGGCCGTTCCGGCCAAGCCTTCTCCGTTCCATGACGGAAGGAAGGCCCGCCAGGTCTTGAGACTAGTTCCCGAGCGGAGGCCACCCCGTTTCGCTCCCAGGCCGATGTCCGCTCTCTTCGAGCTCCTCCCGGGCCCGATGTACGGACCCTCTCGACCCCCGCCCTCGCTCCTTCCTCCCCGGGCTATGGGCCCGGGTGCCATCGGGTGGGGGTCTTTCTTCGGTCCCCCCTCCGGGTCTAGGGCGAGTTGCTCCCCCTTGGACCGGGTCCCACGGGGCCTCGCGGACGTCCGGGAGGCCTGGACGCTCGCGGAATGCATCCGGTCCATCTCTCCCGAGGGAGTTCCTACGGGGATTGCTCGGGCGACCGATCTCGACGCAGGGGGATGTTTACCGTTCGACCGAGGTCCCGTTCGCGCCCTCTCGGGACCCCGGTCTCGAGCGGGGCACGCCTCGCCGCCCGAGCCCCGGAGGGCGGGCTTTTGAGGCGACAGTGCCTCCCTGTGCCCGTGACGGTCCGGTTGGAGGAACTCCCCCGCGTGGTGGTCTTGGAACCGGGCAAGGGAGTGCGGATGGAGATCAAGCTCGAGTCCCCCGCTTGTGAGCTGGAGTTCCGACTGGCGGGGGAAGCCCCCGGACGGAGCTTCGTCCTCATGGTGGGGCACAAGAACGGGGAGTTCGTGCAACGGGTCCGGGTCGCCGGCCACACCAAGATCTACTTCGACCCGGAGCAACCGGGCGAGTACGTGCTTGTCCTGACGAACCCCATGACGGAGCCCGCCGTGGTACACTGCGAGGCGAGAGGGGTCCCCCGGGCCCCGGTGCATCGGGTCCGGGACAGCGATTACGACCCCGCCTTCCGCTGACGGGCCCGCCGCTCTGGGCTACCCCGGTCCGGGAGCGGCCCCCGAGCGGCTTCCCTCCCCCCGGGGGTACCCCGGGATGAGGCCAAGGCGCTCCGGTGGGGCGCGAACTCTTATCCGCCCGTGACGGGCTAGCCTCGGCGGTGAGACGATGGTAAACCCTCGGGCGAAGATCGACACGACGCTGGGCGTGATCGAGGCCGAACTCTTCCTGGACAAGGCCCCGATCACGGCGGGGAACTTCAAGACCCTCGCCGAGAAGGGGTTCTATGACGGGCTCATCTTTCACCGGGTGATCGACGGGTTCATGATCCAGACCGGGTGCCCGAAGGGGACCGGGACGGGAGGTCCAGGCTACACGATCCGGGACGAGTTCGGCCCGGGACTCAAGCACGAGACGGAGGGGATCCTCTCCATGGCCAACGCCGGCCCGAATACCGGTGGCAGCCAGTTCTTCATCACCCTCGCTCCCACCCCCTGGCTGGATGGGAAGCATGCCATCTTCGGCCGGGTGGTCAAAGGGATGGAAGTGGTCCGGAGCATCGGGAAGACCCCCACCGACGGACAGGACCGGCCCCGGACCCCTATCCGGATGGTCCGTCTTACGGTCTCGGGCTGAACGGGCGGTCAATACCCTTCGACCAGGCGACGGACGGCGTCCAGGTCTGAATCGATCCTTTGGGCCAGCGCTGCCTCCTCGCCGAACTGGAGGTCTGGGCGCCGCTCTTTGAGCCAGCGCAAGATCTCCTCGCCCCGGAGCTGCCCCAGCCACCGGAGCAGCAAACCCCGGGAGCTACGGACCAGCAGCGGATGCTCCTCCAAGAGCCCCCGGACCCGCTCCGTGACGGAGATCTCCCCCCGGGACCAGGCGTCGAGCTGTTCCTGGCGGAGTTCCCGGGCCCACCCCTCGAAGATGTTCCGGGCCGCCATGGCCCTTAATCCCCCCGGGAGAGGAAAAGGGCTTTCGGGCCCGGACGGAACAAATACTTCCCTCGCTTGCAGAGGACATGGTCGCCGTAGGGGAGCCCGCCCCGGAGTTCCAGGTGTCGGATAGCGAAGGGAAGCCTTTCCAACTCTCCCAGTTCCGCGGACAGAAGCGCGTGGTGCTCTACTTCTTTCCGAAGTGCTTCACGCCCGGGTGCGACCTGGAGGCCCAAGGGTTCCGGGACCAGATCCCCACCTTCGAAGGGAAGGACACTCAGGTGGTGGGCGTCTCCGCGGACCCGCCGGATGTGGCCCAGGCGTTCCGCAAGAAGTTCCAGCTCCGCTTCCCGGTGCTGCCCGACCCCGACCGGAAGGTCATCGAGCTCTACGGGGTCAAAGGGATGATGGGTCTGGCCAAGCGCACCACCTTCCTCATCGGGAAGGACGGGAAGGTCGAAGAGATCGTCGAATCCATGCGCCCCTCCCCCCACGTGGAGAAGACCCTGGCGCGGGTCACCCAAGCTTCGTAAGACCCCCCGGGGGGTCACACCAGAGACTCCAGCCCCTGCTTGGGAGCCGTGGGCCACAGGACCGGCTCCACTCCCGTTCGGCTGACCAGTTCCTGGGCAAAGGCCTCGGGGTCCGCCGGGGAGAGGAAGAGCGGGACGCCCTGCCCCAACACGAGGAGGCCCGCGTGATATCCCGAGATGTTGTCGAACCGACCGATGACCGGGGACCACATCCGGGAGCGCCACCCCCACGCCCCGAAGAAGCTCACCGGGGAGAGCTCTCGGAGGGAGGCGCGCTCCACCTTGCGGATGCTGGCGAGCGGGACCCGTCGCCAGCCGAAGATCCGCCAGGCGATCAGGTCGTCGTCGTTCAGCACGTAACGGATGGAGAGTTCCCGGGCGAAATAGACCAGGAGGACCGCGATGAGGAAGAGCGCGATGTCCAGGCCGACCAACCCCTTCAGGAAGTACAGGGCCACGAGCAGGACCAGGTAGAACCCCACCACCACGTTGTTCCGGGCGGTCGGCATCCGGTACACCGGGTTGAACCCCCCCCGGGGGGGCCTGGGGCCCGTCCGGACGGCGGAGGGGGGACTCGAAGCTCCGGTCACGAAAGCATCCTAGGTCCACCCGCCAGGAACCTTCACGGATTATCAGGATGACCGAAGGGGAGGACCCAAAAAGCCCCGGGCCATCGGGGACCTGCGGGGAGGGGCGCGAGGCCCGTCTTCCGGCCTCTTGGGTGAAAGTACTTGTCCCCGATGCCCCTGGGTGCGCCCAGCCCCCCGGGCTCCCGCCCCGGTCTGGTGACCGGGTCCGGGCCCGGAGGAACGTGGGGATGCAGTCCAGTCATTACGGTCCGGGACCGGAGGTGGACCGGATCCGACCGGAGGACTGGCCCCAGCTCCGGGACCTCCGTCTTCGGGCCCTTCGGGAGGACCCGTTGGCCTTTGGTTCTTCTTGGAGGCGGGAACATGCCTTCCCGCAGGAGCGCTGGAAGGAGAGAGCGCGTCAGGGTTCCGAGTCGTGGGACCAGGGGACCTGGGTACTTCGGGAGGGGGAGCGACACCTCGGTGGCATGATCGTCGCCCGCGCGGAGGGGGAGGTCGTGGAGATCTTTTCCCTCTGGGTAGAACCCCGGCTCCGAGGACGCCACCTGGGAAGCCAGCTCCTGGACTGGGCGCTCCTCTGGTGCCGGAGCCGATTCCCTCGCCGGAACGTGGTGCTTAAGGTGAACCCACGAGAGGCCGCCGCCGTTGCCCTCTACGTCCGACGGGGGTTCGTCTTCACGGGGGAGTCGGAGCCCTTGCCTCACGGGATCTTCGAGATCGTGGTGACGATGAAACGCCTCCCCGCCGTCCCCGCCTGAGGGAGAAGCCCGGGGGGTTCCCCCGCCGGCGCCCCCGGGGGGGCCGGGCGGGTCAGCCCGCCTCGTAATAGTACTCGCCCCGGCCCCGTTGCTCGCGGTCCAGCACCGAGTCTTCCTTGTTGATCCGGGGCCGGTGGCTCTCCTCGTCCCGACGGAAGGTGACCTCCACGTCCTTGAGCAGGACGTTCATGCCCTCCCGCATGGGGAACGGGCCCAACCCCTCCCCCCGGGTCTTTCGGGCGTCCTGTGCCCGGAAGACCATCATCGCATCGCAGAGCAGGTCCAGGAAGTACACGTCGTGGTCCACCACCAGCGCCGAAGAGCCCTCCCGCTCCACCAGCCGCCGGATGAGACGGGCCACGTTCATGCGCTCGTTGGAGTCCAGGTACGCCGACGGCTCGTCGAGGAGATAGAGCGTGGCGGGCCGGCTCAGGGCGAGCGCCACCGCGGCCCTTTGCAACTCTCCTCCCGAGAGTTCCGGTAACGGTACGTCGAGCAGGGAGCCCAACCTCAGGTGGGGGACCAGTTCCCGGGTGAACAGCCCCTGGTCGAAGGAGCCTCCCTGCGCCAGGGCCCCCACCCGTTCGTTCAAGGTCCAGCTCCCCGTCGCCCGAAGGTATTGCGGCTTGTAGCTGACCGTGACCCCGGAGGGGGGGGTTCCCTCCGTGGGCGTCTCGGCCCCGGCGAGCATCCGAACGAACGTGGTCTTGCCCACGGCGTTCGGCCCCACGATGCCGACCGTTTCCCCCTTGTAGAGGGTCCCGCCGACCACCCGGACCTCGAAGCCGGAAAAGGCCTTGCTCAACGCCCCGAAGGTGACCCGGGGGCTCCGCTGGGAGGCGGGCTTGGGCGGGTGGGCCGTAAAGACGATCGGTTCGGAGCGGAAGCGGACGTTCTCGTCCTTGAGATACCCCCCCAGATAGGTGTTGATCGCCGTCCGCATCGGCATCGGATGGGTCACCACCCCGAAGGCCGCCTCCTCTCCGTAGACCAGGTGAGCCTGGTCGGCCAGGTAGTCTAGGAGCACCAGGTCGTGCTCCACGACGATGACGCTGGACCGCTCGCCGAGCCCTCGGAGAAGGCGCGCCACCTTCAACCGCTGGACGATGTCCAGGTAGTTGGAGGGCTCGTCGAAGAAGTAGAGCCCGGCGGGCGTCGCCAGGGCCCGGGCGATCGCCCCGAGTTGAAGCTCCCCGCCCGAAAGGGTCTCCAGCGGGACCGAATCCCGGTGCGCGAGCCCCACCTGGTCCAGGGCCGCGCCCGTGTCCCCCCGCGCCTCGTCCACATAGGCGCCTAAGGTGACCCCGGTGCGCTGGGCCAGGACGTCCACGTACTGGGGCTTGAGAGCGGTGACGAGTTCGCCCCGATAGATCCGCTGGAAGTGGGCCTGCAGTTCGGTGCCGCGGTAGTGGCGGAGGATCTCCGGCCAGTCCGGAGGGTTCTCGTAGTGCCCCAGGTTCGGCCGCTCCGCCCCGCTGAGCAGCCGGATCGCCGTGGATTTCCCCATGGCGTTCGGCCCCAGGATCCCCACCACCCCCCGGGGGCGCGGGATGGGAAGCCGGTAGAGCCGGAAGGTGTTGAGCCCGTAGCGATGGACCATCTCCTCCTCGGCGGCCTCCGGCGTGTTCAGGATCTTGATGGCGGAGAATGGGCACTTGTGCACGCAGATCCCGCACCCGATGCACAAGACCTCGGAGATGACCGCCTTGCCATCCTCCCCCCAGACGATGCAGTCCTGGCCCATCCGCACCGGCGGGCAATAGGCCTGGCACTCCCCCTGGCACTCCGTGGGGTGGCAACGATCGCTCAGCAGGACCGCGATCCGGGCCACGAGACCTCCTTCAACGGATAGGGTCAGGCCTTATGAGGCGAGTTCCCGCCGCAGGGCTCCCAGGGTGGACCGATGCTCCGCCCGGACATCGTACTTGTGGATCGACTCCTCGCTCCGCGTGGCGACCTCCACGTCCGTGGCGTCGGGCAGCCTGGGCAGACGTTCCACCAGAAGGGAGAGGATGGCTCGGACCACGTCCTCGACGAAGCGGGGTCGGCGGTGCGCGTCCAAGACCACTTGTCCCTCGTCCCCTCGTTTGAGGATGGCGTAGGTGGGCGAGCTCTGGGCCCCCTCCAGGATGTCCAGCAGGTCATCGGCCTCCACCTCGGTGTGCTCCTCCAGAGTGAGGCGGAGACGGGAACGGTTCCGTTGGTTGTGCGTGATGATGGGGAGGTCCCGGAACGCCGGGTCCTTCAACGCGGGAAACTCCTCTTCGAGACGGGCCCGGCAGGTCTCCATGGCGCAGGGGCAGGCGGTCATCCCGATGGCCTCGGCTCCCACGGACTGGCGGACCTCGGTCCCCGAGGGCGTCCGCCGGGCCCAGGCCCCGCCCAGGAGGGTGAAGTTCTCCAGCGAGACCCGGTCCTCCCGGATGCCCCGGGGACGGAAGTACTCGGCCTCGACCCGCACCTCCGCCTCCCGGGCATACGGGTGGCGGATGAGCAGCTCACGGGAGATGTCCAGGCAGGCGGCCTCCACCGAACGCACGGGACGATGCACGGTCTCGTCGATCACCTCCGCGAGGACCTGGGCGTTCCGGGAGAGGTCCGAACCCTTCCGGAGGGCGGGGAGATCCACATACACTTCGAATCCGGCGGAGAGGGTATGGGTCCGATCCGGCCGCTGGATCACCAGCGGTTTCCGGATCCCGCAGATGCCCACCTTTCCCAGGGAGAGCCGCCCCATGGTGGGGGGGAGGGCGTGGATGTCCGTCATGGAGGCTCCGGGCAACGTCTCTCCTTCTAAAAGGCTGGGGAACTGTCGCGTTTCCGCCCCGGCAGAGCCTAAATAGCCCGGCCGGGCTTTCCCGCCCATGAGCGAAGGGTCCCAGAGCGCCCCGGAAACCGCTTCGCCGCCGCCGGTGCTTTCTCCTCCGGTCGCCCCGGCCGAGAGTGGGCCCGCCGGCAATACGGAACGGGAGGGGCTCATCCGCAAGGCCCTGAAGAAGATCTACGACCCGGAGATCCCGATGAACATCGTGGACCTCGGGCTCATCTACGGGCTGGACTTCGGCCCCGACGACCAGGTGACCGTCCGGATGACCATGACCGGGCCAGGCTGCCCGGTGGCGGGGATCCTCGCCGAAGAGGTGAAAAGCGCGGTGGAGACCGTTCCGGGGGTGAGGGGCGCCAAGGTGGAGGTGGTCTGGGAACCCCCCTGGGGCCCGGACAAGATGAGCGACTTCGCGAAGCGGCAGTTCGGGTACCTCTGAGCCCCGGTCCCGGCTGTGACCCTTTCCTTCCGTCCCGTCCCTCCCATCGCAGGGAGGTTCGTGGCTCCGGTCAAACCGGACTGACCTCGCCGTTATCCCCCGGGCAAGGTGGTCCGTAGCACCATGGAGCCTTTAGACTCCCTGCTGGAGCGGCTCACTGTCCCTCCCGACGCCTGGGAGCCGTTCGGCCGGAGGGTGGCGAAGGTCGACTCGAACCATCCGCAGATCCTGGACCGCCCGCGGAAGGGGAAGGTGGTCCTCATTACCGGCATGACCCCCACGGGCCATGGAGTCGGGAAGACCGTCACCATGCTCTCCCTGGCCTCCGCGCTTCACCGACGTGGGACCCGGGTCATGGCCTGCCTGCGACAGCCCTCCATGGGGCCGGTCTTCGGGATCAAGGGGGGAGGGGCGGGGGGAGGACGGGCCACCGTTGAGCCGTTCGTGGAGGTCAACCTGGGGCTCACGGGGGACCTGGACGCGGTCACGAACGCCCATAATCTTCTGGCGGCCCTGATCGACAACCATCTGCACCATGGCAATGCTCTGAACCTGGACCCGGAGGCCGTGCTCTGGCCCCGGGCCCTGGATGTGGAGGACCGGGCCCTCCGACACCTCCAGGTCGGCCTAGGGACGGGGAACGGCCCGGCCCGGAGCGGGAACTTCGTCATCACCCCGGCCTCGGAGGTCACGGCCATCCTGGGGCTGGCGGAGAGCCCGAAGGACCTGACGGACCGGCTCGGGCGGATCCTCATCGGGAAGAGCCGCGCCGGGCGCATCCTCCGAGCCTCCGACCTCAAGGCCGAGGGAGCCATGGCCGCGATCCTCCGCAAGGCCATCCGCCCGAACCTCCTCACGACTCCCGAAGGGGCGCCCGTGCTCGTCCACGGGGGCCCCTTCGGCAACCTTTCCTACGGTACGACCACGCTCCGGTCGATCCATCTAGCCCAACGGCTGGCCGACGTGGTCTTGGTGGAGGCCGGCTTCGGGACGGACCTGGGGGGAGAGAAGTTCGTGGACCTGGTCGCCCCGCAGGGGGACCTCGCCCCCGCGGCGGCGGTGGTGGTGGCGAGCGTCCCGGGGATCCGGGCCCATTCGGCAGGGGGACCCGATTCCCTGACCCCCGGGTTGGAAAACTTGGAGAAGCATCTGGAGAACGTGCGGGCCTTCGGCCTGGAGCCGGTGGTCGCGCTGAACCAGTTCCCTGAGGACAGCGAATCGGACCTCCGTGCTGTGGCCGACTTCTGTGCCAGCCGGCGGGTGGGACTGGCGCGCAATCTTGGATACGCCGAGGGGGGAGCCGGGGCCGAAGCCCTCGGCGAACTGACGCTGCAGGCCCTGGGGGCCGGGCGCCGGAGCCGGCCGATCTACCAGGCCGGGGAGCCTCTCATGGACAAGATCAACGCCGTGGTGAAGGGGATGTATGGAGGAGAGGGAGCCGATCTCTCGTCGGCGGCGGTGGAAGAGCAGTCCTCCGGGGTCCTGGAAGGGACGGAGAGGTTCCCGGTCTGCCTCGCGAAGACCCCCCTCTCCCTCACCGACGACCCTAAGCGGCTCGGTCGGCCGAAGGGCTTCCGGGTGCAGGTGCAATCCCTCGTCCCGGCAGCCGGAGCCGGCTATTTGGTGGCCCTCCTGGGGAAGATCGAGACCATGCCTGGCTTGCCCGGGGAGCCGCGGGCCCTCGAGATCCGTCTCGGGGCCGACGGGACGGTGCTGGGGATCAGTTGACCGGGCGGGGCTCGGGACCCGCGGGAGGACCGGGTCGGGGCCCCCTCCCGTTCCTCAGGGCTTCTTCCCGGAAGGGGCCTCCCTACGGACCTCGGCCGCCTCGGCCTCAGGGGGAGCTCCCGAGGGCGCCTCCCCCCGCCCCCCCCTACGAGCGTAGCCACCGGCTGAAAGGAAGGAGGGAGCGATAGAGCTCCACCCCCTTGGGGGTGAGCCCGTAGGACCCGTGGGCCCGACGGTCCCTCAGGACCGGGACGGTGGACAGTATCCCCTCCAGGGAGAGTTGGCGCAACGTCGATGTCAGCGTGGCGGGGCTCACCCCCGGCAGGGACCGCTGGAGCGTCCCGAAGCGTTGCGGGCCATGCTTCCCCAACAAGGTGACCACGCAGAGCGCCCACTTCTTGCCGACCACCTCCACGAGTCCCTGGGGGGGGCACGGGCAGTCCAAGGGAGGCTCGGACGCGTTTGCTTCGGGCGTACGTAGGGACATCGGACGGCCTTATATTAGTTCAACATTTAAAGTGATTTGGAGGGGGGGGAGACGGGGAGACATGCCTGCCCTCGCTCCGGTCCTGAGGGGGGATGCCCTGCGAGCCGCCTTGGGCGGGGGGGCCCGCTCCTTGGAGAGGGGACCGTTCGGTCAAGGCCCTCCCCAGGCTGCCCCCTCGAGACTTCGGGATCCCCCCTGCCGGCAGCTTCGTGAAGGGGGCCAATAGAAGGATGACGGACGGACGAACGGTCCTCTTCGTCTGCGTGGAGAACGCTTGCCGGTCCTTGATGGCCGAGGCCTTCTTCGGTCGGGAGGCCCCCAACGGCTGGGTCGGCCGGTCCGCCGGGACGGAGCCGGCCACCCGTCCCAACCCCAGGACCGCCCCCATGTTGAGGGAGGTCGGCCTCGAGCTCCCCGACCACCCTCCCCGCCGGCTGACGGAGGAAATGGCGCAGGAGGCGGATCGGATCATCCTCATGGGATGCCTCGACCGCCCCAGTTGTCCTGCGTTCCTCTACCCCCGCGTCGACGAGGATTGGGAGCTTCCGGATCCCGCCTCGCTCCCAGATGAGGGGTTCCGGTCCGTACGGGATGAGATAGGCCGGCGCGTGCAGGATCTGGTACGCCACCTCTGAGGGGGGAGAGTGTCCGAGACGGCGGGGGAACCGCCCGTCCTCAGCAGGCTCTCCTGGCTCGACCGCCTGCTTCCCATCTGGATCTTCCTCGCCATGGGCGCCGGGGTGCTGCTCGGCCGTCTCCTTCCCGGCATTGGCCCGGCCCTGGACTCCCTCCAGGTGGACTCGGTCTCCCTTCCCATCGCTGTGGGGCTCATCTGGATGATCTATCCTCCGCTCGCCGCGGTGGACTACCGACGGATGCCCCAGGTGGTCGGGGCCCGTCGGGTGGTCACCGTCTCCCTCCTGTTGAACTGGCTCGTCGGTCCCTTCCTCATGTTCGGCCTGGCGGTCCTTCTTCTTCCCGGGCTCCCGGCCCTTCAGGAAGGGGTGATCCTCGTCGGCCTGGCCCGGTGCATCGCCATGGTCCTCATCTGGAACCAGCTCGCGGGCGGGAACAACGAGCACGCGGCGATCCTGGTGGCCTTGAACGCGCTCTTCCAGATCGTCACCTATTCGGCCTATGCCTACCTCTTCCTCGTGGTGCTGGCCCCGCACCTGGCCCCCCAGGCTGGGGGCGTGGCGGTCACGGTGAACTCCGCGGCGATTGCCCTGAACGTGGCGGTCTTCCTGGGGATCCCTTTGGCGATGGGGTTCCTGTCCCGGGTGGTCCTGATCCGGCGGAAGGGGGAGGCCTGGTACCAGTCCGCCTTCCTGCGCCGGGTGCAGCCGACCGCCCTGCTCGCCCTTCTCTTCACGCTGGTGGTGATGTTCGCGCTCGAGGGGAACGCGTTCGTGCAGTTCCCGCTCACGGTCCTCAGGGTATCCGCTCCGCTCTTGGCCTATTTTGCCCTGATGTTCCTCATCTCCTACTTCCTGGCGTGGAAGTTGGGCTTCGGCTACCGGGACACGGCCACGACGGCCTTTACCGCGAGCAGCAACAACTTCGAGCTCGCGATCGCCGTAGCCGTGGCCACCTTTGGTCTCACCTCCTCCCAGGCTTTCGCGACGGTGGTGGGGCCGCTCATCGAGGTGCCGGTGATGATCGGCCTGGTCTACCTCTCTCTGGCCTTGAGGAAGCGGCTCTTCCCTATCCCTGGACGCAAGCGGACGGGCCCGGCCGGACCCCACGCACCCGAGGTCGCGGTTCCAAGGGAAGGCCCGCCCTGACCATGATCCGGAAAACCGCCGGACAGGGCGGGGGCGGAGATCTCCGGCATGGGTCCCGCTGCCTGGAGCGCGCGGGGTCCTCTTCCCTTCCCGCTCGGGGGGTGTCCCCCGAACTCATGGGGGGGGGCTCCGGGACCAAGCGCATCGTGGGGGGGATGCCCAAGGCAGACTTCCGAGAACCTCGTTCAGAAGAGCGTGCGCTGCCGGCGACGACCCTTGGGGCCGCCGGACTCCGGCGTCGGCGGCCGCGAGTCCCCGGCCCTGGCGCTCCCCTCTGCCTCCCGAAGGAGGAGCTGGACCGAGGGGTGGTCCTCCTCCACGCGCAGGAGCAGCGCGAGCTCGGGGGCCCCGAGACGCAACTCCCGTGCCAGCCCCACCTGGACCCGATGGCCCTGGGTGAGCCCCGCCGCCCCGGCGCCAGGGGAGGGAAGGGTGAAGACCCGCTCCAGGTACGGCAGGACGTCCTCCGCGGCCTTGCGGCTGGAAAGATGTCCGGAGCTCGCCACCTTTCCCAGGAGCGCCGCCCGGACCCCGCGCCGGTTCCGGCTGCTCCCCATCTGCCCCAGGAAACGGGGGAACTCCACCCGGGGCCGGGTAAGGGAGGAGGGGTGGGGAGAGTGGATGGCCACCGACACTCCGCCGGTCATCAACTCACTGGCGAAGCCCCACTGGCTCCAGATCCGTTGTCGCTGGGCGCGCCCCAGGAGGACCTGCGCCTGGGCCAGGCGCTGGAACCCCCGGGCGACCCCTTCGGGAGAGCCCGCGAAGGCGGCCAGATTCTCCTCGATCCAGGGGAGGAGCTCGTCTGGGGAGGTGGAAGTGCGTTCCATGACCTCCACGGCGCGGAAGAACCTCGGCTCCCCAAGGAAGAGGCTGGTCGCGTCGTAGAGATTCCCCTCCACGTCCCGCCACCCGAGCACCTCCTCCGGAGGGACCTGGGGGGGTAGGGCCGCCGCCACCTCCAGATCGGTCAGGGCCGCCCGCAGGTCCCCCCGCACCTGACGGGCAATGAGCCGTACCACCTCGTCGGAGACCCGGAGGTGCTCGGAGGCTGCCACCCGGTTCAGGTGCGAGCGGACCGCCTCGTCGTGGAGGGGGAGGAACCGGATCCGGACGACCCCCGTCCGAAAGGCCGGGTTCGCCCGGGAGAGCTTTCGCCCATCCAGCGCGGTCAGGAGGATGGGCTGGTGGCTCTCGCGTACCAGGGCGGCCAGCGTCGCGAGACCTCCTCGGTCCGAATAGTCCGTGGCCCGGGCCGTGTTCCTCCAGTCTTCCAAGTCTGAAAGGACCTCTTTGCGCTTGGCGAGATTCCCTCTGGGGCCCGTGGCTGGCAGCGCCGGAAAACTGGGGTACGGGGGCGGGGAGGAACCCTCCACCAGCCCCCAGGCCTGGTTCAACGCCTCCACGCTCCGGTACCGGCCCCTCAAGAAGTCCGGCCAGGAGATCGAGGGGGCCGCGCGCCGGGAGGAGGCGGGGGAACCCTGGCTGGACATGCTGTCCGCGTCGTCCAGCAGGATGAGCGTACGGCGTCCCTTGGACGCATCGAGGTACTCCCCCGTCTCCGAGAACCCGTTGGAGAGGGATGCCCGCCCCGCGACGCCCTCCAGGGTAAGGTGGTTCCGGACGTCCGAGGCCCCCAGCTCCACCACCCCCCAACCAAGCTCCTCGGCGAGGGCATAGGCGGCGGCCGTCTTCCCGGTCCCGGGGACCCCTTCCAACAGCGCCGCCCGGAGACGGGGCGGATGTCCCGGAAACCCCCAGGATTCGGCAAACTGCCGCAGACGGGCCACGGCCTCCCGCTGCCCGACCAGCCCGCTCAGGGTATGGGGCCGGTACCGTTCGGTGAGTGGGGCTGGCAGTGCGGTCGTCAAGGCCGGTGGGAGTAGGACGGGAGGCTTTTAGGCCTGCGCCGCTCGGGACACAGCGCGTGTTTGCCGGCCTCGGCTCCCGGGGCACGGGCACTGCGTCCCCATGCCCGTCCGGCCTCCGCCTTGTGCTCGGTCGTTGCGTACGGCACGCATGGGGACCTACCATAGCCGCCTTGGGGAGCGCTCCCGCCGGTGGGCGGTGGAAAGGCTATGTCGCCCCCCCTTCTCCCGAAGCCCGTGGGTCCCCGAGAGCCCCCTCGAGCACCGTGGATCTCGAGAGACGGGATCCTCATCGCCAGTTCCGCCTTCTTCGCAGACCTCGGGTACCAGGGGGTCACCGTCCTCATCCCCATCCTCCTGGTCCTGGACCTCGGGCTCCCAGCGTATGATTACGGGGTGCTCCTGGCCCTGAGTTTCGGGGTCGGCTCGGTCGTCTCCCTGGCCGGAGGCCGCCTTGCCGACCGGTGGGGGCGCAAGTCCGTCGCCCTGCTGGGAAACGCGTTCATTCCCCTCATGTCCGTGAGCGTGCTCTTCCCCAACCTGGACCTCCTGGGGGCCCTTTTCGTGCTGGGCTGGTGGGCCCGGTACTTCCGGACCCCGGCCCGCAGGGCGTGGCTCGCGGACCTGACCGACCCGGCGGTCCGACCCCGGGTGTTCGGCTTCCTCCATGCCCTGGACGTGGGGGGCGGGCTTCTGGCCGTCGGCTACGCGGTGTCCCTCGTCCTCCTGGGGGTCCCTATCCGCGAGATCGTGCTCTTCACGGCGATTCCCCTGGTGATCTCCACCTGCGTCCTTCTCCCGGTCCGCCGGGGCCCCCACGACCGGAACCTTCCGGCCCCAACCCCGGCCCCTCCGGTCGCCCTCCGACGGGAACTCGGCCCCTCGCCGGTACCGTTGTTCCAGGGCCTGCTGGTGGCAGCCACGCTCTTTGGGTTCAGCTACTACGCCTTTGGCTTCCCGGTCCTGACGGTGACCGAAAGCACCGGCAACATCCCCCTGGGAATGCTCACCTTCGGCATCTATCTGGGCGTCTCGGCCCTGGCGGGCTACTCCCTGGGGAAGACCCAGGGCGAAAGGCCTATGCGTACCCTCTGGTCCCTCGGCTATCTCCTGGCCTCGGTCGCCTCCCTCGGTCTGGCGCTCTCCTACGTGACCCACTCCGATCTCGCGCTCTTCTACCTCATGGCGGCCGCCCTCGGATTCGCCACGGGAGCCGTAGAGACCTTCGAGCCGGTCCTCGTGGCCTCCTGGGTAAAGGCCTCCAAGCTGTCCGGAGGGATGGGGTGGCTGAGCTCCAGTCGGGCCGTGGGACTCTTGGTCTCGAACGTGGTGGTGGGGATCCTCTTCACCATGGGTCAAGCCTACGCGTATGCCTTCGCCTTCGCCACGGCCCTCGCGGCGGCAACCCTGCTCTATTCCCTTCAACGACAGAGCCGCGAACCGTAAGCTCCTCCCCCCATCGCCCGCGGGGTCGAGGAGGACACGCACGAGGGGAGGGAGCCGCCGGGGAGGTTCGAACTCCCGACCTGCTGATTACAAATCAGCCGCTCCACCAGCTGAGCTACGGCGGCGCCAGGCCCTCCCCACCCAGGCCCTGGTAAAAAGCCCCTGTGCTCTCGCCTTCGGTGTCCCGGTAGGAGGCTTCAAGCGGGTCCGCCCGTCCGGAACGGTAGGGAGGACCGAGTGTTCGTCCAGGTCGAAGGGAACCGCATCTTCTACCGCAGCTTTGGCCCGGAACGAGACGGGCCGACCCTCCTGGGCCTCCACGGTGGGCCGGGGGCGACCCACGACTACCTGACCCCCCTGGAAGACCTGACCCGCTACGGTTACCGGGTCGTCCTCTACGATGCCCTGGGTTGTGGTGAGAGCGAAAGGGTCACCGACGCTTCCCTCTTCACCCTCTCCCAGGACGTCCGTCGCTTGGAGGGCGTGCGCCAGGCCTTGGGCCTTGGCCGGGTCCACCTCTTGGGGTCGAGTTACGGTGGCCTCTTGGCCCTCGCCTACGCCCTCGAGCATCCGGAGAACCTCCGTAGCGTGGTCACCACCGGCGGGCTCGCCAACGTTCCGCTCGCCTCGTCCGAGATGGAGCGGTTGAAGAGCGAACTTCCCCCGGAGACGCTCGCCACCCTCCGGTCGCACGAGGCGAAGGGGGAGTTCCAGCATCCGGACTACCTCCGTGCGGTGGAGGTTTTCTACCGGAGGCATGTTTGCCGGCTCGACCCCTGGCCCGAGCCGGTGACCTATTCCCTGACGCACCTGAGCCTGCCGGTCTATGAGACCATGAACGGCCCGAACGAATTCACCATCGTGGGGAACATCCGGGACATCGACCTCACGCCCCGCCTCCACGAACTGGACTTGCCCCTTCTGGTGACCACGGGCCGTTACGATGAGGTCACCCCCAAGGTCGGCCAGGCGATCGTGGACCGGGTGCCGGGGTCGCGCCTCTGGGTGCTCCCCAACAGTTCCCACATGGGATTCTGGGAAGAGCGCTCGACGTACATGGCGGGGGTCGGGGAGTTCCTCCGGAGCGTGGACCAGGGGAGGAGAGAGCCGTAGTTGCTTCGGTCTCCCGCTGACCTCCCCGCTCTCCCCGATCCGGGTTCCGGCGAGACAGAAGTGTGCCCTCGTCGACCCCCGGTCCCCCAGGCGAGGCCGAGTGCCAACCCACGTCCTTCCCGCGGACTCGCCCCCCGCGAGGCTTCATACCTCCTTGTGAGCCTCCGTGGCCAATGCCCGATTCTCCCGGCCCGAGGCCCCTCCGCGCCCCCCGGGGCAAGGCCCTGTCGTGCCGCGGCTGGCCGCAGGAAGCCGCCTACCGACTCCTCCAGAACAATTTGGACCCTGAGGTTGCGCGGGACCCGGAGCATCTCATCGTCTACGGCGGTCGGGGGAAGGCGGCCCGAAGCTGGCCGGACCTGGAGCGGATCCTCGAGGCCCTCCGCACCCTGGGGGACGAGGAGACCTTGCTCATCCAGAGCGGGAAACCCGTGGGCGTCTTCCCAACCCATCGGGAGGCCCCGCGGGTCCTCCTGGCCAACGCGCTGATCGTTCCGCGCTGGGCCACGGACGAGGTCTTCTGGGACCTGGAGGCTCGGGGCCTCACCATGTATGGACAGATGACGGCAGGCAGCTGGATCTACATCGGAAGCCAGGGGATCCTTCAAGGGACCTACGAGACCCTGGCCTCGCTCTGTCGCCAGGAGTTCGGGCAGCTGACGCTCCGGGGGAAGTGGGTCTTGAGCTCCGGCCTGGGCGAGATGGGGGGGGCCCAACCGCTCGCCATCACCATGCTGGAGGGGGTCGGGCTCGTGGTGGACGTGGATCCCCGGGCCATCGAGCGCCGCCTCGCCAAGCGCTACCTGGACGTCCAGGCGGCCACGCTGGACGAAGCGCTCGCGATGAAGGAGGAGGCCCTGTCCCAGGGCCGAGCGCTTTCCATCGGTCTGGAGGCGAACGCCGCCGACGTCTACCCGGAGCTCCTGAGACGGGGGGTCATCCCCGACGTGGTGAGCGACCAGACCGCCGCCCACGACCTGACGGTAGGCTATATCCCGAACCACCACACCCTGGAGGAGGCCGCCCAACTACGCCGGGCGGACCCGGATCGGTACCGTCAGGAGGTCTACCGGGCCATCGTCGAGCAGGCCCGGGCCTTCCGGGAGCTGCTCCGGCGGGGGGCGCGAGGGTTCGACTACGGGAACAATTTCCGGACCCGGGCGAAGGAGGGAGGGTTCCCAGAGGCGTTCGAGATCCCGGGGTACGTGCCCCGCTATATCCGCCCGCTCTTCGCAGTGGGATCCGGCCCGTTCCGCTGGGTGGCCCTCAGCGGGGCGCCCGAGGACATCCGCCGGATCGACCGGGCGATCCTCAGGGAGTTCCCGGGGGACGAACACCTCCTTCGCTGGATCCGCCTTGCCGGGGAGAAGGTGGAGTTCCAGGGCCTTCCGGCCCGGATCTGCTACCTGGGATATCCTCACCGCGAGCGGCTGGGGCTCCTGGTGAATCAGATGGTCCAGGACGGCGAATTGGAGGCCCCGGTGGCGATCGGCCGGGACCATCACGATACGGGCGCGGTGGCCTCCCCCTTCCGGGAGACGGAGGCCATGAGGGATGGCACCGATGCCATCGCCGATTGGCCGATCCTCAACGCCCTGCTCAATGTGGCCTGCGGGGCGACCTGGGTCTCGGTGCACCACGGAGGAGGGGTGGGGATCGGCAACGCCATCCACGCGGGGCTGGTGATCGTGGCGGACGGGACCCCGGAGGCGGAACGCAAGATCCGCCGGGTCCTCAACGCGGACCCCGGGTTGGGGGTGATCCGGCACGCGGACGCGGGCTACCGGGCCTCCCTGGAGCTCCTCCAGGCCGCCCGCTTCCGAGCGCCCAGTCCTCCCACGGGCGTTCCGGAGCCTCCTTTCCGTACCGCTTAGCGGACCTCGGAGGGCGGTGGGGGGCTGGACCTTCTGTTCCCGCCGGAAGGGCGCTCAGGCCCGAGGTACCCAGGAACCGCTCACGCCCGGCGGCCTCTGACCCAGGGCCCCGTTCCGTTCGAGCGGCGGAGAGGGAGCGACCTCCCGCGGTCCGATCGGAAGGTCAGCCCCCGAGGAGCGAATCGCGGACCCGGAGGTAGGCTTCCAGGTCCCGGGCGAAGGTCCGCCGGGTGAGGCACAGGCGGACGCCCGAAGGGTCTCCGAAGAACGAACCGGGGCAGACCAGGACGCCCCGGGATGCCGCCTGGCGGGCCAGGCGGTCCCCAGGAAGCCCGGTGGTCCCCCGGTCGAACACCACCGGGGCCTGCAGGCGGGGGAAGCCTCCGAGATGGTGGTGCAGGATCCTCTCGTTCCTCCGGAAGAGCTCCCGACTCTCCCGAAGAATGGCCGGGCGGTCCCGTAGCAACGCGAGGGCGCTTTCCACGGAGGCGGCGGGCAGGGTATCCAGAAAGAGCCCCTGAAAGGCGCCGAACGGGTCTTCGAGCCCGGGCGGGACCACCACGAACCCGACCCGGATCGCGTCCGCCCCGTACACCTTGGTGAACGTCCCGGTGACCCAGACCTTACCGGCACGGCGACGGGCCAGCGTAGGGCGGTCCGAGAACTCCCGGAAGGTCTCATCCACCAGGACCGGAGCAGGACCCCCCATCAGCGCTTGCATCGGGTCGTACGGATGCGAGATCCCGGACGGGTTGTTGGGATTGGAAAGGACCACCAGGTCGGGCTCCTCCCGGTCCCTCGCCAGGCGTGCGCCCCCCCAGAGAGCCATGTCGCGGAGGGGGGGGTACTCCGGAAAGAAGAGGCGCACACGGGGGGTCCGACCCAGCGAGCGAGAGAGAGATCGAAGGAGGGTGAGGAGCACAAGTCCGTTGGCCTCGGTGGCCCCATGGGTGAGGAACAGGTTCTCCGGGGGGACACCGTGGAGCTTCGCCAAGGCCGTACGTAGCTCCCCCGCTTCTCCCTTCACCGGTGCCCTTAGAGCGGAACCGGCACGGGTCAAGACCCCCTTCATCCCGCTCTGGGCGAGGTCGTGCGGGATTCCCGCGTGGTCGAGGATCCAGCGGGCAAGAGGGAACGGATACGTCGGTCTGGCGGCGCGGAGCTCCCCCACTGGCATCCCCGCCTCCTCCCGCCGGGGACTCGCTAGGGGGAGGTCGACGGCAAGGGAGGAAGAGGGAGGGGCTTCCCATCTAGGGTGATCTCCGCGCCCCCCAGGGAGAGGTATCCGAACAGCGAGCTTGCGTTGTGCCCCCCGAGGCCCAAGTTCCTGCCGATCCCGAGGGACAGGACACCGGCTTGCGTGTCCTCGTACTGGGGGGCCATCTTGAGCTCCGGGTTCAGCCCCAGGGCAAGCCAGCTCGCGCTCTCCCGGCCCTTTCCCCCCTTCTCGAAGGCCTCGTTGAACGCCTCGGACCCGCCGCTGAATTGGTGGTCCACGAGGCGTCCCTCCTTGAAGTCCCAGCGCCCTCCCTCCCATCGGGTGAGCGCCGGCACGCTCGGGCGGTCCGCCACCAAGGTACCTTCCACACCCTTCCCATCCAGAGGGAGGGTCACCGACCCGGAGGGAAGGGTGAGGAACCGATCGAAGATCCCCGCCTTCGGGTCCGGGGGGACCACGCCGGTGGCGAGGGTCGGCCGCGCCCGTCTGAGGGGGATGGACAGGGCGGTCCCGTTCGGGTGGCGCACCTGGAGGAGCTTCCCACCGGCCAGCGCGCGGACCAACGGACGGCCTGCACGGGACAGGGTGGCCGGGTCGACCAGGGTCGCCCGGACGATCTCCTCGCGCCACCGCTCCAGGTCCACCCCGAAGGCTACGGCCAGGGAGGGAGTGACCCGACCCAACTCCATCCGGGCGCCGCATAGATGCGCCCTCCCGGCGGTCTTGTACCACTGCTCGTTGTATGCCGTGGCCCGGGCCCGGACCTTTCCCGCCAGGCGCTCATAGCGCGCACGATCGCCCGGCCCCCAGAAGAAGACATACGCGTCGGCCTTGGAGAGCGCTCCCCACTCGGCAGCGCAGCCCTCCCCCACGGAAGCGGGGCCGAGCTTCTCCAGACTCTCCCAGTAGGCTCCCTCGTCCTCGTAGAGCGTCAAAGGACGGGCCCCCATCCTTCGGGCCTCCAAGATGAACCCCCGGGCCCAGGGGAGGGAGTGGGTCCAGGTCTCGATGAGGACGCTCTGGCCGCGTTTGAGCCCGAGGTTCCTCCTCAGCACCTGGCGAGCGACCTGGGATGCGATGTCCGGGGAAACCTCCTCGCTGTCCATGGTGCCTCGAACCGGGGCGGGTACAAGAAGGCTACCGGAACGAGGGGGAGCGATCCTACGAGACTGGAAATCTCAAATCACCGGGGCGCTCCCCTATCCGTGCCGGCAGACGGTTTCCGGGCTCCTGTGACCCTCACCGGGGATCGGGTCCGGCTGGTCCCCCTGGACCGGGAGCACGTGGATGCCCTGGTCGCGGTGGCGGGAGACCGGGAGATCTGGAGGTACTTCCGGGGAGGGACACTGGTGGACCGGCCCTCCATGGAACGGTACATCGAAGAGCGGCTCCGGGACCAGAGGGCGGGGATGGACCTCCCGTTCACCGTGATGGAACTTCCGGGGGAACGCCCGGTGGGTATGACCCGCTTCATGGGGATCGACCGGGAGAACCGAGGGGTGGAGATCGGGGGGACCTGGTTGAGCCGACCGCTCTGGGGGACCGGGGTCAACGTGGAGGCCAAATTTCTCATGCTGCGGCACGCCTTCGAGAAGGAAGGGGTGATCCGGGTGCAGATCAAGAGCGACGCCCGGAACCTCCATTCCCAGCGCGCCATTGAGGCTCTCGGGGCGGTTCGGGAGGGGGTGCTCCGCCACCAGGTCATCCTCCCGGACGGGTTCCGCCGGGACTCGGTGTACTATAGTATCCTCGAGGAGGAGTGGCCCGCGGTCAAACAACGACTGGAAGCCCGGATGGCCCGACGGACGGATCGGCCGGCTCAGACCCCCGGAACTTGAATGGCGGGACGGCGATCGACCGGGGCTCCGAGGGGCATGGGGGGCTCCGGGGTGGCGTCCGTTCACGGAGGCCGCCGGAAGCACTTCGTCGTCACCGGGTATCTGGTATACCATCGCCGGGTCCTGCTCTTGTTCCACCGCAAGCTCCGACGCTGGCTTCCTCCTGGGGGCCACGTGGAGGAAGACGAGGACCCCTGGACCGCGCTGGTCCGAGAGTTTAGGGAGGAGACCGGGCTTACGGTCCATCCCGCCGCCCGGGCCTCAAGGCGGGGGAAGGAACGCGGGGTCCGCCTGCTCCCGGACCCTCATCACGTTCAGGTAGAGCGTATCGACTCCCAGCATGACCACGTGGACCTGGTCTACTTCTGCCGGAGGGCGCGGGGCCGGCTGCGGCGGAACCCGGAGTCGGAAGCCCTCCGGTGGTTCTCGCGGCAGGAGCTCACCGTTCCTCTGCTAGGCCCGAACGTCCGGACCTTCGCCCGGGAAGCCCTCGGAGGGGACACCTCGGACGCCATCACTCCGTCTCGAGCCTGGGGCGGGGGGGGAGGAGCCCGGTCCAGCCGGTCCGCCGTTCGAAGACCACGAAAGCCCCCGCCACGGTGAGGCCCAGCGCCCCCATGGTCCCCCAGAGGAGTAACGGCCCCTGGTTCCCGAGCCCCAGGAGAAGGGTCCCCACCGCGGGGGCCGCCGCCCGGGCGCTGTTGGTGAGGGTGTTGTAAGCCCCGTAGTAGCTCCCTCTCCCCCTCCGTCCCGAAAGCCCCGCCACCAGGGACGACTGCAAGGGGGCCACGATGTCCTCCCCCACGGTCAGAAGGGAGATCGCCATCAGGGCGACCCCGTAAGCGGCCCCCGCCTCGAGGACGAGGTACGCCACTGCGTAGAAGCCCGTCCCCGCCGCCA
The DNA here is from genome assembly GCA_021827405.1 of Thermoplasmata archaeon. Taxonomy (GTDB): domain Archaea; phylum Thermoplasmatota; class Thermoplasmata; order Lutacidiplasmatales; family UBA184; genus JAKATE01. The sequence goes on from JAKAVY010000017.1 coordinate 27,768, forward strand.
TCCAGAGCAAGGGGCGACGTCGGAGGTTCCAGGAGATCGGGAGCTGGAGGGTGACCACCAGGATCCCATTGAGCGAGTACAACAGACCGATCCCGGCGTACGAATAACCCCGGACCCCTTCGAGAAAGAGGGCGAGCGGGGTCCCGAACTGTCCGCTGACCAGCGCCAGTCCCGCCCCCAGCAGCCCCAGGGTCAAGAGGAGGCCATCCCGGAAGGGAGCCCGCAACTGGTCCCGGAACCGGGGTCTGGGCGGTTCGCCCGGTGTCAGAGGCGACGGGACACCCCTCGGATTGGACTCCCTCAGGAAGAGGAGGAGAAGGATCGCCTCCCCGAAGGTGGTGATGGCCGCCATCAGAAAGACAATGGGAAGCCCGTAGTACCCGGCCAGGACTCCCCCGAGCGCCGGGGAGAGAGCGAAGCCGGCGTTCGCCATGACCCGCTGGAGCCCGAACGCATTCACCCGCTGAGCGGGAGTGGTCACGTCGCCCACCATGGCGTCCTGGGACGGCCCCTGCAGCCCGATGAGAAGGCTTTGCCCGGCCCAGAGTCCGACGAGAAGGGCAAGGTCGGTCGCCCCCCACAGGTAGAGCGCCACGAACGCGATGGCGATGACGAGCGGCGGGAACGCCGCCAACGGGCGCCGGCCGATCCGATCCGAGGCGGACCCTCCGAGGAAGTATCCGGCCACGTTGATCGGGACGACGGCGGCGGTCAGGAGACCGACCTGAAGGAAGCTCAGATGAAAGAGGGTGTAGAGGATGAGCGGAAGGAAGACGTAAGCGGCGGAGCGCCCGGAGGAGCGGACGAACGCGGCCGTGGCCAGGAGATAGACCCGCCGGTCGAAACGGAAGGAGGAGAAGCGGGCGGCGACGGAAGGGATCCGGGACATGAGGTTGGCGGTGGGCGCCCCTCAGCCCTCGGGGGACCCGGCCAGGGCTTCGCGCGCCATCGCCAGGACCGATCGGTCAGAGTCGAAGCGGACCCGGACCTCGGCCTCGGGGAGGGGGAGCCACGCAAACTTGTCGAATATCGGTTCGGTCCGCAGGTCCCGGTCTCGGGCCTCCACGAGGAAGTAGACCACGGATTTGTGCACGTTCAGACCCCGGACCGGGTCGAAGAAACGGTAGGTGGACTGCCCTACTTCCTTCCCCAAGGACAAATCCGACAGGCCGGTCTCCTCCCGGACCTCTCTCAGGGCGGCCCCCTCCAGGGACTCTCCGGGGTCCACGTGCCCCTTCGGAAAGCACCAGCGGTCCTCCGCGGACTCGTGCAGCAACAGGACCTCCCGGGACCCGGAAGCCAGGACGATCCCTCCCGCCGAGAGCTCCGGAACGATCGGAACGCCAGGACGGTAGGGCAAGTTCCGGGACGGAGACATGTAAGGCTGCGAGCGCCGAGGACCTTTCCCCCGCTCATAAGCCTGTCCGGGGCCCGAGCTTCTCCCTGTAGGTTCCGGCGGAAGGAGGCGGGACTGCCGGGAAAGGACGGACGGCAGGGACCCCTAAGCTCAGGCCGGGCCCACAATCCTATATCGCTTCTCCTCGTCCGGCGGGATGTGCTGGACCCCAAGGAGGAGTACCACGACCTCCCGACCTTGCTGGAGGGCAAGGCCCGCAAGAACGAGGAGCGCCCGGCCGTACGGACCGGCCCACGCAGCGTAAGCTACCGTGCCCTTTACGAGGGGTCCCTTCGCGTCGCCCAGGGATTGAAGGACCGGGGTGTCGGCCCCGGGGACAAGGTCGCGCTGTTCCTTTACAATTCCCCGGAGTTCCTCCAGCTCTGGTACGGGGCCAACCTCCAGGGGGCGGTCATGGTCCCGCTGAACACCGCGCTGAAGGGGGAGTTGCTGCGATACGAGATCAGGGACAGCGACGCCCGGATCGTGGTCTCAGACCTCCGGCTGTACCCTGAGGTGGAGAAGGTCCGGACGGGCACCGGGGTCCAACGTGTGGTGGGGTATGACACCGCCGGGACTTACGATGCTCTCCCCGCCTCGGTGGAGGCCTTCCCGGACCTCACGCGCTCCCCCGCGAACCGGACCGACCTGCCACGACCCCAGCCCTCCGACCCGGCCGCCATCCTCTACACTTCCGGGACCACGGGCCCTCCCAAGGGCGTGGTGATCCCTCACGAAAAGTACCTATCTACCGCCCGGGCGATCTCGACCCGGAGCGAGCTCACGCCAGAGAGCGTGCTGTTCACCGAACTGCCGCTCTTCCATTGCAACGCCCAGGAGATGAGCACGCACACCGCCCTGTTGAACGACCTCACGGTCGCGTTCACGGAATGGTTCCGTGCCTCCGACTACTGGGAGGTCGCGGGGCGTCTGGGGGCCACGCACGTGAGCCTTCTGATCTCCATGGTAAACGTCCTGTTCAAGCAGCCCCCGAGGCCCTCCGACCGGGAGCACCGGGTGCGGGTCGCCCTCACCGCCGGGACGCAAAAGGGGATCTGGAGGCCGTTTGAGGAGCGTTTCGGGCTCAAGATCGTAGAGCTCTACGGAATGACCGAGTGTGGATGCACGACGCTGATGAACCCGCCGGACCGGGTCCGACTGGGGTCCATCGGCCTCCCTCTGGACTTCGTCGAGGCCCAGGTGGTGGATGAGATGGACCGACCGGTCGGACCGGGGGTCCGCGGAGAGTTGGTGGTCCGACCGCGGAGGCCCTACTCGATGATGTTAGGGTACTACAAGAAACCGGAGCAGACGGTGGAGGCCTGGCGGAACCTCTGGTTCCACACCGGGGACTATGTATGGCAGGACGAGGAGGGGTACTACTACTTCGTGGAGCGGAAGAAGGATGTGATCCGGCGTCGGGGGGAGAACATCGCCCCCTACGATGTGGAGCAGGTCCTGAACCAGCACCCGATGGTCTTCGAGACCGTGGTGGTCGGGGTACCGTCCCCGCTGGGGGAGGAGGACGTGAAGGCGTACGTGCAATTGAAGCCCGGGGCGAAGGTGGAGGCGAGGGAGCTCTTCGAGTTCGCGGCGCAGCGGCTGCCCTTCTTCATGGTCCCCCAGTTCCTGGAGTTCGTCTCGGAGATCCCCAAGACGGCCAACCAGAAGGCCCAGCGCTATCTCCTTCGTTCCCGCCCGCCGGGTCCCGGAACGGTGGACCGGGACAGCTTGGGGATCCAAGTGACGCGGCCCCCACGCTGAGGGAAAAGGGGTGCTCCGTGAGGCGAGGGAGGGGAGGCCCCCGTGCCGGGGTCCCAAAGAGGGTGTTGCCGGCTCGCGACCGCTTGCTTGGTCATGCCACCCCGTCCCCACCGCCCCCCGCGGGGCGGCCGTGGGTACTCTTGGACACCAACGCCCTCTTTCTTCCGTTCACCCGGCGCTTCCCCCTGGAAGCGGAGGTACAGCGGCTCATGGAGGGAGCGCGCATCGGGGTCCCTCAAAGCGTCCACGGCGAGCTCAGGCGTCTGGAGGCGCGTGGGGGGGCCCACGCCCGGGCCGCCCGGTTGTTCGCGGACCGGTTCCCTTCGTTACCCACCGACCTCCATGGGGACGACGCGCTGGAGTCGTTGGCCCGGGAACTTGGGGCCTGGGTCGTGACGTCGGACCGGGCGCTGCGGACCCGGCTCGAGGCCCAGGGGCTGGGGGTCCTCTTCCCTCGAGGGGACCACCACCTCGCCTCAAGTCCTCGGGCCCCACCGTTTCCTTGACCGGCTGGTTTCCCTAAAGCTATAAGGGCCCCCCGGCCCCCCGGGGCCCGGACCGGACCGGAGGACGGCTTGACGGACGAGGACCTGATGCTGGAGGGCCCCCCGGGGGAGTTCGGATCCGGGGTGGTGGGGGTGTGTGACATCTGCCATCAACGGCAGGCGGTGATCGTGCTCTCCAAGGAGCGCTTCAAGCTTTGTGTGATCGATTTTCTGAACAAGGCCTGGATCAAGACCGACGCGAAGCCCGCGGCCCCGACCCCTCCCTTCACCTCCTCCCGCGAGTACCTCCCTACCCGGGCCGTTCCCGGCGGACGTGCGCCTGTAGTGGTGCTATCCCCCACCAAGCAGGTCAAGCGCCCCTCGGTGCTGGTGGTCCCGGAGGTCTTCGGCCTGACCACCCAGGTGTTGGAGGCTGGGGTCCGGTTGGCCCACGAGGGATACGAGGTCATCCTTCCCGACTTTGCGAAGACCCCGGGAGTGAATCTGGCGACCTACGCGAAGCTCCGGGGCTATCGGATGCTCTTTGACAGCGTTCCCGTCTCCCAGACCCGGCGAGAGCCCTACCTCAGGGTGCTGGAGGATTGCCGGCTCCATGTACGGTCCCGGCCCATGGTGGACCCCACTCACTTCGGGGTGCTAGGGATATCCTACGGAGGAGCCCTGGCCTTGGCCTACGCCGCCCAGACCCCGGAGGTGGAGACCGTCGCCCTCGCGTATCCGTTCATGATCCGGCCCACGGGCTGGCTCCAGGCGTTGAGGGCGTCGGTGCTGGCCGTCTACGGAGCGGACGACAATGTGGCCGCGCCTTCCCTCTTGTTGCTGCGAGAGGCGGCGCGGAGGTACGGATTCCCGTTCGAGAGCCTGGTGCTTCCCGGGGCCCGGCACCACTTCCTTAACCGGGACTCCAAGGCGTACCGTCTCCCCGAAGCGGAATTGGCCTGGACCCGGATGATGGCCCACATGAAGGTGAGCTTGCAACCCCCGAAGGTCGCCCCCACCCCACCCCACCTGGCCTCCCGGGACCCCCTGGCGGCTCCCCGCCCCACCCCACCCGCATCGGCCAAGCCGGCGGTCCCCTCGGCCGCCAAGGGGCCCGATCCGGTTCCGGCCTCCCCCGCGCCGGGGGGGAAACCCCCGGGAACGCCGGCCGCTCCCCCTTCCTCAGCGACACCTGTGCTTCCCCCCAACCTCTCGGCGGGACCCACCCCTTCCGCTCCCCCCCCTCCCGCAGCCGGGGTCCCGGGGGGACCCAGGGCACCGCGTCCAACGGGGGATCGAGCGACCCAGGCCTGATCCGAGATCACCGGGGCGCCGGGGCGGCCGTTGGGACCGGGGTCTGGGAGGCCGGACCGACCGCGTCGGCTGGGCCCGAGCCCTTTCTGGCCCGGGGAAGTCCCACGAGCTGGGCAAAGCTTCGCAGGGACCTACGGGAGCGCGCCGGGGAGAGGCCTCCGAAATCAAAGATGCCGAGCAGGTCCGTGATCCCGGTAGCCTCGATCTGCAAAAGCCTGCCCCGGATCTCCTCGGGTGTCCCGACCAAGGCGAGGCTCCGTTCGATCAAGCCCTCGGCGCTCGAGCCCTCCGGGTCCTTCCCCGCCCGGGCCGCATAATGGGTGCTTTGCGTGGAGAGGCGTTCGCCGAGATAGGTCCTCAGGGCCTCCACCCCCGGCTTCGGGTCCTCCCCGACGAAAACGTGAAACGCCGCCGCCACCCGGACCTCGAGCCCTGGGGGAAGGGCACCGCGGAAGAGGTCGACCCGGTCCTTGAGCTCGGAGAGACCGGACATGGAAGCGTAAGGGATCATGGCCACAGACAGACCTCTCCGGGCCACAAAGGGGAGGGCTTCCCGGCTCTGGACGGCCATCCAAAGGGGGGGGTGAGGCTTCTGGACCGGGTGGATATTGAGCCGGACCGACCCGCCCAGGGCACCCGGGGCGGGGAGCGGGTCCCCCCGGAGCGCCGAAAGGAGCTCGGGGAACCGTTCATCAAAGGCCTGCCTGCGTCGCTCCAGGTCCTCCCCGTACCCCTGGAACTCCAGGGGGATGTACCCGCTCCCGAGGCCGATCTCCAAGCGCCCTCCCGAGAGCCGATCCACGGTCAGGAGGGCTTCGGCCAGTTCCCGAGGCCGATGCAAGGGAAGGACCGCGACCAAGACCCCGAGCCGCAGCCTTCGGGTCTCCCGGGAGGCCGCTCCCAGGAAGACCGGAGGGGCCGGGAGGACCCCGCCAGGGTGGAAGTGGTGCTCGGCCACCCAGAAAGTCTCCAGGCCGTCCCGGTCCGCCTCCCGGGCCAACGCGAGGGCTTCCTCGTACCGGTCGCCTCCTCTTGCCGCCCGACGGCTGGGGTCGTCATCCAAGACGGAGAAGATGGAGAAGCGCATGCGGGCTTGGACGTGGGCGAGGCTATACGTGGTTTGCCCTGGGGGAACCCTCCCGAGGGGACCTTCCTTGCCGTTCGGGGGCCCGCTCGGTCTCAAATAGGCCCCTCCGCGTGCGGACTCCCATGCAGCTCCAGGGGAGGAAGGTGTATGCCGGGAAGGCCAGCGGGCCGGTGGCCAAGAGCACGATCCCGCTCTCCTTCCTGGGGGAGATCGACCCCCTCACGGGTCGCGTGGACAACGCGTCCAGTGAGCTGAACGGGAGGACGTTGGGGGGTGCGGTCCTGGCCTTCCCGGAGGCTCGAGGGAGCACGGTGGGCCCCTACGTCATCTACGGGGCCGGGAAGCGCGGCGTGGGCCCGGTGGCGATCGTGGTGGAACGGGCGGATGCCATTGTCGTGAGTGCGGCGGTCATCGCGAGGATCCCTTGCGTGGAAGGGGTGGACATGGACCTGCTGGTGGATGGGGAGACCGTGCATGTGGACGGAGAGAAGGGAACGGTGGAGCTTCCCGGGGTGAAGGAGAGCCCGGTGGTCACGGCCTTTCTTAAGCGGGAGGACGGAAAGGTGCTGCTACTCAAGCGCTCCCAAAAGGTGGGATCTTTCCAGGGCCGGTGGGCGGGGGTGAGCGGCTACCTGGAGACGCCACAGCCGTCGGAGCAGGCGTTCCGGGAGATCGAGGAGGAGACGGGCCTGGGACGCCAGGATGTCCGGTTGGAACGGGCGGGCCCCACCCTCTTCGCTCGGAGAGGAGGGGAGGTCTTCGTGGTGCACCCCTTCCTGTTCCGGACGAGCAGGGACAAGGTTCGGATCGATTGGGAGCACACGGAATACGAGTGGGTCGACCCGGCCGAGATCTCTCGCCGGGAGACTGTTCCCAAGCTGGACCGGGCGTGGCGTTCGGTGGCCCCGGGAGAAGCCGGAGGTGAGACCGACCCCCCCGCATGAGGGGAGAGGCGCAAGGATAGACCGCCCCTTCGGATCGGGCACGGGCGCGTAGTTCAGCGGAAGAATGCCTGATTTGCAATCAGGAGGTCTCGGGTTCAAATCCCGACGCGTCCATCCCCCATGGAGTACAAATACCCAAAATGGGCCCCCGCCCTTCGGGGCCTC
>JAKAVY010000018.1 GCA_021827405.1 Thermoplasmata archaeon
TCCAGGACGGGCTGAGTGCCCACTGGACCCCCGAGGTCCGAGCGTGGGCGAAGGCGAGCAGGACCACCTTGGACCCCACGGGGGCCAACGCCAGCTGGAGGAACCCCTGCGAGTGCCACGCGCTCCACCTCGAACGGACCGCGCTGGCCGGGAGTGACTACCCGGACTGGGGCGACGTAAACAGCGCGTTCCAGAGGGCCGCTTCCCTCATCCATCGGGAGCACCGGGCCTCAGGCAAGAAGTTCCGAGACACCCAGGACGGTCGGCGGAAACACCGACGACCGCTCTGGAGGCGCCACTAGTCACGGGCTGGGTGATAGTCGACACTGAGGCATACCACGTCGTCTATCGGATTCTGATGATAACCTTACTTCAAGAAACATCTTCGTGAATGACCTAAGCCCGATATCCTGCGCCCTACCCGCAATTCCATTAGCCACTGGCAAAGATTCTTAGGAGCATCCTTCCGAAGAACCCAAGGCCGAATCAGGGCAAGGAGCTCCTTTCGATCAAGAATGTGCGCCGCGGCGACACGGTGGAGGTTGTTCTCCACGAAATAGGCGCCTCCCACAGAGGCCAGAATGGTCGCTCGAGAGAAGCACGGATCGAGCAGCAGCTTCTGCGTGAGTGGAGGAACCCGTCTCCCACTGGAGGGATTCCGAAAGCCGCGAAGGAGCCGCTGAAGCTTCCTCCGGTGGTACCCGCTGCGGTCGTGACCTGGCCGCAACCGCCAGTCCATACTAAAGTCACATGCACTTGGATGTGACATACCGACGACGCTGCTAACGAGGACAACTCTTCGATAGGGCTTGGCGGCGAGCGTCCTTCTCCGATTGACCCAAGGCCAAATACGCTCAGCGTCAGGCAGTTGGTCGTCGGGCGGTCTAATCCATGTCGCAAGTTTAGTGGTCATCCGCTGAGCGCTGAAGCGATTCTCGAGTCCAAAGTAGAGTAGGTGGTAGGGTTCCCTCCGTCTTCTACGCTACAATGCCACGACCATCAGCCGACCTGGTCCGAGTCATAGTAATGGGGAGGGGGGCGGGGCTGCTACATTCCCATCCCGAGCGCCGCGTGCAAACTCAGCAAGACGATCGAGGAGTTGGTCCCAAGACCGCCTCAAAGTTATTGTCGGATGGCCCAAAGTAGCAAGGAACCCTCGAGGGAACGCCACCATGTCAAGTCGCTCGTAGCGTTCGTCGGGATTCCAATCAGGCGGGAGAGGGGGGTTGCCCTGGCCGAGTACGAGCGCGATTGGTCTTCTTAGTTCGCGCGCGAGCCGGTACTCCAATCTAACGTAATGTGATGCAGCTCCTTGTTGGGACCATAAGACGATCAAGGCGTTGGACCACTCAATCCCCTGCTTGATTTGGTCCGAGAATTTCGATCCCGTTCGAGGATTATCTATCAGCCTGTAGACCTCTACAAATCGCTGCTCCAGACCGAACTTCATCTGTTCCGCAATCCACAGCATTGGACGGTTGTGTTTGAAGCTGAGGAACACCCTCGGATCAACCATGGACCAGAATCGACCAGATATTTTAAAAGGGGTCCCTTGTCAAAGAACAGTCCCTTCGGGGAAGGAGGGACCCTTTTCAGAGCACAGGGTTGGCAACGCCCCGTGCCGGGCTTTCCATCCCACCGACGAGCAAGTCCCTGCCGGAAGCCCCACACGGCCTGCTATCGCCTTCCAAGGGAGCCCTTGGGCTCGAAACTGGAGGATTGCTTGGGCCTTCTCAGGGGTCACGCGAATCGGGCGCCCCGTGGGCCTACCCGAGCGGGTCTTCCTGCGGCCCTCCCTTACTTCTCGCATGGCCACGCGGACACGTTCAGGCTTGCGCTTGGACTCGAACGTGGCAATCACCGGCAAGATGGCCCGTAAGAGGTCACGCCCCATGTTCGGGCACCCGTCATCCGAGGAGTCTATCATGGGTTCCTTGAACGAGTGGAACTTGATGGCCCTGGATTCGAGTTCCTCCACGGTAGCGATGACACGGCTGAAGCTCTCCTCCCTCCTCATCCCTTGCCATGCAGCCTTTCCTCACGTGTGTCGACCCGCTCGGGTAGTGCAGGGGGGAGTGAAGGGGGAGTAGGGTGCCCTGCCCGGAACCACCGAAGCCGCTTTGTGCCGGTTCCGGCGACCAGCCCAAGTCTCTGACGGTGGGGACCCCATCGCGAACCCGGAACCGACCGACGCCCCAACCTCGCGCCTGCGCGCGCGCGTAGCGCGCGTGTGGAAACACGCGATATCCATGGTTCTAGGTTCCGATAACTAGTTTTACTGACGGTACAGGCCCGGAACCGGACCGGCACCGGACCGGAACCGGCGAGCACCTTCACTGACGAGGAATGCGTGGTTCCGGGCTCCATGTGTCCCCCGGCGGGTCCTGCAACGGCCCAGCGGTGTCGTGGAAGTGCCCCTCCTCCGGGTCGGGAGGGGGCGGGACTCGCGCGGGGGTGCATGATGACCCCGGAATGCAAGGAAGGGGACCCTTACCCCTCGGTATGGGAAGGGAGATGCAAGGCGGGGCCGTGATGGGCTCGATAAGCGGGGGTGTACTGTGCCGACCACTAGGGCGAGCGCCCATGACCCCCCCAATGGTAGGGCCCCGTCGGTGGTCCTTTGAGCTCCCCGGCCGTACGCAGTCCCTCCAAGATCCGCTCGACTTGCTCCCTTTTCATCCCCAACCCGGCCCCCATCTGTTCCGCCTCTCCCAGCGTGAAACTATTCCGTAATCGCAGGGCCCAGGACAGCCCCTTCCGGGCCTCAGCCCCCTTCTCAACCGCCTGTCGGGCATCTTCCGTCTGACGGTCAGCCCGCGCCCGGTCGGCCAGGTCGAGCGCGGGCCGAACCGAATCTTCCTCGCGTGAGTCGACCCGCGGGGGTGGCGCATTGGGGGCGGAGTTGGGTGTGCTGGGCGAGGGGGGCATTTCCGGAGGGGGCGGCCCCGTCAGCCGCACAGGCCCCCCCGGATCCAGGGACGACCCCGCGAAAGCCCACGGACGGAGAACCGCAACCCGCTCCCGCTTGCCGCTGAGCCAGCGCAGGTGGCCCCGCGTCAGCCCGCAGATCTCATCTTCCGGCTGACCGGTGACCGCGGACAGCGCCCGCAGTTGGGGGAGCTTGGACCAAGGCGAAGTCCGTCCCCCCCTGCGGGTCTCGACCTCATAGGCCCGCAGGGCTGTTGCCGTCACGAGCACCAGTTCGGCATCTTCAAGACGCGTGGCCTCGGTCTTGCCGTCGGTGGTGCGGACCGAGAGCATCGGGATGAGCGGGTCGTCGGGCCTGCGCAGGTTGCCATGCTGGTCACGCGAGTTCGTGACCTGGACCCATCGGGCGGCCGCTTGCCGCACCCAGTCCACGAAGGCGTCCTCGGCCTCCGGCTCGTCGCCCTCCTGGAGGGTGATCCGGTCGAGGCCGAGCATCGCGGCCCCAACGTCCAAGACAAACTGGACATCGGACCTGTCGCCCGTGTCGAGGGCCTTCAGGGTGGTAAGGCCCGGGTCGCGGAGCTCGAGGTCCCGTAGCATCCAGAGGGCAGCACCACCGCCGTCGGGGTCCACGGGCCCCTCGCTCAAGCCGCGTTGGAAGGTGTGGAAGGCCTCAAGCCTTTGGGGGGTCAGCGCTGCCCTGTCCTCGCGCCCGTAGACGAGACGAAGCCGCCGACGTGCGTCCCCGTGACGCTCCGATGGCGCGGAGTCCAACTCGCTTACCTCGACATTGGTGGTGAGAAGCACCGCGGCCGTGTGTGGCAGCGTGTAAACCAGCTGATCGCGCCGCCCCCGGCTCCCGAGCCCACCACTGACCGCTCGCCGCAATCTCCGCCGTTGGGCCAAGTCCAGCAAGCTCTCGTCGACGAGAAGCGGCAAATCAGTCGTGGCGAACCAAGCCTCCCAGCGAAATTCACTTGTGAGCGCAGAGAGGTCTAGGAACTCCTTCGGCCTGCCCCCAAGCCCCCAGAGGACGGCAATGCCGGCTCGGGCCCACTCGGTCTTCCCCGTGTTCGACTCCCCAACCTCCTCCGTATAAGCGCGGGGCCGATTGGGGGCGATCTTCGCGGCGACCGGCGCGCCCGCAAGGAAGGCCAGGACCGCTCGCTGGTTAAGGGTCCGGGCGAATGTGAGAAGCTCGCGGAGTTGCTCGAGCGCGAAGTCCTTCGGCCGAGGTCGGTACCAACTAGCCACAATGGAGTTCGGGGACCGGGCCAGACCATTTTCCCTCGTGTAGATGCTTGAGGGCACTGACCAGTTGACGTGCCTCGAGTCAGGTGGATAGAGCGCCAACCGGGTGGCCACTGGTCCGACGGGTGGGAGATTGTCCAGCCAGAGAGAGAGAGCATGCGCCGATGGTCCGCGGATCGCGTACCGCCGGCAGAGGGCGTCCGTGAACTCCCGAATCGGCGCTCGGACCGGGCCGTCCGGCCCCGCCGCCCAATCCACCCAGCGCTCACCAGACTCGTCCGTTCGGACCGTCGGCTCGAACGACCGCGGGATCAGGACCGTTGTGACCGAATAGGCCCGTTTCTCGCCGTCCTTGCTGTAGTTCGTCCGCACATAGGCGAGGGCACCGTCCTGCCGACGGACCGCCTCGACCGGGTCTCCGTCCTCATCCACCGAGATGACGACGGTGGGCCCGTTGTCATCCGGCGGGCGCGGTGGCGTTGTACCCGTCGAAGGCGGGGCTTGCTTGACGGTAACGGTCCAAGAAGGAGCGAGTCGCCCGGTGGTGGTGAAGGCTCGGGATGGCAGCGGTCTTCCGAAGAGACGCTCTGCGGCCGCGATTTCGCCCTCCTGCCCTTCGAGGACCTCTATGGTCCCGTCCCGAGCAGCGTAGCGCACCTTGAGCCTGGGACCTCCACCCGAAGTGTTTTGAGCACCCGCCCCATCCCGCTCGTCGGTCGGGGGGCGCGCCGGGGAACACGGCGCGTCCATCGGCCTCTAGCGAGCCCCCGTGGCCGCGATGGTCCGCGCGATGGCGATCGCGAGGGCGAGGTATTCCTGGTCGGAGAGCGCCCCGTAGAGCTGGTCGATCAGTGGCTCAGCCGGTGACCCGGGAGGGAGTAGCGCCCTGAGCTGATCGGCGATGCGAGAGGTGTCGACGGTCACGCGCCCTCCGACTTCGGTAGGATGAGGATGGACCTGTCGCGCCGCAGGACAAGGAGGGCCCTCTTACCGGGGGCGAGCCGCTCGCGTTCCCAGGTGGCGGGCAGACGCAAGACGCGCGAGTTCCCAAGAGAACCGACTATGCGCTCGGCGGTTAAGTCGTCCATCGGAAGGCGGATATCCAGGCAAGGAGTTACGCCAATCGGAGTGGTGTCCGTATGTCCGGCGAGGCGAAACGCTGGCTCTCCAGTTACGTCGCCCCACTCATTGATTTCAACCCGCAGGCGACAGCCTCCGAGTTGACGCGGTGGTTCCGCGCCCGACATCCCGACGAGTATGCGAAGGTGCTGAGGCAGTACGCCGGGTCGGTAGACCCGCAGGACTCAATCCGACGGACCATCGCGCGGTTTGTTGCAGGGGGCACACGGGGACACGCGCCTGTGACGGTCCACCTGACCGACCACCACGGCTACCCCCATGGCACCCCAACTGACAGGACAATCCCCAACATCGTCGAAGTCCGGCGGGCCCGGCCCGAGCCGGGCTCACCGGCCTACACGGTCGAGTCTGGCACGCTCACAATCCGGGCGGATGTGGTGTGGGAGCGCCCGGGCCGGCGCAGAGACGGTGGGCTGACCGTCGGCACCGTCCAGCCAGGGTCAGGATGGCTCGTCGGCGACGACGGGGTGCCGCGCCACCCTTCACGCCGGCTGGGGCCCGACCACTCGGAGAAGGATTGTGGCCTTCCGCACGAGCTTGAGGCTCACCGTGTCGCCGGCGCGGAGGTGAAACATCACCATGACCGCCCTCGGGATCGTGAGCACCCCCGACCTGCCGCGACTCCGGATTAGCCTCGTGATTCACATCTGGACGCTCTCTCGGTGGTAGTCTTGGTGGCCCCTTAGCCCCCGGTTCCGGCTGCAGATGGAAGGTCTTATACCCTTGATGAGATAAGTCCCGGCGGGCCCGTATACTCCTTCGCCCAGACCCGAGGGCCTCACTTTGCCTTCGGGGCTCGCTCGGCCGGCCGGATACTTTGTTTCTTGGGGTGTCTCTCCCAGCGCGCTACTCACGCTTGACTTGAGAAGTTGCTATTCGAGGTCCGGGATCTCCTGACGCGGCAGCAGTGCCCGGATGGTTCGGGGTTGCCCTGGTATCCGGGCGAGAACACCCCTCGCCTCGAGTCGGAGGATCATCTGGTGGGCGGAGGGACCGTAGACTCCGAGGAACGCGGCGATCTCGTTCTCGGAGGGAGGGATACGGTGCACCTTGCTGTAGTAGTACACGTACGCGACCAGTTGCCCCTGCTTGCGCGTGAGGCGGCCGGCCGTCATGCGGCCGCCTCGGCCGGTACCAACTCGTGGATCGGAAGCTCGGTCTGACGGATTGCGGTCCGGACTTTCATCGGGTCGCGTTTCAACCTCCGCATCTCCGCCCGGATGGTCCGTTCGAGTTCGTCCAACAAGGTTGGGCAGTAGTTGGCCAACCGATCATCCTTGAGGAGGTCCCAGATGCCTTCGTCAGGGTTCGTCTCGGGGGCGTAGGGCGGGAACCGCCCCAACTCGAGTCGGTCGCGGTTGAGCCAGACGTACGTGGCGACCTCGGGGCATCAGTGGATGCCTCCGTTGTCCCAGACGATGAGGACCTTTCCCGGGATCTCCTCGAGCAGCTGCTCGGGGAACCAGATCACCTCGGTCCCGGTGATGTCGTTCCGATGCAGGTCGAAGTAGAGCTCTCCGTCGAGAGTCACCCCACTGATGATCGACACCTTTTCCCAGTGCCCCTTGACCTTCAGGCGTGGACGCCATCCCTCCGGTGCCCACGTACGACGGAGATTCGGGGTGGTCTGGCTGCCCGCTTCGTCCACGAACAGTAAGGTGGCGCCCGTACTCCCGGCATGGCGATAGATCTCGGGCCAGATCGTTCGGACCCATCGGCGAATGTAGCGGTCGTTTCTCTCCGGGGCTCGGGTCAGCGGGACCTGGGCGGAGAAGCCCGGGGCCCGCAGCACTCTCCAGACCCCGGACAAGGAGTAGCGCGCTCCGAACTCCTTGCGAATCACCTCCGCGAGCCGTTTGAGGGTCCACAGGTCGGTGGGATACCCATAGGCTCGAGCCCCTTCGAGCAGAATCTTCTTCAGGCAGGCCCTCTGGACCGCGGTGAGCTTGGCAACCGCCCCCGGGTGGCGTTTCTCCCGCCACGAGTTGGGTCCCTGGGCGAGACGACGCTTCTCCCACTGGTGGACGGCGGCCCAGGAGACCTCGAGGCGGCGGGCGACCTCGGCTCGAGAAACGCCTCGGCGGAGCCAACGGTAGGCCAGTCGACGGCGCTCCTCCCGGTCCGACACGCGACGGCGGACGGGTCGTTCTCCCCCATGAGACCTTCGTGAGTTCGCTCCCCGACGCGCCACGGAGAAGGCAATCCGCGACTAGATATAAAGTTTCAACTCAAAGGGCAGTAACCTCCAGGAATCGAGAGCCCAGAGGCGGTCAGACGCGCACGCCCTCAGCTTTGTGTCGGGTCACTCTCCGGAGGGTCGAACCATTCCCCGGCAGGAGTTCGAAGGGCCGAAGGGCAGACGAGCGCGCCTTCACTACTGTGCTGCCGCGTTTACAGGTCGTCATGCAATGGGCCGACAGGTCCCGCAACGGCGGTGGCGTCGCTGGAGCGGTTCCCCGCCTTCCCCGAGCCTCCCGTGCTCGCTGGGAGGCTCCGGGGACTTCAGCGCAGGTCGGCCGGGGACTCAACGAGGGCCCGATCGAGCTTGTCAAGGCAGTTCTCCCAGCCTGAAGCGAGTCGACCGTGGACATGGGGAGCCCCTTGACGGAGTTCTGCCAACCGCTCGTGGACCACGGTGATCTGCGTTTGTTGCTCGGCCGCGGCACGGAGCTGTAGGGTGACGAGCGTGTCGAAGTACTCCCCCTTTTCCGGCTCCGTCCCCACAAAGGCCCAATGGTAGACTAGCTCGCGGGGCGGGTCGATCTTGACGAATCGCCCCTCGAACTTCCCGGTGCTCACCCCGTTGCGCGAATGCCACACCTCGATGAGTCCCCCGACCCGACCATCGACCTTGATCCGGTCGAGGTCGAGCTCGTCAGGGACTATCCACTGGCGCATCAGGTCGGGCTCGAGAAAGGCGCGAAAGACACGGTCGGGAGGGGCATGCAGAACTCTCTCGATCCGAACGGCGACTTCGGCCTCGTCAGGCGGGGTCATGGCCTCTTCCGAGTCCCTCCCTCGCGCTGCAGCGCCTCGTCCATTCTGCCTAAGCCCTCTCGCCAGAAGTGTTCGTAGTAGGAAAGCCACTCGGAGGCTTGCCGCAGAGACCGCCCTTGGACGGAGTAGAGGTGGTGGCGGCCGGTCACGCGGAGGGAGACCAGGCCCGAGTCCTTGAGGATGCGCAGTTGCTTCGAGACCGCGGGCTGGGACATGTGCGTACGGCGGACCAGTTCTTTGACGGGCAACTCGCCTTCCCGGAGCGCCTCGAGGAGGCTGCGGCGGGACGGTTCGGCCAAGACCCGGAAGACGTCTGCCACGGACAATGCATGTATAAAGGGATATATGTCTGTTAAGGGATACGAAGGCGATCTCAGGCTCCCTGTGGACGCCCTGAGGCCAGAGCAGGATAGGAGGACACGAAGATGCGAAGAGTCACGGCTAGCGTTTACATGACCTTGGACGGTCGCGGTGCGTTCCCGAAGTATCCGGGGTCGGACCGGTCATCCTCGGAAGTGAGCGCCCTCTTCCGCCATATGTGGTACGACCGCTTTGATGATGTCACGACGGTCATCATGGGCCGCCGATCATTCCTCGGCCATCAGCGTACTTGGAGCGAGAAGGCCCTCCGGTCGGGCGAACCGAAGTGGCTCCTCGAGTACCGACGATACCTGGATCGGGTAGAGAAGATCTGCCTCTCTCACCGTCTCAAGTCGACGGATTGGGAAAACTCGAGGATCCTGCGGGGCGACTTGTCTCGGATCATAGCCAAACTGAAGCGAGAGAAGGGTGGCAACATCATTCTCGAGGGCGGGCCCGCGGTCGTCCGTGAATGCCTTCGGCGAAACCTTGCCGATGACTATTGGTTCTTCGTCATGCCTGTCGTCTATGGGAAGGGGCCCCGATACTGGGGACCGATGAAGGACCAATGCACGCTCAAGCTCATCGAGACGAAGCCCGGGGAGGACCAAGAAATTCTCCTCCATTATGAAGTGGTCCGGTAGCTACCCAGGGGGAGGGGAGCACCTCGCCCCCTCGACCCCGGGCGGGGTGTCCTGCGCGTATCCATCCCTGTCGGGCCTGAAGACCCAAACCCTTCGCTGTCGTGCACCGGGGCCCCGTTGCGGGACGCCGCGAGTCTCGGGCGGAGGGGGTCTTTCGGGACCTCGGGAGGGTCCGGAGTCCCCCCCCAGGCGCTCGGCATGCGTCGGTAGGGGAGTCTTAGCGGGGCCCCTCGCTTTAGAGGCCCATCCCGCTAGCCCCTTGGAACACTCTCGACGCTGATGCGTCCGCCTTGAGCTCTGGCCCATCGCAATCCAGAGGGTGCTCAAGCGGTTTACGAGCGTGACCCAAGGCCCTGGCGACGCGCACCCGCCTTCCGCGGAAGGTTAGTGGGAACGGGGATGAAGAAGTACCGAGGCCCGAGCGGGATCCTGTTTCGGGCCGTCCGCCCCTTACCTGGGAAGCGGAAAGGCAGTGATGGGGACTCCCTGAGCAAGTACCCTTCCTCGAGTCCGTGGGGGGGGACGGAGCTCGTGGACCCCCTCTCCCGTGCCCCGCCCGGAAGGAAGTAAGGGCCCCCGATAGTAGCCTGCAGGCGGTTCGGGGCCCCCCTCGCGTGCCCAGGAGCCCAGGCGAGTCTCGGTCCTCCGGGCCAAGGGAGATGGCGGGGAGGGCTGAAAGGAAGTGACGGAACGATTTGAATTCGGAGAGAAGGAGAAACACTTTCTGACGGTCGACTGGAGCCTGCTCTCGAAGCAGCTGCGGATCGAACTGGACGGGGAGATCGTTGTCCGGGAGTGGCACTTGTCCCCCGGCGCGAAAAAGGTCGAGCTGAACGTCGGCCAGTCCGAGCCCCACCATGTCCTCGTGGTGGCCGGGGGATTTCACCGGACCGAGGTCAGGGTGGATGGGGTGAGGATCGCGCCGTTGCCCTAGTCCGCGCGAACCGGCCTCCTCCTCGGCGCGGCCCGCTCGCCTTCCCCGAACTCCCTGCCCGGTGGCCGGCCGCTCCCGGCGGACGTCCTGCCGTTCGCCCCGGGCTACCGGCCCCGGCGTTACTTGCGGACGGTCTTGAGCGCGGTTCCCCAGGCCACCACCTGGTCCAGCATGGTATGGAGCTGGGCCTCCTTGCCGGGGCCGGGCTTGAACGTCTGCATGTTCTCGAACTCGGTGAAGAGCGAGAACATCACCTGGGCTCGCACCGTGGCCACCTGGAGTTCGGCCATGATCGACCGGAGCTGCTCTACGGCGCGGGCCCCGCCCGCGCTCCCGTAGCTGACGAACCCGGCCACCTTGTTGTTCCACTCGGCGTAAAGGAAGTCGATGGCGTTCTTGAGCGCGCCGGAAACCCCGTGGTTATACTCCGGGGCGACAAAGACGAACGCGTCGAAGCCGGCGATCTTCTCCGCCCAGGCCTTGGTGTGCGGCTTGGAGTAATGTCCGGCGGAGGGAGGGATGGGCTCGTCCAGCAGGGGAAGGGGATGGTCATTCAGGTCCACTAACTCGAAGGTCGCGTCGGTCCGTTTCCGGGCCAGCTCGTAGACCCACTTCGCCACTTGCTCCCCGTTCCGTCCAGGCCGGGTGCTCCCGATGATGATCGCCACCTTGATCATGGTCTTACCCGGGGTGGGAGGCCTGTGCCGAAGGATAAGACATCACGGTCGGAAGGGAAAGCGACGGCCACCCGCGGAACCGACCCCTTCCCGTCCCTTCCGGCCCGTTCGCCGCAGGGGGTTTATCGTTCGGAGGCTGCCTTTCGCTCCCCCCGCAGGGTCCAGGCGCTCGGGGGAGGAAGCTATCCATGATCGGGACGGGGTTTGGCTGGGTCATCCAGATCTACCCGGACGAATCCCTCAGCGCCACCATCCGGGTGGGGAGCGTGCTTTCCTGGGACGATGCCCGTGCCTCCGGTAAGCGGCCCGGCCAACACGTGCTGTTCCTGCGGACCGGCCCGGGGACCCCGGTCTGGTGGGGCACGGGCCGGGTACTGCTTCAGGAAGAACGATGGCGGGTCCATGGGATCCGGACCCAATGCGAGGCGATCTTCCACCCTCCGTTGCCGACTCTCTCGGAAGGGGGAGAGGACCGGGGGACGGACGGGAGGGCCTCCCGGAAGGTGAGCTACGTTTGGGACAACCGTGCTTTGGGGGCGACCTTGGGGTTGGCCCACTACCAGGAACGGACCCCCTATCTGGAGACCGGGGCGAGAGACCTACGGTTGACCGGGCGGGACCTTCGACAGCTTCAACGTCTCCAACCAGGGCTCGGCGGGTTTTCCCTCTCCTGAGGGGCCCGCCAACGAGGTTCCCACCCACCCGACCGCATGGGTCTTAATTCTCCCGTGAGTCTCGGAGGGCATGCGGGAGGCGCTCCCCACCGACTATCTGGCCAACGAGAGGACGTTCCTCGCATGGATCCGGACGGCGGTGACCATCATGGCCTTCGGGTTCGTGGTGGCCCGCTTCGGCCTCCTGTTGCGTGAGCTCGCCGGATCGACGGCGGGGGCGAGCGTCCCGGCCCCCATCTCGGAGGCCACGGGCGTTCTCCTGGTCCTTGCCGGGTCCGCCCTCCTCATCATGGCCCTGGTCCGCTTTCATGCCGTTCGGGAGGACCTTCTCCAGGGACGTTACGAGTCTCGGATGGCCTTGGAGTGGGCCGTCACCCTCCTCTTGGTGGCCGTTGGGGCGGGGATGGCCTACTACCTCCTGGCCACGGGCTGAGCCGACCGAGCTCGCCCGCCGGCCACGGTCGGGCCTTTCGGGAAAAGGGCTTTGTTCCCCGGGAGGATTGGTGTCCCATGAGCCGCGGCCTGGAGATCGGCCTCCACCTCACGCCGGATCTCCCGGATGAGATCTTCATCGCCACGGCCCTGGGAAATCTGGTGGCCTACCGCCTCCAGGAGGAGCGGAAGGAGACGCTGCAGTGGCAGGTCCTGCGCATCGTAGGGACCGGACCTCACCACTATCGCCTCATCCTGCGCCATCCCGAACGAAGCCTCGACCTGGGCCTGGCGGGAGACGTCAAGCGACTTCTCGAGTCGATCTCCGAGCTGTCTCCCTCGCAACTCCGGGAGTCGCTGAAGGCGGCGGAGAGCTCCGGGCTGAAGCCGGTCCCGTTGAGGACCGTCGAGGAGACCTCCGACCTCTGGGAGGATGACTTCTGGAAGTACTTCTACTGAGGACACCGAGACCCCGGTAGGGTTCTTGGGACGCTGGGAACAGCTTCTCCCGGCCGGGTCGGCCCGGCGATCTCGGGAAGCTCCGGTCGCTCCCGCGGAGACCTCCGTCTCCTCCCAGACCCCTTGGCCAAGATATTAATACGGCCAACAGGTCCCTCGCTAAAGGTTAGCATGTCAAGCCCTCAAGAGACCAGCCACGATTCCATGGAAGGGACCCCGCTGGTGGACCGCATCCTCGCCGAACTCGAGCTGCTCGCCCGTAACGTGGACATCCTAGAGCGCCTTTCGGACAACCACCCCATGGGGATCATCCGGCTCTCGGAGGCTCTCAAGCTCCCCATCCACAAGGTACGCTACTCGCTCCACCTGTTGGAGCGCCAAGGGGTCATCGAACCCTCCGCCGAGGGGGCCGTGGTGACCGAACGGGCCCAGGAGTACCTCCGGGACATGGAACGGTCTTTGGACCGGATGACCGAGATCACGCGCCACCTGAAGGAACGGAGCAGCGCCTTCAAGGCCCGAAGCCAGGGGGGTCCCGCTGCGAAAAGTCCCTCGGCGATTGGCCGCGCGAAGGGCTAAGGCTAAAGACCCCCGGCGGGTCGGCTTCCCTGGTGCCGCCGTAGCTCAGCGGTAGAGCGATCGGCTGTTAACCGAAAGGTCCGCGGTTCGAACGGTGGGCCGGCCTCCCCGGCCCTCCCCGGAAATCCGCGCGGCGGCGCTCCCCTTCGGGGGAAGATCGCTCTCCCCCCCCGGGGAGTCAACCGTATCTTGGAGGAATCGCTCGCCCGATCAGGGCCCGTAGCTTAGCGGTGGAGCGGCCGGCTCATAACCGGTTGGTCGTCGGTTCGATTCCGACCGGGCCCACTCCCTCGGCCGCCGTCTGTTCTCCCGCGGAAGGACCGCTCCCTTTCGACCCCCTCGTCCCCCGTGCCGCCGGGGGGGTCCCCGAGCCTGAGCATGTCGCGGGACCAGACCGAGGCCTTCGAGGTCGGCCGGGGGATCGGTGGGCGGCGGAGACCGACGGCCCCGGTATCCTTCAAGCGGGCTCTCGGTCACGATTCTCCACGGCATGCCCTGCCCGTCGTACGATATCGGAAGTGTCGACGGCTCTGCTGAACGCACGGGTTGGTGGACCTCCCGGGCACGCGGCGCCCGGCTTCGAGGTTGAGGTTCACCGGCTGAGGTCACGGCCCGGCCACGAAGCGACGCGTTTGGAAGCGCCCTCATGCTGGCGAAGGGGGGGACCCGCCGCCTGGCCAAGGATCGCCGTCCGATCCCGTAACCGCGGCCCGGCCAGGGAATGGTATTATCTGCCGATGGTTCGCAGCTTGGGTGACCTGCCCCATCCGCCCTTTCGACAGACCGTATTCTGTCCCCCGGTGGAGACCCATCCCCCGGAGAAACGTTCCGCGCCCCTTGTTGCTTCCCAATTCCCCCGGATCGCGTCGCGCTGGGAGGCAGGCGAGCGAGGCCGTCGGCAAGGCCATGGATTCGCAGCGTAAGGCTCGTCCCCCAGGCCCTTCCCATCCCCATAGGGCCCGGGCCCAAGGGGGCCCGGGTAGGGATGGCTTCCCCCGTCAGGTCGATCCCCCAGGAAGGCGGCCGGCCCTCAAGGAGGAGGTCGGCCTCCCGGGCTATGAGGGCCTACAAAGGGACCTTTCCTTAACGGGCGTCGGAACACGGACCGGGGAACGGGATGGCTTCCCGGGGCCGGCGAGGCGCATTCGCTGGAGACTCCCTCGCCTCCAGCATTCCCGGGGATCCCCCGCGGGGGAGATCCCCCTGGGGTCCCGGGAGGCCCGACCGATCGCAGACGGAGGGTAGGGGGAGTCATGGAATACAAATGGACGGTCCTTTCGAACACGACCCTCGGGGGCTTGCTCGCCTCCATCGACGGCTCGATCCTGTTGATCGCCATGCCGGTGGTCTTCCGGGGCCTCGGGGTCAACCCCTTCTATCAGGCGAACTTCCCCCTGCTCATCTGGCTACTGCTCGGCTACGGGATCGTGACCGCCACCCTCCTCGTGACCGTGGGGCGCCTTTCCGACATGCTCGGACGGGCGCGGATGTACAACCTGGGGTTCGCCATCTTCTCCACCGGCTCGATCCTGCTCTTCGTCGAGCCCTGGCAGGGGGCGGCCGGAGGATGGGCCCTCGTCTTCTTCCGTCTCATCCAGGCGGTGGGGGCCTCGTTCCTCTTTGCGAACTCCGCCGCCCTGCTCACCGATGCCTTCCCCCCGGGAGAGCGGGGAAAGGCCATGGGAGTGAACCAGATCGCCTTCATCGGCGGCTCGCTCATCGGGCTCGTGGTCGGCGGGATCCTGGCCGGGATCCCCAACCTTACCTTCGGACCCTTCGTCCTGCCCACCTGGCGTCTCATCTTCCTGGTGAGCGTCCCGGTCGGGGTCTTCGGTACCCTCTGGGCGTACTGGAGGCTCCACGAGATCTCGGTTCGCCTCTCGGGCCAGAAGCTGGACCCCCTGGGGAACTTTGCCTTCGCCGGTGGGCTCACCCTCCTCCTGGTGGGGATCACCTACGGCCTCCTCCCGTACGGCGGCTCCAGCACGGGCTGGGGGTCCCCCTGGGTCCTCAGCGCGCTGGCCGCCGGAGCGGGACTCCTGCTGGTCTTCCTCTTCGTCGAACTGCGGGTGCCCGACCCCATGTTCCGCCTGGACTTCTTCAAGATCCGCGCCTTTGCCGCCGGTACTTCGGCGAGCCTCCTCGGCTCCTTGGCCCGGGGAGGCCTCATGCTCACCTTGGTGGTCTGGTTCCAGGGGATCTGGCTCCCCCTGCACGGATACAGCTTCGCGGAGACCCCGTTCTGGGCGGGGATCCTGATGATGCCCATGATCGCCGGGTTCCTCGTCTCCGGGCCGGTGAGCGGCTGGCTTTCCGACCGGACCGGGGCGCGACCCCTGGCCACGACCGGTCTCGTCATCGCGGCGGCGGCCTTCTTCGCGCTATCGTTCGAGCCGGTGGACTTCGTCTATTGGCAGGTGGGGGTCCTCCTCTTCGTCAATGGATGTGGCATGGGGATGTTCGCGGCTCCCAACGCCTCCGCCGTGATGAGCTCGGTCCCCGCCGAGAACCGGGGAGCGGCCTCCGGGATGCTGGCCACCTTGCAGAACGCCGGGCAACAGATGTCCCTGGCCATCTTCTTCACCATCATCATCGTCGGGCTCGCGTCCGGCCTCGGGCCCGGGGCGAGCTCGATCCTGGGCGGGGCGGGAGTCCCGCCCGGGGACACGGTCATCCTCAGCCAGCTCATCGGCGCCAACCCGACCGGCGCGCTCTTCGGGGCCTTCCTGGGGCAAAACCCTCTGTCCACGATCCTGGCCCTGGCCCCCTCCATCCCCGGCTGGGTCCCCTTGTCCCCCTCGGTCACGTCGAGCCTGCTCGCCCCGCACTTCTTCGCCGCCGCGGTGTCCACGGGTTTCGGCTCGGCCATCTCCGGGGCGTTCGTGGTGGCCGGTTCGCTCACGCTGGTGGCCGCCCTGGTCTCCTCCCTGCGGGGAGGGCGATACGTCCACGGCGACCTCCTGCCGGCTCGAACGCGCCGGAAGGACCGGCACCCGGTCGGCACGTCGGCCACAGGGCCCCCATCCGGGGTGGTGCCGCCTGCCCCTTCGGAACCGTCGCAGAGGGGCTCCTGATCCCCCGGTCCCCCTTTTCCTCCCAGCGGCGAGGCCGGCCCAGCGGTCCCTTGCCCGGGGAGTCCACCCCCTTCGGGACCTCGCGAGCTCTTCCCCAGTCGCTCTCCCCCCTGGGGCCCTCCCTGAAGGACGGCGGCGCGGGAGGGGGCCCGGCTCCTCTCCCCTCGGGGGGTCCGGGGGGGGACGTCCACACGCTCTCTGGCCGGCCCTCACCGCGGCCCAGCCCCGGGAGAGACCGTCAGCCCGAGGAGGTGGGCTCCGCAGCGAACGTGGAGTACCCGCCATCGACCGGGATGGTCGCTCCGGTGATCCACCGCCCTTCGTCCCCCAGGAGATAGGAGACCATCCGGGCCACTTCCCAGGAGCCGCTCCCACTGGCGTTGGCCAAAGGGAGCGGGCGTCCCACGTCCGGGGGGTCCAACGAGGGGAGGTCGTGTTCCATCGTCCCGGGAAGTACCGCGTTGACCCGGATCCCGTAGGGTCGGTAATCCCGGGCGAGCTTCCGCGTCAGGTCGACCAGTCCACCCTTGGCTACGCAATACGCGACGTTGCCGGACCAACGCACCCGGTCGGCCGCCGAGACCAGCACCAGCGACCCTCGCCGCCGCTCCAGGAGGAGCGGGAGGACGGCCCGGCCCACCCGGAAGATGGCGTCGAGATTGGACCGGAGCCCTTCCGTCCATTCTTGGTCGGTGGTCTTGTGAAGGAGCGTGTCCCCCGCGATCCAGCGCCCCGTCTGGAGACAGGCGCCGTCCAGGGGTCCGGCCTCCTTCAGGGCCGTGCTCACCAGCCGGTCCACGTCCTCGGCCTCGCTGAGGTCCCCCTGGAACGGACGGAGCGCCCACCCCCGGGCCCGGGCATGGGCCTCCACCGGGGCCAGGCTATCGCGTCGGCGCGCCACCGCCACCACGGTCGCGCCTTGGGAGGCCAAAAGCGCGGTCACGGCAGAACCCAGCCCGCTTCCCACCCCGGCCACCAAGAACACGCGACCCTTCATCGTCATCGCTCTCCCCAGGCCCGCCCCCCTTTGTCCCTTTCCCCCGACCGAGAAGCCGGGAAGATCACAGGCCGGGAAGACGCGTTTGGCTCCCGCCACCGGGGGCCCGGACGGACCGGCCGAAATCCACGGGAGGGAACCCGAGCATCTCCCGGAAGAGGTTCACCGACGCCGGCGCGAAGCCCGCGAAGTGGTTGTTGAAGTACACGAAGATCTCCCGGACCGAGCCCCGTACCTCGGTCAGCGTCCTCGCGTACTCCCGGAGGGTCCCGGAGCGGTCCACCTGGACCTCCCCGTGCCGGACCTCGGGGACGGTGGTGTGGTCCCCGATGAACCGGACGTAGACGAAGTCCGCCGTCACGACCGGGGGAATGGCCAGGTAGGTGAGGTAGGACCAGGTAAGCGCCATCCCCCGGTCCGTCAAACGTCGTCGCAGCCTCTCCCAGGGGGCTCCGCGATACCAGCCGGCGTCCCTTAGCTCGACGGCGTACCGGGGACCGGAAGGCAAGGCCTCCAGGAAGGTCGCCAGGGATCGCTCGCTCCTTGCGGGTCTGAACCCGGGGGGGAACTGGGCCAAGAGCGGCCCCTCCTTCGCCCCGAGCAGCGCCGCGGCGCCCACGAACGCCTCGAGCCTCTCCCGGGCGGCCGGAGACTTAAGTTCCAGCAGGTCGCGTGTGACCTTCAGCGAGAAGGTGAAGCCCGGGGGGTCACCTGCGCCCATCGCCGCACCAGCCCGGCCGAGGGCTCACGGTAGTAGGTCGCGTCCACCTCCACGGTGTCGTAGAGCCCGGCATAGAGCCGGAGGCGCTCCCCGTCCCCGAGCTTTTCCGGGTAGACCCGGCCCCACCACGCCGGGGAGGTCCAGGAGGAACAGCCGATCCTTAACCTCGCTTCCACAGGGAGCCGAGAACCCGCTCGCACAAACCCTTTGGGCCGCCCTCACCCCTCCGTTGGAAGGCGCGCTTCCCCGGAGGTAGGGTCGCGCCGCCCGCCCGCCTCAGGGCGAGGCCCGGGCCTCCTCCCCGTAACGGCCCTCCGGGAGGAGCAGGGCCCGCGCAGCCGCCCGCTCCAAGAGCCGTTCCCGTTCGGGGTTTACCCGGACCCGATGGCTCAGATAGTCCGTGACCCGCTGGTAGGCTTCCCACCGGGTCACCTCCCCCCACAGGAGGCTACCGAAGTGTTCCGGTAGGTCCCGGAGCACCGGCTCCACATGCCGCGCCGGCATTCCCGCCCTGAGGAGCGCGGGGCCCACTTCTCCGGTGGGGATCCGTTGTGCCATCGCCTGCCCATAGAGCTCGAGGACCCCCTGGAAGCGGGCCAGCACCCGGTCCAAGGCGGCCTGGAGCTGCGCGAGAAGGTCGCGACTGGAGTTCAGGTGGCATGCCCTCAGGTCCACGAGGGACTCGTTCAACCCCGCGTAGAGCTGGTTGGTGCAGGCCAGCCGGAGCGCGAAGGACTCCACCCGGACCGCCCAAGAACCGTCCAGGGAGTTGAGGACCCGGAGACCCGGATAGAACTCCTCCCCGTCCGCCAGCTCGAACTTCCGACCGAGGACGAGCTTCCCTTCGAACCGGCGGCCACCGGCGTAGAGCCGGAAGGACTCCCGGGCGAAGGAGGAGGTCTCCGAAAGGTCCCCAGGGCGGCCCAAGGTCTTCCCCAGGTGACGCAGCGCCTCCGCCACCGCTCGGTGCTGGACCAGACCGTAGCGATGCCCGACCACGGAGACCACCTCCTGGGTGTCCTCCCGCTCCACCCCCTGGTATCCCGGGATCGGGTGCCCCGCCCAGTCCCAAACGGGAACCATGCGGTAGAGAGGCAGGTCGTCCGGGTCTCGGATCTCCGGGCCAGCCCCCGGAGCAGGGGGGGCTCGCGGCAAGGCGGTCGTCGGGATGAGCTCAGAGGGTGCCGTCATGGGGTTCCCTTCCCCTTCCCCAGCGTAGATCGGGGTCCTGAAATTCTGGGTGCTCGATGGGGCCCCCCGGGGATGGGGGGGCGCCCTCGGTCGGAGGACCCTCGCAATCTTATATCCCCGGGATGTTCGGCGGCGTTGGCGGTGGCGTCCGCCAGCCGGGGAACCCCCCGGTGAAACGCCCTCGGGGCCGATGACGCCTACCTACCCCAACGGTAGGCCAGCATGGACCCCACCACACAGATCGTCAACGCGCTGCAGGCGGCCACGGTCCTGCTCCTCTCCCCCCTCCTCGCCGGAATCGCCGGGAAGGTCAAGGGCCTCACGGAATCCCGGGTAGGCCCGCCGGTCCTGCAACCCTACTACGACCTCGCCAAGTACCTGCGGAAGGAGACCTTGGTCCCCGCCGGGTCCTCCCGGCTCTTCCTGGTCGCCCCCTTCGTGGCCTTCGGCGCATACCTGGTCATCTCCGTGGTCGTCCCCATCATCACCCCGTACCCGCTCCCCTACGCCTCCACCGTGGACTTCCTGGGAGGCGGGCTCCTCTTCGGTCTCGCCGGGTTGGTCACCCTCCTCGCCGCCCTGGCGGCCGGGAGCAACTACACGGCGCTCGGCGCCAGCCGGAGCGTCTCCTTCAGCGCGCTGGGGGAACCGACGCTCATCGTGGTCTTCTTCGGTGTGGCCGTGATCACCGGCACCAACAATCCCTACGTGACCAACAACCTCCTGGCCTCCTCCCTCTCGGCGTACCTCTCCCCCACCCATCTCCTCGTGGTGGCCGCCTTCTTCCTGCTCCTCCTGGCCGAGACCGGAAAGCTCCCGGTGGAGAGCTCGGGCCTGATGGAGCTCGGGATGCTCGAGGAGGGCCGGACCTTCGGTCACTCCGGCCGGCTCCTGGGGCTGTTCCGCTGGAACGGCTGGATGAAGCAGTTCCTGCTCTATTCCGTCTTCGTCAACGTCTTCGCCCTCCCCTGGGGGATGTCGGCCGTCGTGAGCGTCCCGGGGGCCCTCGAGAACATCGCCCTCCTCCTCGGGAAGCTCCTCCTGGTGGTGGGGGTGGTCGCCGCGGTGGAGGCCACCCTCGCCAAGGTACGGCTCTTCAAGATCCGGGACTTCCTCGCCCTGTCCTTCTCCCTGGCCATCCTGTCCATCTTCGTTTACGTCGTGGTGGGGGTGCCCTAGGTGCTCCCCACCTCCGACGTGGAGGCCCTGGTGGGCCTGGGGATCCTGCTCACGGCCCTCTACCTCCAGTCCGAGTCGTTCGTGGGGCCCCTGGTGGACGCCATCGCGCTGCAATCCCTCCTGGTCTCCATCCTCCTGGGCTACCTGGCCTGGGTCGACCACGACCCCGCCCTGGCCCTCCTGGCGGGGCTGGCGGTGGCGATCCGCGTCCTCCTCATCCCTTACATCCTAAGGCGGCAGATCCGCGCCTTCCGCTGGCGGTTCCGGGAGCTGGGGGCCTCCCAGCGGGTCGCCTCCCACGCGCTGGCGGCCGTGGCCGTGGCCATCGTGGCCTGGTTCATCTTCCAGCAGACCTTGGGGCCGGGCCTGCCTCCGGTCCCCGGCGGCGCCTTCCCCTTCGTCCTCCTCCTGGAGGGCCTCCTCATGCTCTCCACCCGGACGAACACGTTGGTCCAGGTGATGGGCTACCTGGAGGAGGAGAACGCTGTGGTCTACGCCGGCGCGCTCTTCGCCGGGGGTTTCCCCCTCTTCCTGGAGGTGGTGATCTTCCTGGACGTCCTCGGCGTGGTCCTGGTGGCGGTCATCCTCTCCATCCAACGTAGCGTGGTCGGCGTGCCCGAGGAGGAGTACCTCGAGGAGCTCACGGGATGATCCTGTCCTCCTCGCTCCTCTGGCTCTACCTCGTGCTCCTCGCGCCGGCGAGCGGGGCCGTCCTCAGCCAGGTCCCGTATCCGCGCCTGAGCGAATCCATCGCCCGGGGGACCTCGCTCTTGGCCCTGGCCGCCGGGACCGCCCTCCTCATCCTCCCCGGGGAGGGGCTCTTCGGTCCGTACTTCGGGCTCGACCGGTTGAGCGACCTCTTCCTCTTCCTGGTGGCGGCCGTCTACGCCTCCTCCACCTGGTTCTCCCGGGGTTATCTTGCCCACGTCCACCGGCCGTTCCTCACCCCTGAACGGTACTACGGGCTCCTGGGGGCCTTTGCCCTCGCCATGCTGTTCACCCTGAGCGTGAGCGACCTCGGGCTCATGTGGATCGGGGTGGAGGGGACCACCGTCGCCAGCGCCCTGCTCATCGTCCTGGAACGCAGGCCGACCAGCGTCGAGGCGGCCTGGCGCTACACCATCATCGCGTCGGCCGGGCTCACCCTGAGCCTCTTCGCCCTGCTCCTGCTCTACCGGGAGACCGGCACGCTGGACGCCTTCACCCTGGCGGCCCACCCCCCGCCGCTGACCAGCTCCTTGATCCTCGTGGTGGGGCTGGCGCTGGTGGGGTACGGCACCAAGGTGGGGCTCTTCCCCATGCACACCTGGCTTCCCGACGCCCATTCGGAGGCCCCCTCGCCGGTCTCGGCGCTCTTCTCCGGTGTCCTGCTCCCCACCGCTCTCTACGCCTTCCTCCGGGTGTACGACGTGGTCCCTGAGCCCGTGCCCGCGGACCTCAAGGACCTGGTGCTCACCTTCGGTCTCGTCACGGCCGTGGTCGCGGCCTTCCTCCTCCAGCAGCAGCGGTCGTTCAAGCGGATGCTCGCCTACTCCAGCATGGAGAACATGGGCGTGGCCACCGTGGGGGTGGGCCTGGGGGGACTCGCGCTCTACGGGGCCCTCCTTCTCCTGGTGGCCCACGCCTTTGCGAAGTCCTCCGCCTTCTACAGCGCCGGGACCGTCCTGCGCCGCGTGGGGACCCCCCAGATGAGCCAGGTACGGGACCTCCGCCACCGCCTGCCGGCGACGAGCGCGGCCTGGGCGCTCTCCGGCCTCGCGGTGACGGGTACGCCCCCGTTCGGCACGTTCTTCGGCGAGCTCTTCATCCTCTCGGGGGCCATCGCCACCGGGGAGCTCGCCGTGGCGGGAGTGCTCCTCCTGGCCTTGGTGGTTGCCTTCCTCGGGGTCAACGCCCAGCTGGGCCGGATGATCTTCCTGGAGGACCCCCAGGGGCCTTCGTCCCCTCTCCCCGAGAGCCTGGGGGAGACCTTCCTTCCCTGGGGGAACGTGCTCGTGGCCCTCCTCCTCGGGCTGGTGAGCCTGCCGTACCTCTCGGACGCCATCCGTGCCGCGGCCGCGATCGTCCCGGGAGGGCTCCCGTGAGCGCTCTCCCAGAGGGGCCTCCGTCCCCGGGGATGACGGGGGAGCGGTCGCTGAGCTACCTCCCCCAGGACCGGTCCTTCGCGCTGTTCACCGATCATCTCGCCCGCCAGAGCGTCCGGGGGAGCGTCGCGGAGCTGACGGGCCAGGACCTCCGGGTGGCTCGGAACTGGCGGTCCTCGGTCACGGAGCCCTGGGTCCTGGAGCTCGGGGAGGAGGTTGAGGGGTATGGGACCTTCCGATTCCCGTACGGACCGTTCTCCATGGGGGTGCCGGAGGCCGGCACCTTCGAGATCGTGACCTACGGGGAACGCATACTGGAAGTGCTCCCGGGGTTCGGCCAGAAGCCCCGGGGCATCCTCGGAAGCCTCCCCGGCCTGCCTTTGGAGGATGCGGCCCTACGGGTAGAGCGCTTGGCCGGGCCCTACAGTGCATCCCATGCCTCGGCCTTCCTCTTCGCCACGGAGGCGGCCGCGGGCACGCCCCTTCCAAGCCTGGAGGCCCACGTCCGCGCCGTCGCCCAGGAGCTCCAGCGGGTCTACAACCACCTGCATGTGCTCGCCCGCCTCGCCGAGGCGGCCAGCCAGAACGTGGGCCAGGCCCAGACCCACGCCCTGGCGGAAGATCTCCTTCGGCTCGCCAGCCGGCACTTCGGCCACCGGTGGCTCTTTGGCGCCCTCCTCCCCCGGGGTCCCTCCCGCCATCTCGAGCCCTCCGACCGCTCGGGGCTCGCCCGGTCGCTCTCGGGCCTCGGGGCCCGGTTCGAGGCGCTCTGGGAGCTCTTCCAGGGGTCCCGTACCTTCGTGGACCGGCTCCAGGGCACCGGCCGGGTCACCCGGTCGCAGGCCGTGATGTGGGGAGCGGTGGGCCCGGTCCTCCGGGCCAGCGGCGTTCCCTGGGACGACCGCCTCCGCGACCCGTCGCCCCCCTACCGGGACCTCTTCCTTCCCTTGGCCCACCAGAGCGAGGGGGACGCCCTGGCCCGGACGTTGGTCCGTGTGGAGGAGGTCCGTTCCAGCCTGCTCCTCCTGGAGCAGCTGTTGGACCGCTGGCCGGGGGGAGGGACGATCGACCCGGCCCCGGCGGTCGCCCCCGGGCGCGGCCTCGCCCGGTGCGAGGCCCCCAGCGGGGACCTGGTCTGGGATGTCCGGGTGAGGGACGGGAAGGTCCTCGAGGCCGGTTTCCGCAGCCCCAGCCAGGCGAACTGGCCGCTCTTCGCCCTCGCCTGTCGCCAGAGCGTCTTCACGGACTTCCACTTCACGCTGGAGAGCTTCGGCCTCTCGTTCGCCGAGACGGATGGGTGAGGAAGATGCCCAGCTGGATCGGTCAGGCCTTCCGACGCGGCATCCTCACGAGCCGCTTCCCCCGGGCCCCGGCGTCTCGGGAGGAGGTCCCCGAGACCTCCCGGCCCCCCGTCCTCCCCCCCGGGCTGGAACGGATCGCGGTCTTGGGCCGTGCCGCGGACGATTGCCCGACGGGCGCCATCACGGCGGACGGGCTTTACCACGGCCGGTGCATCCGCTGCGCCCGCTGCACCCGGCAGGGGTTCACCTTCGGGGGCCGGGCACTGGCCAACGCCTCCCGGCCGGAGGACCTCTACTCCCCGGGGGGAGGACCGCTCCCGGAACGCCTGGGCCCCGCCCCCCTCGCGGGGCTGGGGCGCTCCCTCCAGCTCTTCCTGGTCGACGCCGGTAGCTGCCTCGCCTGCAACCGGGAGGTCCTCGCCCTGGCCAACCCCTACTACGACGCGGCCCGGCTCGGCATCACCTTCGTGAACTCCCCTCACCACGCCGACGTGCTGGTGGTCGTGGGGATCCCGACCCGACCTATCCTCGAGCCGTTGCGGAGAGCCTACGAGGCGCTCCCCGGGCCGAAGGCCGTGCTGGCGATAGGGGCCTGCGCGTTGGAAGGGGGCCTCTTTCGGGGCAACCCGGGGACCCAGGCCCCGCTGTACGAGACCCTACCCGTGGACCTGTTCGTCCCGGGCTGTCCTCCCAGTCCGCTGGACATCCTGGCGGGAGTCCTCACCCTGGCCGGGCGGATGAAATGCCTCCCAGGGGTCCCGGCATGATCGACCCCTCCGCCTTGCTCCTCGACGCCTCCCTGGCCACCCTCTTCGCCGCCGTTCCCGCCTCCTGGGGGGGCCGCCGGCTCGCCTATGCGTTCTCCTTCGCCGGCAGCGCGCTGCTCTTCGCCGCCGCGACCGCCGCCCTCGTCCTCGGACCCTTCACCGCCCTCTCCTACGGGGGCCCCTTCGGGGAGACCGAGACCCTGGGGTTGGACGCCCTCTCCGCCTTCTTCGCCCTTTCGGCCTCGGTGGTCTGGATAGGGGCCTCGGCGTTCTCCCTGTCCTACGATGAGCGCCCGGGGCCCGGGCTCGCGCAGGCCTTCGCGCTCACCCTCGGGTCCATCGCCGTGCTCTTCGCGGCCGGGAACTTCCTTCTCTTCCTGGCCGCCTGGGAGGGGATGACCCTCGCCTCCTTCTGGATGATCCTCGAGGCCACCGGTCGTCGGGGCCCGGTCCTCTCCGCCGGGCTCGTCTTCCTGGCCTTCGGGGAGGGGAGCACGCTCCTGGTCGCCCTCGCGGTGGCGGGATTCCACGCCGCTACCGGGACCTTCGCCATGGTGAGCGTGCTGGCCGTGCCGGTCTCCACCGGCATCTTCCTCTGCGCCCTGGTGGGCTTCGGCCTCAAGATGGGGGTGGCGCCATTCCACATGAGCGAATGGTTGCCCATCGCCCACTCCTCCGCCCCTTCCAATGCCTCGGCCGTCCTCTCCGCCACCCTCACGCTGGCCGGGGTCTACGGGCTCTTCCGGGTGATCTCCCTGCTCCCCGCCGGTCCGGACTGGTGGGGAGGCGTGGTCCTCGCCATCGGGGCCATCTCGGCCCTATTGGGCGCCCTCTTCGCGTCGGTGAGCGAACACGTCAAGGGGCTTCCGGCCTACAGCACCATCGAGAACAACGGTCTCATCCTCGTGGCCGTGGGGGTGGCCCTGGTGGCCCGGAGCCAGGGGCTGGGGACCCTGTATGCCTTCGCCCTCTTCGCCGCCTTCTTCCAGGCCTTGGCCCATGCCGTGGCCAAGGGGACCCTCTTCCTCTTCACCGGCTACGTCGAGCGCGCCACCGGCACGTTCGATCTGAACGAGGTGCGGGGCCGGGCCCGGGGCCGGAGCCCGGGAGCCGCCCTGGGGGGGATCGTCTCGGGGTTGAGCTTTGCCGCGGCCGCCCCTCTCGCCGGGTTCGTGGGCGAGTGGATGATCCTCGAGGCCCTCTTCCAGTCGTACCGCTTCGAGGGCCCCGCCTTCGAGTTCCTGGGCCTGCTCGCCGGGGCCGCCGTGGCCCTCTCCCTGGGGCTGGCCCTGGTGGCCATGGTGAAGCTGGTGGGCTTCTCTTTGTTGTGGAACCCACAAGACTCCCCGGCAGGAAGGCGGCAGTCCGGGCCCGGGCCCCCCCTGGCCGCGCTCTCCGGCGCCATCCTTGCCCTCGGCGTGGGGGCGCCCTGGGTCCTCACCTTCATCGCCCCGGCGATCCGGGGGCTATCGCACCAGGCGCTCTCTGCGCCCGTGGGGCAGCTTCTCGACATGCCAGCGCGGTGGTCCATCCTCTCCGGCAGCCCCTTCGGGATCCTCTCCCCTCCCGCGGTGCCCATCGGCATCGCCCTGGGCTCCCTGGTCGCCCTCGGCTACTTCTTCCTCGGAGGGAGGACCGCGTCCCGCCGGGTGCCTATCTGGGTCTCGGGCCGGGCCCCCAGCCCGGTGGGGGAGACCTACACCTCCTTTGGCTTCAGCACGGGGATCCGGATCATGCTTGGGAGCCTCCTGGGAACCCGGGAGCTCCGGCGCCGATCCGGGGGCATCACCGCGGTGGCCATCGAGGGCCCGGAGGTCTACAACGTGGAGTTGGAGGTCTTGGACGCGTTCAAGGTGCTCTACGATGACCTGGTCCGGGGTGGGCTCGCCCTCTCCGCCGCGCTGAAGAGGTTCCTCATGCCGGGGCGGCCGGGCCGTTACCTCGCCTACGTCCTGATCACCGTGCTCGCGGTCCTGATCTATCTCACGGCGGCGGGGTGACGGTTCGTCAGGGCACCACGAGGACCGGGATGCGCGCCTCAGAGACGAGGCGGGAAGAGACCGAGCCCAACGCCAGACGTTGGGGGGCGGAGAGCCCCCGGGCCCCGACGAGGAGGAGGTCGGCCGGAAGTTCCCGGACGAGGCGGAGGAGCGCGGCCAGGGGAAGGTCGTCCGAGAGGACGGGCTCGACCGGCACTCCCAGGGACCGTCCCGTCCCCTCCAGATGCCTCAAGGCCGAAAGGACGGCGGTGCGCCGGGCCTCCCCTACCTCGCGGGGGACGGGCTCCGCCCGCGCCGAGGAGCCCCCCGTGGCATAGAGGAGCCAGACCTTCGCCTTCAGGGGGGCGGCCAGGCGCAAGGCGAGGAGGGCGGCGTGCTGCGCCGGTTCGGACGCGTCGTATCCCACCAGAAAGCGGGTCAAGGGCGCGGGCCCCTCCCCGGGGGCCCCAGGCCCTCTCATGGGACCTCCCGCCGGTTCCGGGCTCCGGAGGGCAGGTAGGCTTCCGCGACCTTCCCGCTCTCCGGGTCCGGCTCGACCCGGGAAGCCCGCGCCGGGTCCAACGAGAGGAGCGCCTCCAGGGCCTTCACCCGGCGGGCGAGCCGGGTGTTGTCGTGATAGTACTCCGAGGCCAGGAACCGGATCCGGGCATGTTCCCCGGCCGCCCCGACGAGGGTCCGGGCCAGCTCCTCGATCCGGCGCTCTGGCGAGGCGGTCGGAGGGGGCACCCTCCCCGGGTCGGGGGCCGGAACCGGCAGGAGCGGTAGGATGTCCGTCAGCCAGAGCCAGAAACCCTCCGGGCCCACCCGAGAGAGGTCCACCCAGGGAAGGAGGGAAGGGAGGACGGCCGCGGGCGGAGCCCAATCGGTCCTGACCCCGTCCGCCGTTCGCTCCTTCTCCCTGGGCATACCTTCCTCACCCAGGGGTCATCGGCCCGGAGGCGGTTTCCGGCACGGACGGTGCCGGCGGCTGACCCCACAGCCAACGCAGGGGAGCCCGCCGGGCCCCTTAGCCTTTCCGGCGGCCGGTCCCCTCAGTTCTCGTACTTGCCACCGTAGGCCTGGTCACTGGCCGCCTTGAGATGCTGCTTCCCGTCCTTTAAGATGGGCTCCCCGTGGTAGATCACCAGGCTTTCCGCGTCCAGGGTGGCCAGGCGGCGGAGGGAAAGGGCGGCCATCTGCTGGGAGAAGGTGTACTGGGGGGCGCTCACCACGAGAGGGCCGTCCGGCCTCATGACGGCGTCCCCGGTGAACAGGATCTTCCGCGTGGGAGCGTAGAAGGAGAGGTGCCCGGGAGTGTGCCCGGGAGTGTGGTAGGCCACCAGGCCGTCGAAGGCGTCGAGCTCATCTCCGTCCTTCAGGGTCTCCGTGACCCGGAACGGTTCCTGGGGAAGCATCCCGGGACCCTTGTACACCGGGTCCTTCGCGATGAAGGAGGCCTCCATCCAATGGGCGTAGACCTTCGCCCCGGTTCGCGCTTGGAGCGCCTTCAGGTTCCCGGTGTGGTCGAGATGGAGATGGGTGAGGAGGATCCGACGGATGGCGGAAGGGGAGATCTTCTGGGCCCGGCAGAACTGCTCCACCTCCGAGACCATGTCCCGGGGGACCATGCCTTTGGGCAGCCCAGTGTCCAAAAGCGTGTATCCGCCCCCCGTCGCGTCGCGCAGGAGGACCACGTTCGTTGCGTTCCGAAGCTCCGGGTTCGCCGGGTCCAAGAGGAAGACCCCGGGGAGGATCTCGGTCATGCCTACGGCGAAGCGGCGGCGCCCTTGAACCTTTTGAGCAGACCGCGTTCCCGTTCACCGGAGGGACGTTGGACGCGCTGTACCTCACCGACGCCTACCAGCGCGAGCTCACCAGCCGGGTGACGGAGACCGCGGCGGGGGCGGTGGTCCTCACCGATACCGTGTTCTACCCCCAAGGGGGTGGGCAACCCTGCGACCAGGGGACCCTGCACTGGGGGGAAGGACGGACCTTCCGGGTCCTGGACGTTCAAAAAGGTCCTAAGGGGATCCTCCACCGGGGCGAGGGCGAGCTCCCGCCGGTCGGCACCGAGGTCACCGGCCGGATCGATTGGGACCGGCGCTACGCGCACATGCGCTACCACACCTGCCTGCACATCCTCAGCGGCGTGGTCTTCCACCGCTTCGGCAGCGGGATCACCGGAGGGCAGATCTACGAGGACCGCGCCCGGATGGACCTGTCCCTCCCCGACCTCAATGCGGCCACCGTAGAGGAGATCCTCTCCGGGGTGAACCGGGTGGTGGAGGAGGACCGCCCCATCCACGTGCGCTCTCTCTCCCGGGAGGAGGCGGAACGCGACCCTTCCCTGGTCCGGGTGGCCCGGGAGCTCATGCCCGAGGTCGACCGGGTGCGCCTCATCGACATCGAGGGGTTTGACGTCCAGGCCGACGGGGGCACCCATGTCCGCTCGACCCGGGAGGTGGGACGCGTCTCCCTCCAGAAGCTCGAGAACAAGGGCAGCCGGAACAAGCGCCTGTACCTGACGCTCCCGCGCCCGGAGCGGACCGGGACGGCCCCCCTCCCCTAGCCGGAAGAGGACCGGAGGGCCCCCTTGAGCCCCGCGAGGCCCCGGGCCAGCGGTTCCGTGAGCTCCGGGGGTTCGGGGCTCCGGGCGCGGCGCCGCTCCACCGCTTCCACCCACTCCACGGTCTGTTGCCGGAACCCTTCCCGTCGGGACGGGCCCCAGGGGGCGGCCCCCATGTCCATCAGGTTGTCCCACCGGTCGCAGACCTTGACGAGGAGCGCCTCCCAGGGCTGGGTCTCCAGCTCCTCGAGCAGGTAGCGGGTCTTCACGGCAAGGGGCACGCCCTCCCCGTGGGCCTCGGGCGGAAGGGTGAGCGAACGGACCCAAGCCAGGACCACGGGGCCGAAGGCCTTCTCGAGGGCCTCGGCCGGGGTCGGGGTGTCCTCGAGGACGTCATGGAGCGCGGCCGTGGCGAGGATCTCCGGGCGGGTCACCCCCAGTCCCGTGACGAGCAGCCGAAGCACCGCCATCGGGTGCACCACGTAGGGCGTCCGGCCATCCTTCCGGGTCTGGGACCCGTGGGCCCGGACCGCGAAGGCCATGGCCTCCACCACGAGAGGGTCGGTGGGGGTCACGGTCCGCGAAGCGTCGGGGGGGTGGGAGGGAGACGACCGGGGGATGGCATGGGCCCTCAGGAGGCGGGGGGGTCGCCGCCGGTGCGCGGCCCGTCCTGGTGCTCGGCCAGGTGATCGCGCAGCGCCTCCCGGGCCCGGGCCAGACGCTCGCGTCCTTCCCGGACGCGGGCCTCCGCCTGGTCGAGCGCCTCCTCGTGGGGGGCCAGCGCCTCGGTGTGGGTCAGGAGCGTGGCCTCGTGCTCGGAGAGCGCATGCTGTCGCGCCTCGAGGACCCGCTCGGCCTCCTCCAGGTCCGCCTCCGCCCCCTTGAGCTCCTCGCCCCGTCGTTCCAGGTCCTGCGCCATCTCGTTCAAGTGGGCCTCGCGCTGGGCGATCTCCCCCTGGCGTTCCTCGAGCTCGCGCTGTTGTCCTTTCAGTTCCCCCTCCCGGGCCTCCAGGTGGGTCACCCGCTCCCTCAGGTCTTTCAACCGTTGCTCATGCTCCTCGCCCCGCCGGGCCTCGTCCTGGGCCAACTGGGCCTTGCCCTGGTTCAGCCGTTCCTCGAGCTCGGAGAGGTGCTGCTCCTTCTCGGCGAGTCGCTGCTCCGCACTGCGGATGGCCTCTTCCCGGCCGGCGAGCGCCTCCCGTCGCTCCTTCAGCTGGCGCAGCTCCTCGTCGATCTCGGTGCGCTGCGCGCGGGCATGCTCTTGCTCGGACTGGATGCGCTCCCGGGCCCGAGCGAGGTCTTCGGCAGTGGTCTCCACCACCCCCGCCTCGGCCAGGCGTTGCTCCTTGGCCGCGATGAGGGACTCCCGGTGGTCCAGGTTCTTCTCCCGGCGCTCGGAGGCCTTGAGATGCTCCTCCCATTCCGCCTGCTGGCGGGCCAGTTCCCGGAACTTGAGCACCAGCTCCCGTCCCTTCTCCAGAAGGACGGCCTCCCGTCGGGCGAGATCGTCGTGCCGGGAGGTCGGGGGACCGGAAGAGGCCGGTCGGGGGCGGGGGGCCGCCCTCTGCGATCGGGGCCCTGCGCGGGCGGGCCGGGGAGCGCTCTTCGGTCGGCCAGGCCGCAGGGCGGCCGGGGCCGGTCGGTTTCGACCTCGTGGAGGGCTACGCTTCTTGGAGGGGGATCGGGCCATGGATGCACCTGTTCAGGATCGAACGCTCAAACGATGCCGGAGGGGGAAGAAAAAGCGTTCCCTCGACCGGAACGGCCCGGGCCGGAGGAAGAGATGTCCCTCCCGAGGGTTCCCGGGGGGGCGGACCGACTGGGGGGGATGGCGGACCGGTCCGGGATCTCAGCTTCCGCAGCCGCAGCCGCCGCCGTTGGAGGAGCTCGACCCGCAGGAACCGCAGCCGTCGCCGCTCCCTCCCTCGGCCATGGGGAGGTTCGGGTTGGTGACCTTGAAACCGCTCTCGCCGCCCTCGTTCACGAAGTCCACCTGAGCGCCGTTGCAGAACTCCGCGCTGTACGGGTCCACCACGAAGGAGACCCCATCGACCTTGACCACCTCGTCGCCGTTCTTGGGCTTGTCGAAGGCCATGCCGAAGGTGGGTCCTGCGCTCCCGCCGCAACAGCCGCCGCCCCCGCCCATCTGGACGAAGACGCGGACGGCCATGCCGGGCTTCTGGGCCTTCACGAGGCCCCGGACCTGCTCTAAGGCTACGGGGGAGACCTCCATGCGGAAGGCCACTTCCTTCGGGGCATCGACGCTGGGGGCCGCCGTTTCCAATCGGGAGACCATGGTCATCACCTGGAGGGAAATGACCACCTCTCCGTATTTAAACCCGGGGGCAGGGAAGGCGCTACGGGGAAAGCAGGTAGGCCGTGTCCCCGGGGCTCAACGGCCCCTCCTCCAGGACACGGGCGTAGAAGCCCCGTCTTCCTCGCGCCCGCGCCACCAGGTCCTTCCCGTAGACCTCGACCTCCGAACAGGGAGTGCACGGCCGGGAGAGCTGGACCACGGCCCGGGGGCCGAGCCTCCAGCGCTGGCCGGGGGCCAGCGCTTCGTAGGTCACGTCCTCGAGGGTCACGTTCTCCCCCAGGCTCCCGGGGCGGATGGGGTAGCCCTCCCGGGCGTAGCCC
The DNA here is from genome assembly GCA_021827405.1 of Thermoplasmata archaeon. Lineage (GTDB taxonomy): Archaea > Thermoplasmatota > Thermoplasmata > Lutacidiplasmatales > UBA184 > JAKATE01. Next base: position 31,572 of record JAKAVY010000018.1, read on the forward strand.
TCGATGACGTCCCGGGTGAGGAGGAGGACCGCCGAGTCCGGATCGCCGGCGAGGCGCTCCGTCCGGTACCGGTTGAGGTCGCCTTCCAACCCGGAACGCCGGACCCATACGGGACCGGGGACGGCCCTCTTCGGCAGCCCGCCCTCGGCGGAGACGTTCACCTGGAGGATGCGCCCGAGCAAGGCGAGGGGGGGCGCCTCCGCGGCCATCAGCCGCTGAAGCTTTTCCCGCAGGAGCAGGTGCTCTTCGCGTTGGGGTTGAGGAACTTGAAGCCGGAGGCCTCCAGGGAGAGCAAGAAGTCCAGCGTGAGCCCGTTGAGGACGGGGGCGCTGGCCGGGTCGAGGACGACCTTGAGGCCCTCGCCGACGTCCAAGACCTGGTCCGCCTCGGTCGGCTCGTCGAAGGCCATCCCGTAGGTCAGGCCCGAGCACCCGCCTCCCTGGACGAAGACCCGGAGCGCCTTGCCCTGGGCGTCCTGGCCCTGCATGAGCCGGCGGATCTGTTCCCGGGCACTCGGCGTGACGGTGAGCGTCACGGGGGCCACTTCCGGGGGAGAGGTCCCCATCTGGATCAACGTGGAGGACATGGGGGAAAAGGGGGCGCCCGGATATATCAAGGAGCGGTCGTGACCCATGCCACAGGGAAGCCGGGGGAGGGGCCCGGGCGGGAGGGCCGGGAGGGGGTCGAGGGCTCGGTCAATCCAAGGCGTTAAATACAGCGGTCCTAGTGGAAGGCTCCCGCTCCGGAGGCTTGCCTCAGGAGCGAATGATGCACCCAGTGAAGCGGGGCTTTCGCTGGGGAAGACGGGGAGACCGAGGGCGTGGGCCCGAGGTCGCGTGACCCGGCGCATACGCAGATTCTGGACGCTTGTTGAGTGCGTCAAATGTAGCTGTCTCCAAGTCACTTAGGGAATGGCTCGGCTCGGGCGCTGAGGAAGGTCGTGCCAAGCTGCGATAAGCCGAGGGTAGGCGCAGGGAACCTGAGATCCTCGGATCACCGAATCAGAGATCTGGACCGCAAGGTCAATCCTTCATGGATGGGGAACCCCCCGAAGTAAAGCATTCTAGTAGGGGGAGGAAAAGAAATCAACCGAGATGCCGTCAGTAAAGGCGATCGAACGCGGCATAGGACAAACCGAATTCCCCGGGGGAACCCGGGGAAGATGTGGGGTTTTGGACCTCCGCACTCCCGAGCCGTCGGAGCCGAACGCGGCTGGAACGCCGGACCGAAGAGGGTGAAAGTCCCCTAGGCGAACGACGGAAGGGAGATTGGAGGGATCCCGAGTACCGTGCGTTGGAAATCGCGCGGGGAGTTGGGGGACATAAGCCTCCGATCCTAAATACGTCCCGAGACCGATAGTGCAATAGTAGCGTGAGCGAAAGCTGAAAAGTACCTCGGAAGGGAGGTGAAAAGAGCCTGAAACTAGGTGACCACAAGCCGCATGGGCCCCCAAGGAGCGAACCCGCCTACGGGCGGGGGACGCAGGGTCCATGCGTCCGTTTTGAACAACGGGCCAGGGAGTTTCGATCCATGGCGAGGTTAAGCCGTTCGAACGGCCGAGCCGCAGGGAAACCGACAGTCCGCAGCCGGGCAACCGGTCAGGGACGGGGTGCGATTGCCTGGAGTCATGGGTGGAAGACCCGAAGCCAATCGATCTAAGCGTGGGTAGGTTGAAGCCTGCCGAAAGGTAGGTGGAGGACCGAACCGGTGTTGATGTGCAAATCATTCGGATGACCTGTGCTTAGGGGTGAAAGGCCAATCTAGACTGGGAATGGCTGGTTCCTCCAGAAACTACTCGCAGGTAGGTCTCGGTGGAGGCGGCCCGGTATGTAGAGCACCGATTATGGGATACGGGGCCGAAAGGCCTCGGCCTGTTGTCGAACTCCGAAGTGCCGGGCACCGTAGAAGCCGGGAGTGAGCGCGGCAGGGGTAAGCCCGCCGTGCGAAAGGGAATGCAACCCAGCCTCGCATTAAGGGCCCAAAGTGCCGGCTAAGTGTAATTTCAAAGGGCGTCCGTATTCTAAGACAACTGGGAGGTGGGCTCAGAAGCAGCCATCCTTCAAAGAGTGCGTAACAGCTCACCAGTCGAGAGTATGGGCACCGAAAATGGACGGGGCTAAGCCGGCCCCCGATATGCGAGCGGACCCCCCTCGGGGGGTCATCGTGTATGGAGGCGCGTGGCGTGGGTAGAAGTGGGGGCGTGAGCTCCCGTGGACCGCGTCGCGATGAAAATCCTGGGAGGAGTAACAGCAAAGACGGGTGAGAATCCCGTCCGCCGAAGGGGCCAGGGTTCCTCGACAACGATCATCAGTCGAGGGTTAGTCGATCCTAAGTGAGTCCTTAATCGGAACTCGCGAAAGGGAACACGGTTAATATTCCGTGACCCGCGGCTTAAAGCGCATCGCCCAACGCATCGGGCTAGTTCGAGCGGGCACATGTCAGCCTGCTGAGGATCCGTCGCCTGGGGGAGTACCGTCATGGTGAGAACCCGGGAAAAGGTCCAAGGGCCCCCTATGGGGGCTTCGGATGATGCCCTGTGCCCGTGAAAAAGGCGGTGCGGCAACCGCGGTTCGTACCGAGAACTGACACAGGTGCCCCTGGGTGAGAAGCCCAAGGCGTATCGGCGAGAATTCGTGCGAGGGAATTCGGCAAATTAGCCCCGTAACTTCGGGAGAAGGGGTGCCAGACACGAGGGTGTCTGGTCGCAGTGACCAGGGAGCTCCGACTGTTTAATAAAAACATAGGTGGCCGCGAGACCGAAAGGTTGTGTATGGCCGCTGAATCCTGCCCAGTGTCGGTATCTGAAAGCCCGGTTCAACGGGACGAAGGACCGATAAACGGCGGGGGTAACTATGACCCTCTTAAGGTAGCGTAATACCTTGTCGCTT